>CAYOXW010000085.1:0-10968 GCA_964408005.1 uncultured Methylibium sp.
ATCGCCGACATCGCGGTGGGCACCAACGCCGGCCAGATCAAGACCGGCTCGCTCAGCCGCAGCGACCGCATCGCCAAGTACAACCAGCTGCTGCGCATCGAGGAGGACCTCGGCGACGTCGCGCAGTACCCGGGCCGCAAGGCCTTCTACAACCTGCGCTGAGCTCCGCCGGGCCGCGATGCGCCTCGTCACGCTCGCTCTGGCCGCCGCGCTGCTGCTGGTGCAGGCGCAGCTGTGGTTCGGCTCGAACGGCATGGGGCGCGTCGTCGAGCTCGGCCGCCTGCTGGCCGCCCAGCAGGCCGAGAACGACGCGGCGCGCCAGCGCAACGAGCGGCTCGCCGCCGAGGTGCGCGACCTGAAGGAAGGCCTCGAGATCGTCGAGGAGCGCGCCCGCTTCGAGCTCGGCATGGTCAAGCCCGACGAGATCTTCGTGCAGATCGCGCCGCGGCGCTGATGCCCTCGCCCGCCCGCGTGGCGGGCCGCCCCGCATGCTCGCCTCGCTCGCCGCGCTGCTGAACGCCCCCGCTCTGACCCTCGGCCCCGTCGTCGCGAGCCGTGCCGAGCTCGCCGGCGCGCTGCTGGGCGTGTGGATGGTGTGGTGCAACCTGCGCGTCAACCCGCTGGCCTGGCCGCTCGCGATCGCCAGCTCGCTGCTCTATGCGCTGGTGTTCTGGGACGCCCGGCTCTATGGCGACGCGGCGCTGCAGGGCCTGTTCGTCGCGGTCGCGCTGTGGGGCTGGTGGCAGTGGCTGCACGGCCACCAGGCCGACGGCCGCGCGCTGACGGTGCACCGGCTGTCGGCCCGCGGGCGCTGGGCGACGCTGGCCGCGCTGGCGCTGCTGTGGCCGGCAATCGCGCTCGCGCTGCGCCACGGCACCGACACCGACGTGCCCTGGTGGGACGCCTTCCCGACCGCGGGCAGCATCGTCGCCACCGTGCTGCTCGGCCGCAAGTGCGTCGAGAACTGGCCGGCCTGGGTCGTCGTCAACGTGGTCGCGCTCGGGCTGTTCGCCTACAAGTCCCTGTGGCTCACCGTCGGGCTGTACGCGCTGTTCGCGCTGCTCGCGCTGGCCGGCTGGCGCGCCTGGGCGCAGCGGCTGGAGGCGGCGCGATGAGCACGCCCGGCCCGGTGATCGCCCTGCTCGGTGCCGAGAGCACCGGCAAGTCCGACCTCGTGCTCGCGCTGGCCGAGGCGCTGCGCGCGCGCGGGCTGCGCGCCACCGCGGTGCTCGAGTACCTGCGCGAGTTCTGCGCGCACACGGGCCGCACGCCGCGCATCGACGAGCAGGCCGCGATCGCCGACGAGCAATGGCGCCGCATCGGGCTCGCCGCGGCCGACGGCAGCATCGTGCTGGCCGACACGACGCCGCTGATGACCGCCGTCTACAGCGACTACGTGTTCGGCGACACCGCGCTCTACGACGCCGCGCTCGCACGGCAGCGCGCCTGCGCCATGACGCTCGTCACCGGCCTGGACCTGCCCTGGCTGGCCGATGGCCTGCAGCGCGACGGCGCCCACGCGCGCGCGCCGGTGGACGCGCGGCTGCGCGCCGCGCTGCAGCGCGCCGGCATCGCCTACGGCGTGGTCTACGGCGAGGGCGAACAGCGCACCCGCGCCGCGCTCGCCGCGCTGGCCACGCCGCTGGGCCTCGCGCCGGTGCCGGACGACCCGGCACGGCCGCTGCGGCTGCGCTGCCTCGACTGCCTCGTGCCCGGCTGCGAGCACCTGCTGTTCACGCGCCTGAAGTCCCCCCCATGAGCCCCGACGAACCGACCCCGCCCGCCCCCCCGCACCGCCCGATCCGCAGCTTCGTGCTGCGCGCCGGCCGCATCGGACCGGGCCAGGCCCGCGCGCTCGCCGAACTCGGCCCGCGCTACCTGCTGCCCTACCAGCCCACCCCGCCCGACTGGGACGCGCTGTTCGGCCGCCGCGCGCCGCGCATCCTCGAGATCGGCTTCGGCATGGGCGGCGCCACCGCGCAGATCGCCGCCGCGCGGCCCGAGGTCGACTTCATCGGCTGCGAGGTCCATGCGCCGGGCGTCGGCGCGCTGCTCAAGCACATCGGCGAACAGGGCCTGACGAACCTGCGCCTCGTGCAGCACGACGCGGTCGAGGTGCTCGAGCACATGGTCGAGCCCGGCTCGCTGGCCGGCATCCACCTCTACTTCCCCGACCCCTGGCACAAGAAGAAGCACCACAAGCGCCGCTTGGTGCAGCCGCCCTTCGTCGCCAAGCTGGTGACGCGGCTCGCGCCGGGCGCGACGCTGCACTTCGCGACCGACTGGCAGCCCTATGCCGAGCAGATGCTGGAGGTGCTGTCGGCCGAGCCGGCGCTCGCCAACACCGCGCCCGGCTACGCGCCGCGGCCCGACTACCGGCCGCTGACCAAGTTCGAGCACCGTGGCCTGAAGCTCGGCCACGGCGTCTGGGATCTCGTGTTCGTCCGGCGCTGACACCGAGGGGGTGGCGCGATGCGCGGCCGCGACGCATCATCCGCGCCGTCCGCACCGATGGGCCCGCCATGACCTCGACCGCCCGCACTCCCCGCCTCTTCACCCTCATCGCCGTCGGCGCGGCGATCCTCGTGTTCGCGGGCTTCGCGCGCAGCTGGTACCTGAAGGCCTGGTTCGGCACCCCCGCGCTGCCGCCCCTGGTGCATGTGCACGGCGTCGTGATGACGCTGTGGTTCGCGCTCTACGTGCTGCAGGCCACGCTGATCGCGGCGCACCGCGTCGCGCTGCACCGGCGCATCGGCCTGCTGGGTCTGGCCCTGGCCGCGCTGGTGCTGCTGATCGGCACGCACACCGCGATCGAGGCCGCCCGGCTCGAGCGCATGCCCGGTCCGCCGCTGCCCTTCCTGGCGGTGCCGCTGGGGGACATGCTCGTGTTCGCCGTCTGCGTCGGCCTCGGCCTTGGCTGGCGCCACCGCCCCGACATCCACCGCCGCATGATGACGCTGGCCAGCATCGGCATGCTGGGCGCGGCGATCTTCCGGCTCGGCCTCCCCGGCGGGCTGGTGGGGACGATCGCCGCCATCGTCGCGATCCTCGCCGCCTGCGTCGCCACCGACACGCTGGTGCACCGCCGCCTGCACCGCGCCTTCGCACTCGGCGCGCTGCTGATCGCGCTGTCCTGGCCGCTGCGGTTGTGGCTGTCGGGAACGCCCGCCTGGCAACGTTTCGCCGGCTGGCTGGTCGCCTAGGGCCGCTTCCGTCCTAGGGCTTCCAGTCCCCGAGCCCGGCCCAGGCGCCGAGCAGGATCACGCCGCCGAAGACGATGCGGTACCACGCGAACGGCACGAAGTCATGCGTGGACACGTAGCGGATCAGCCAGCGGATGCACAGCAGCGCGCTCGCGAACGCGACCACCGTGCCGACCGCGAACACCGGCAGGTCCTCCCAGCGCAGCAGCTCGCGCTGCTTCCACACCGACCAGGCGCCCGCGCCCATCAGCGTCGGGATGCCGAGGTAGAAGCTGAACTCGGTCGAGGCCTTGCGCGAGAAGCCCAGCAGCAGCGCGCCGATGATCGTGGCGCCCGAACGGCTCGTGCCCGGGAACAGCGCCAGGCATTGCAGCAGGCCGACCTGCAGCGCGTCGAGCGCGCGCATGTCGTCCACCGTCTCGACGCGCGCGACGCGGCCGCCCTCCAGGTCGCGCTCGCCGTACAGCCGCTTGTGGCGCCGCTCGATCCACAGGATGGCCACGCCGCCGACCACCAGCGCCGCGGCCACCGGCACCGGGTGGAACAGGTGGGCCTTGATCCAGCCGCCGAGCAGCAGGCCGAACACCACCGCCGGCGCAAAGGCGATCGCCACATTGGCCGCGAAGCGTCGCGCCACCGGGTCGTACCCGAGGCCTGCGACGGTACGGACTAGCCGCTCGCGGTACTGCCAGACCACCGCGAACATCGCGCCGGTCTGGATCGCGATCTCGAACACCTTGGCGTGTGCGCCATCGAAGTCCAGCAGCGCGCCCGCCAGGATCAGGTGCCCGGTGCTGGAGATCGGCAGGAACTCGGTGATGCCCTCGACGAGGCCCAGCACGGCCGCCTTCAGCAGCAAGACCCACGTCACACCGTCCAAGCGAGGCTCCCCCTGCCAAAGGCGGGGATGTTAGCGGGGCGGTGTGACGGCACCAGGCTGCAGGCGTCAGCGGGTGCGGATCAGCCCAGGCATGCGATGCCTACCGTTTGACACGAGCGACCAATGCAGGGCGTAGCCCGGAGTTGGTCCGCTCGATGGAAGGGCTAGGCGTCATTTTTGATCAGCAGTGTGAGCGGCTGGAACTTTGAATATAGCCACAGGCCCAGTGCTGCAGCAGAGCCAAGAAATGCCGTGAGAACGAGTGCCAAGAAGATGCCAATGAGCGGGCCACCAGCAAGGCCAGCGATACCGTGAAGCGGTTGCTGATTCCATGTGACGGTGTTAAGCCCGAACAGGGCTAGAACGCCAAACAAGATCCCTAGGGGCACCATGGACGCGCACAGTCCAATGAACCAAAGCTTGTACACAGAACCGACGCTGAGCCTGCGCGAGGTGATTGGCGTGAACATCTACTCTTCCCTCTCTTCTTGCGATTGCCGAATGGCGCAGTTTGAACGGATGTCGCCTTCCGCTAAATAGGCCGAACAGCGCCGCCGGCAAAGCTCGGCCTCAACGGGTTCATGCGGCGATGATCGCCGGCCTGGTTCTCCTGTGCATGCGGTGCATTAGGCCGCCTAAAAAGCTGCCGATGCCGATCTCGCCGACAAACAACTGCGAGCGATGCCGGTCGAATCCGGCGATACCGGCTGCCTGAAACACACGCGCTACTCATGCCGCAACGCCTCGATCGGCAACAAGCCCGCCGCCCGCTTGGCCGGATACCAGCCGAAGAACACGCCGACCGCCGCCGAGAAGCACACCGCCAGCCCGATCGCGGCCGGCTGCACCGCGACCTGCCAGCCGGCGAAGGTCGCGACCGCCCAGCTGGCCAGCACGCCCAGCGCGATGCCGATCGCGCCGCCCACCAGGCTCAGCGTCACCGCCTCGATCAGGAACTGCGCCAGGATGTCGCGGCTCCTCGCGCCCACCGCCATGCGCAGGCCGATCTCGCGGGTGCGCTCGGTCACGCTGACCAGCATGATGTTCATGATGCCGATGCCGCCGACCACCAGGCTCACGCCGGCCACGGCGGCCAGCAGCAGCGCGAGCACGCGGCTGGCGGCCTCCTGGGCCTGCAGCAGCTCGGTGAGGTTGCGCACGCTGAAGTCGTCGTCGGCGCCCGGCTGCAGGCGGTGGCGCTGGCGCAGCAGCTCGCGGATGCCCTCCTCGGCCAGCGCCATGCTGTCGCCCTCGCGCACCTTGACGTTGATCGCACCGACGCGCTTGAGCCGCCCACCGGCCTGGCCCTGGATGCGGTTGCGGAAGGTGGAGATCGGCACCATCACGGTGTCGTCCTGGTCCTGGCCGAGGCTGTTCTGGCCCTTGGGCGCGAGCACGCCGACGATGGTCAGCGGCAGCTTCTTGACGCGGATCACCTGGTCGATCGGGTCGGCGTCGCCGAAGAGCTGCTGCGCCACCGTCGCGCCGACCAGCGCCACCTTGCCGGAGCCGGCCACCTCGCCGGGCTCGAAGTTGCGGCCCTGGGCGACCGGCCACTCGCGCGCCTCCAGGTAGTCGGGCGTGATGCCCAGCGCCGAGGTCGCCCAGTTGGCGTTGGCGGCGACCACCTGCACGCCGGTGCGCAGCGTCGGCGCGGCCACCTGCACCTCGGCGACCTCGCGCGCGATCGCCTCGGCGTCGTCCTCGGTCAGCGCCTGGCCGGTCTGCGCGCCCAGGCGCACGCCGCCGGCGGTCTGGGTGCCGGGCAGCACCAGCATGATGTTGGAGCCCAGCCCCTTGATCTGCTCGGCCACGCGCTGCTGCGCGCCGCTGCCGATCGCGATGGTGGTGATCACCGCGGCCACGCCGATGATGATGCCGAGCATCGTCAGCACGCTGCGCAGCCAGTTCGCGGCCAGCGCGCGCCACGCGGAGCGCAGGGCGGCGAGCAGGCTCATGCCAAGCGCGGCGCGGCCGGCGCGCTCATGCGGCGTGCGCCGGCTGCGGCGCGTCCTCGACGACGCGGCCGTCGCGGAACACGATGCGCCGGCGCGCCCAGGCCGCGATGTCGTGCTCGTGCGTGACCAGCATCACCGTGATGCCGGCGGCGTTCAGGCCGGCCAGCAGGTGCATCACCTCGTCCGAGGTGGCGCTGTCGAGCGCGCCGGTCGGCTCGTCGGCCAGGATCATCTGCGGGCGGTTGATCAGCGCGCGCGCGATCGCGACGCGCTGCTGCTGGCCGCCCGAGAGCTCGGCCGGCGTGTGCCCGGCGCGCCCGGCCAGGCCGACCTGCTCGAGGCAGGCCAGCGCGCGCGCGCGCCGCTCCTTCGGCGCGACGCCGGCGTAGACCAGCGGCAGCTCGACGTTCTCGAGCGCGCTGGTGCGCGGCAGCAGGTTGAACTGCTGGAACACGAAGCCGATGCGGCGGTTGCGGATCGCCGCCAGCGCGTCGCCGTCGAGCGACTCGACCGCCTCGCCGGCGAACCGGTAGTGGCCCGCGCTCGGGCGGTCCAGGCAACCGATGATGTTCATCAGCGTGCTCTTGCCCGAGCCGGAGGCGCCCATGATCGCGACGAACTCGCCGGCCTCGATGTCGAGCGAGACGCCGCGCAGCGCCTGCACCTCGTTGGCGCCGCCCTCGTGGGTCGCGCCCATGCGGTAGGTCTTGACCAGGTCGCGGACCTCGATCAACGCCATCGCGCGGTCTCGCTCAGAACGGCGGTCGCGGCCCCGCGCCCAGGGGCGCGCGGGTCGCCGACGCGGCGGCGGCAGTGCCGGTCACGACCCGCTGGCCCGGCTGCAGCGCGCCGTCGAGCACCTCGGTCATGCTGCCGTCGCTGATGCCCAGCCGCAGCGCCACCGCCTGCGGCCGGCCGTCCGCGTCGAGCACATAGACGCGCCCGCGCGCGCCGCGCTCGGCGCCGCCGTGAGCACCCGACGCGGGCCTGCGCGGCGCCGCGGCACTGGCCGCGCCGGCGCCACTGCCCGCCGCCTCGGCGAGGCCGGGCAGGCGCACGCGCAGCGCGGCATTGGGCAGCTTGACGACGGCGTCGCGCGCGTCGGTGACGATGCGCACGTTCGCGGTCATGCCCGGCAGCAGCGCGGCGCGCGGCCCCGAGCGCGCCGCGTCGAACGCGACGACGACCGTGTAGGTCACGACGTTGTTGGTGTTCAGCGCGGCCTTGCGCACCGCCGCCACGCGGCCCTCGAAGCTGCGCGAGGGGAAGGCGTCGACGCTGAAGCTGGCCGGCTGGCCCTCGCGCACGCGGCCGATGTCGGCCTCGTCGATCGCGACCTCGACCTGCAGGTCCGCGAGGTCGCGCGCGATGAGGAAGAGCTCCGGCGCCTGCAGGCTGGCCGCGACGGTCTGGCCGACGTCGACGCTGCGCTTGATCACCACGCCGTCGACCGGCGAGCGGATCTCGGTGCGGTCGAGATCGACCCTGGCCTGGGCCAGCACCGCCTCGCGCTGGCCGATGCTGGCGCGCGCGCTGGCGGCCTGCGCCCGCGCGACCTCGAGCTGGGCCTCGGCCACCTTGACCTGCTCGGCCAGCGTGCCGGCGAGGTTGCTGACGGTGTCGAAGGCCCCCGGCGAGATGAAGCCCTGCTCGAGCAGCGCCTGCTGACGCGCCAGCTCGCGCGCGGCGTTCGCGGCGTCGAGCCGCGCGCGCGCCAGCGCCGCCTGCGCCGCCCCGACGTTGGCCTGCTGCTGCAGCGCCTGGGCACGCGCCGCGTCGACGTCGGCCTGGGCCTGCCGCACGCGGTGGCCGATGCTCTCGGGGTCGATGCGGGCGATCAGCTGGCCCCGCTTGACCTCGGTGTTGAAGTCGGCATGCAGCTCCTTGATCTGGCCCGAGACCTGGCTGCCGACGCTGACCTGGCGCACCGGGCTGACCGTGCCGGCCGCGGCCACCACCGCCTGCAGCGGCCCCTGCTCGACGAGCGCGCTGCGGTAGGGCGGGGCCTCGCCGCCGTCGCGCCCCTGCCACCAGACAGCGACGCCGGCCAGCACGACGAGCACGACGACGACCGGCAGCAGCCAGCGGGGGCGTTTCATGGGGCGCGATTCTAGGCAGCGGCCCGGGCGCGGCCGAGGGGGGGAAGATGGCGCCGCGACCGCGCGGAGCCGACCCCACGGTTTGACCGGCATGCGCTCGAACGCTACATTACTGACCAATCAGTCAGTAAATCATGGCCCTCACCGATCCCCTTCCCAGCACCACGCCGCGCCAGCGACGCAAGGAGGCCCGTCCGCAGGAGTTGCTGGACGCGGCGCTCGAGCTCTTCGTCGAGAAGGGCTTCGCCGCGACCCGCTCCGAGGAGGTGGCGGCACGCGCCGGCGTCTCCAAGGGCACGCTCTATCTCTACTACCCGAGCAAGGAAGAGCTGCTGAAGGCGGTGATCCGCGACAACATCTCGACCGAGATCGCCGAGGGTGTCGACATCGTACGCGGCTTCGAGGGCCCGACCACCGAGCTGTTGCCCTACCTGGTGCGCGAATGGTGGCGCCGCATCGGCGAGACCAAGGCCTCGGGCATCTGCAAGATCGTCGTCGCCGAGGTGCGCAACTTCCCCGACATCGCGCAGTTCTACCTCGAGGAGGTCATCGAGCCGGCCGAGCGCATGCTCGCCAGCGTCGTGCAGCGCGGCATCGATCGGGGCGAATTCCGCCCGGTGCCGGTGCGCGAGGCGGTGCACGCGCTGATGGCGCCGGTGCTGTTCATCATGCTGCACAAGAACTCGATCGGCGCCTGCCCGATGATGGAAAAGCTGATCGACCCGCACAAGCTGATCACGGTGCAGCTCGACCTGGCGCTCAACGGCCTGTGCCCTCGCGAACCGCTGCCCGCCATCACTGCCACCACCGCCTGCGAAGCGAAACGTCCGACCCGAGGAGCTTCTCGGTGAGGCGCCGCACGCTGTTCGTCGGCGGCGCGGCCCTGGCGCTGCTCGCGCTGGTCGCGGCCCTGGCGCTGCGCGCGCGCTCGCCCGCGCCCGCTCCCGCCGCCGCGCTCGTGCCGACGCTCGAGCTCGCGCCGGGGGACGTCGCCGTCGCCACGCCGCGCGAGCTGCTGCGCACGATCGAGGTGACCGGGGCGCTGAAGGCGGTGAACTGGTCGACGGTCAAGGCGCGCGTGGCCGCCGAGGTGGCGCGCATCGACGTGCGCGAGGGCGACCGCGTCGCCGCCGGCCAGCTGCTCGGCCGGCTCGACGCGACCGAGTACGCGCTGCGGCTGCGCCAGGCGCGCCAGCAGGCGATGTCGGCGCAGGCCCAGCTCGACATTGCCGAGCGCGCGCTCGAGAACAACCGCGCGCTGGTCGGCCAGGGCTTCATCTCGCAGAACGCGCTCGACACCTCGGTCTCCAACGCCGCCGCCGCGCGCGCGGCGCTGCAGGCCGCCAACGCCGCCGCCGACCTGGCGCGCAAGGCGCTCGACGACACGGCGCTGCGCGCGCCGATCGCCGGCATCGTCTCGCAGCGGCTCGCGCAGCCGGGCGAGCGCGTCCCCATCGACGCGAAGCTGCTCGAGATCGTCGACCTGTCGGCGCTCGAGATCGAGGCGGCGCTGCCGGCGTCCGACATCGCAGAACTCAAGATCGGCGCGCTCGCGCAGCTGCGCGTCGAGGGCTTCGCGCAGCCGGTGACGGCGCGGGTCGCGCGCATCAACCCGAGCGCCCAGGCCGGCACCCGCGCGGTGCCGGTCTACCTGGCGGTCGACCCGCTGCCGGGGCTGCGCCAGGGCCTGTTCGCCCAGGGCCGCATCGAGCTCGATCGCCGCACCGCGCTGGCGGTCCCGGTCAGCGCGGTGCGCATCGACCAGGCCCGACCCTATGCGCTGGCGCTCGAGGCGGGCCACGCGGTCGCCCGGCCGCTGCAGCTCGGGCTGCGCGGCGAGGCCGGCAGCGGCGAGCCGCTGGTCGAGGTCACGGCCGGGCTGGCCGACGGTGCAACGGTGCTGCGCGGCAGCGTCGGCACGGTGCGCGAGGGCACGCGGCTGCACCTGGCGGGCAGCGCGGCCGGCAGCGCCGCGGCGGCGGCCGGCGTCGCGCCGCTCGCCACGACGCGCTGAGGCCCCGGCGCCATGTGGTTCACGCGCGTCTCGATCGCCAACCCGGTGATGGCCACGATGGCGATGCTCGCCTTCGTGGTGCTGGGCCTGTTCAGCTACCAGCGCCTCGCGGTCGACCAGTTCCCGAACATCGACCTGCCCACCGTGGTGGTGCAGATGGAGTACCCGGGCGCCTCGCCCGAGATCGTCGAGAGCGAGGTCACGAAGAAGGTCGAGGAGGCGGTCAACACCGTCGCCGGCATCAACAGCCTGTACTCGCGCTCCTATGAGGGCCAGTCGATCGTCATCATCGAGTTCAATCTCGACGTCGACGGCCGCAAGGCCGCCGAGGACGTGCGCGAGAAGGTCGCGCTGATCCGCCCGCTGCTGCGCGACGAGGTCGAGGAGCCGCGCATCTCGCGCTTCGACCCGGCCAGCCAGCCGGTGTTCAACGTCGCGGTGCTGTCGGAGGACGGCCGGCGCGGCACGCAGGAGCTGACGACCTGGGCCGACCAAGTGCTGCGCAAGCGGCTCGAGAACGTGCGCGGCGTCGGCTCGGTCAGCGTGGTCGGCGGCCTCGAGCGCGAGATCAACATCTACCTGCGCCCCGACGCGCTGGAGGCGCTGGGCATCGGCGTCGACCAGGTGCTCGCGGCGGTGAAGAGCGAGAACCAGGAACTGCCGCTCGGCGCGATCCGCACCCGCGAGCAGGAGCGCGTGGTGCAGATCAACGCGCGGCTGAAGACGCCCGAGGATTTCCGCAACATCGTCGTCGCGCAGCGGGCGATGAGCAGCAGCGGCAGTGCGGCCGCCGGCGTGCCGGTGCGGCTGTGGC
>CAYOXW010000086.1:0-10934 GCA_964408005.1 uncultured Methylibium sp.
GCGGCGGGGTGGAGGAACAGCGAGGCGCGCGGTCGGGGCGTGGCGTTCATGGCGGGACTCGGCGGCGGCGATGCGGCCATGATCGGCGCCACCCTGCCACGCGGCCATCGCACCGAAGAAGGAGCGCGGCCCCCCGCGACGCGGGCCCCCCGGGCGGGGGAGGCCGCGCCTCATCCGAACGGCCGCACGCCGATCCAGGCCCCGTGCGCCCAGAAGGCGAAGCCGGCCCAGGCGGCGAGGCCGACGCCGACGGTCAGGATGCTGCGCCCCGCCGACCCGGCGGGGTAGAGCGTGCCGGCCGCGCGGTCGCGCCCACGCGCGGCACGGAAGCACAGCACCGCCCAGAGCAGGAAGCTGCCGAACAGCAGCAGGTCGGCCAGCGTCCCGTTGGCCAGCAGGTGGGCGAACGCCCAGACCTTCACGCCCAGCACCATCGGATGCCGGAGCCGGGCCTTGATCGCGTTGCCCGGCACGTAGGCGGCGGCCAGCATCACGAAGGCGATCAGCGTGAGCAACGCCGCCAGGTGGCGCATCGCGACCGGCGGCTCCCACAGCACGAGCGGCTGCTGGCGCGCCAGCCCATAGCCCCAAACGATCAGCACGAAGCCTGCGATCGAGATCAACGAGTACAGCCCCTTCCAGGCGTTCGCGCCGAGCCGCGCGCGCGTGGCCGTGCGCCAGGGCTCGGCGACGATGCGCAGCGAGTGCGTGCCCAGGAAGAGCACGAGGCCGAGGATCAGCAGGGTCATGGCGGTGGTCCGGTACGGGCGGGGGAGGCGGCGATTGTGGCGCCGCGGAGCCGGACGCCGGCGCCGCTACCAGTCGCGCAGGCGGCGGCGCAGTTTCTCGACCACGGCCGCATGCATCTGCGAGATGCGCGAGGGCGTGACGCCGAGCGTGATGGCGACATCGCGCTGGTCGAGCCCGCGCTCGTAGATCAGGTCCATCAGCAGGCGCTCGCGCTCCTCCAGCGCGTCGAAGGCGCGGTTCAGCGCCTGGTGGCGCTGGCGGAGCTGCAGATCGCGCTGCGGGTCGGCGTCCTCGTCGACCGGCTCGGCCCAGGCCGGCTCGGCATCGGTCTCGTCGGCCAGCGGCGCGTCGCCGACGCGCATCGGCGCGGCGCCGGCCTCGACCATGTGGCGATGGAGCTTGGCCAGCGACCAGCCGAGCTCGTTGGCGACCTCCTGCGCGCGCGGCGCGCGCAGCAGCCGGTGCTCGAGCGTCTGCACCGCGGTGCGGATCTCGCGCTGGCGGGCGCGCACGTCGCGCGACAGTTCGTCGCCGGCGCGCAGCGCGTCGAGCATCGCCCCCTCGATGCGGCGTGCCGCGTAGGTGCCGAAGCTCGCGCCGAGCTCGGCGCGGTAGCGTTCGAGCGCGTCGTTCAGGCCGATCAGACCGGCCTGCAGCAGCTCGTCCATGTCGGTGCCGGCGGGCAGGCGCTGGCGCAGCCGGAACGCCACCTGGCGCACCAGCGCCGCATGCGCCTTCAACTCGGCGCTGCGGTCCGACGCGCCGTCGGCGGGCGGCGCGCTGTCCAGGGGATCGGCTAGAGAGGGCATGGTCAGGGGGTGCGTCCGCGAACGGCGGCGCGACTCTGACCGCCTTATCGGCCGCCGCCCGGAAAACTGGAGCGCACCGGAGGACGGCTAGAGGCGCCCGGCACACGCCGGCGCGCCGCAGCGGCAGCGCAGCCGGCCTTCGTGGTGGCTCTCGCCGTAGTTCGCGCAGATCTCCTCGCCCGGCGCGATGTCGCGCATCGCGTAGAGCTCGACGCGGCCCTGGCGGATGCGCAGCACTGCGTTGGGCGCGCAGGAGTGGTTGGTGTAGCGCAGCGGGTCGGCCGAGGCCGAGGCGTCGACCGCGCGCGTCTCGGACACCTCGACGATCATGATGCGCGCCTGGCCGCGCGCGCGCCGGCGCGCCTCGCGCACCGAGATCGACTCGCCGCGGATCTCGCCGATCTTGCGGCGCGCCGGCACCGCCTCGAGGGCGAAGGCGCCGAGGCCGTCGATGCGGCTCGCGCGCGCCTCGACCGCGTATTTCTGCGGATCGGCCGGGCCGCCGCGCACCTTTGCGGCGGCCGTCGGCGCGGCGGGGGGCGGGAGGGTGTCGAGGCGCGGCATCGGCCGATGCTAGCCGGCGCGGACCGCCCCGAACTGGCCGCCGCTTTGCCGCTTTATCGGCACAAGGTTTCGCCGGCGCGACCGATAAGCTGCTCACATCCTGCTACACGCAGCACGAAAGACCGCCATGGACACCGACCGCCCGAACCGCCCCCGCGCCGCCGAGCCACGCGCGGTCTGGCACACCGACACGCTCGAATGGGAAGAGCTGCCCTCGCTGGCCGACTCGCTGACGCAGCGCCTGGTGCGCATCGGCGTGCGCCACGAACCGAGCGCCGACTCGGGCTTCTACGAGGACGGTGCGCCCTGCTGGGCCGAGACCCAGGCCGCCGAGCTCGAGATGCTGACGCCGTCCGAGCCGCTGCGCGAGGTGCTCGCCGGCCTGGCGGTGCGCGAGGTCACCGAACCGGACGTGTTCCGCCACTTCTTCGGCGCGCGCTGAGGCGCCGCCTCAGGCCGCCGCGTCGGCCTGCAGCAGCGTCTCCAGGCACTGCTCGCGCACGCCGTAGAAGGCCTTGAGCTCGCGCACCTGCGCGAGCCGTTCGGCGCGCCGGCGCGCACGCTGCGCGTCGTCGAGCGCCAGCCGCGTCGCGAGGATCATCTTGTTCTTGCTGGTGTGCTCGAGCGCGACGAACTCGAACACCTGGGTCTCGTAGCCCTCGGCCTCGAGCAGCAGCGCGCGCAGGCTGTCGGTCAGCATCTCGGCCTGCTGGCCGAGGTGGATGCCGTGCTGCAGCAGCCCCTTGAGCGGCGCCGGGCAGCACAGCTGCGGGCGCAGCTGCTTGTGGCAGCACGGCGAGCTGACGATCACCGCCGCGCCGGCGCGCAGCCCGGCGTGCAGCGCATGGTCGGTCGCGGTGTCGCAAGCGTGCAGCGCGATCATCACGTCGACCGGTCTTGCCTCGAGCCGGCTGACGTCGCCTTCCTCGAAGCGCAGCCCGTCCAGGCCGAGCCGCTGCGCCGCCTCCTGGCACAGCGCCACCAAGTCGGCGCGCAGCTCGACGCCGGTCACCTCGGCCAGCAGGCCGAGCGTGCGGCTCAGGTGGTGGTGGACCGCGAAGGTCAGGTAGCCCTTGCCGGCGCCGAAGTCCAGCACCCGCACCGGCGTGCCGCGCGCGACCAGCCCGGCGGCGTGCAGCGCATGGTCGACGATCTCGACGAACTTGTTGATCTGCTTCCACTTGCGCGCCATCGCCGGCACCAGCCGGCCGGGCGCGTCGGTCACGCCGAGCGCCTGCAGGAAGGGCGTGTCGAGCTCGAGCGGGCGCCGCTTGGCGCGGTCGTGGCCGGCCGCGGCGGCCTCGCGCACCGCCGCGCGGCGGTGCAGCAGCCAGCGGCCGCGCTTGGTCTGGCTGAGCTGCAGGTCCTCGGTCTGGGTCAGCAGGTGGGCATGCGCGAAGTCAGCGCCCACCATCGATGAAACCCTTGCGACGCCGTCATCCAGCGATAAGTTCTCGGTCAGCTCGCGGGTCGGGTGCTGCTGCACCAGGCTCAGCTGCGGCGTGCCCTTGAGCATCAGCGGCCGGGCGGTGACGCGCTCGCAGCCCCCGGCGCGGCGCGGCTTGCCGAGCACGATGCGCACGCAGCTACCTTCGCGCAGGCTGGCGTCGAGGCGGGCGAAGAAGCGGTCGCGCTCGGCGGTGTCGGTCGGATCGGGAACGGCGCTCATGCGCCACTGTAGCGAGGCGGCGAAAACGACGAAGCCCGCCGGGCGGCGGGCTTCGCGGAGCGCCGGCAGTGCCGGCGGCGGGAACCGATCAGCGGTTCGAGATGTACATCGTGATCTCGAAACCGTAACGCAGGTCGGTCGCTTGGGGCTTGATCCACTGGGCCATGAGGAACTCCTGAAGAGGTTGAGGTCGCCGAGGCGGCCTGTGGGGTGATTCGATGGTTGAATCTTGGCACCCGGCCGCCCCGCCCGCGAGGGCCATGGCCATGAATCTGGGCTCATGATTTTCATGAATGCATCCGACCCGATCCGCCGCCGCCTGCTGCTCGCGACCGGCACCGCCGCCCTGCTGGCCGGCTGTGGCCGGCGCGCCCCGAAGGCCACGCGCCTGCCCGACGGCGCGCGCGTGCTGGCGCTCGGCGACAGCCTGACCTTCGGCCAGGGCGCGGCCCCCGAGCAGGCCTGGCCGGCCCAGCTGGCCGCGCGCAGCGGCTGGACGGTCGTCAATGCCGGTCTCAACGGCGACACCGCGGCCGGCGCGCAGGCGCGGCTCGGGCCGCTGCTGGCGGCCGAGCGCTACGACGCAGTGCTGGTCGGCATCGGCGGCAACGACATGCTGCGCGGCCAGCCGCGCGAGCAGACCGTCGCGGCGCTGCGCGCGCTGCTGCGCGCGGCCAAGGCGCACACGGCCCATGTCGGCCTGCTCGCGACGCCCGCGCCGGCGGCGTTGCGCGCCGCGCTCGGGCGCCTGAGCGACGCGCCCTTCTACGCCGAGCTGGCCGGCGAGGAGGGCGTGCTGCTGCTGCCCGACCTGTACGCCGAGGTGCTGTCGGACGCGACGCTGCGCTCGGACACGATCCACGCCAACGCGACCGGCTACGCGCGCATCGCCGAGCGGCTCGAGGCGCTGTTGCGCGAGGCCGGCTGGCGCTGAGGTTGGCACCACGCCGGGGTCGACTAGCATCGCGGCGCCCCCTGGAGACGAGACGATGGACACCCCCAAGCACCGCCTGACGATGACCGTGCTGATGACGCCGGACATGGCCAATTTCGCCGGCAACGTGCATGGCGGCACGCTGCTGAAGCTGCTCGACCAGGTCGCCTACGCCTGCGCCAGCCGCTACGCGGCGCGCTACTGCGTGACGGTCAGCCTCGACCAGGTGATGTTCCGCGAGCCGGTGCACGTCGGCGAGCTGGTCACCTTCCTGGCCAGCGTCAACCACACCGGCACCTCGTCGATGGAGGTCGGCGTGCGCGTGATGGCCGAGCAGATCCGCAGCCGCACCAGCCGCCACGTGGTGAGCTGCTTCTTCACGATGGTCGCGCTCGACGACGAGCGCCGCCCGGCGCCGGTGCCCCCCTTCGTGCCCGAGACCGCCGACGAGCTGCGCCGCCATGCCGACGCCGCGCTGCGCAAGCAGCTGCGCCGCGAGGCGGTCGAGCGCTTCAAGGCGCTGAAGGCCCCGGCCGGGACCTGAGCACCGGCGCCGAGCGGGGCGCGGTCATCGGCCTGCCGCCCGGCGCACCGGGCGGCCCGATGCCACCGTCCCCCGCGGGCTCATGCGTGGCAGCGTCGCCCCGTCTCACGCGGCTCGGGGGGACTCTTCGTCGCGGTAGCTCGGCTTGACGTTCCGACAGCGTTGCTCGAGCTGATGCGCGATGCGCTGGAGCTCCGCCGGCCCCAGACCACGGGACCTGCCGCGCGCGTCGAGCAATTTGGCCAGCTCCAAACCGCTATAGACGCGTACCGTGCCAACGCCCTTGCGATCGACAAACCAGCCCGGCAGCGCCAGGACCGGGGTCACGGCCACCGCGTCGCCGGTGGCCTGCGACAGCCAGCGCGACAGCCACTGGGCCTGCCTCTGGCTTTGCTCCAGCGGTGCGCTGGTCTGTCGGTGGGGGAAGCGCAGGCATTGCCCATTGAACTCGACCCGCGCCGCCGCCTTGCCCGGCAGGCTCGAGCGCTTCGAATAGCCCTTGGTCTCGACCGCAAACACGCCTTGCGAGGCGACGACCACATGGTCGATGTTGAAGCCCTCGCCCGGCAGGTCGTGGAAGACCACCGCGCCACGTCGCATCAGCTGATCAAGCTCTTGGCCGACGGCCAGTTCGGCATCAACTCCGAGCCGAAGCCGGTCCATCTCGGCGCTGCGCCGCCGCATGTGCACGATCGTCACGCCGATGACCCCGACGAGTGCCACCCCGACGACCCCGAGCACGACCGGCGACGGAGAGCGCCCGCGCCACGCCGCATCGATCCACAGAAAGGCCACCACCATCGGCGGCACGGCCATCAAGGTGGCCAAGTCGGCCGCCATATCTGTCATGCGGTCGTCGAGTTGCTCGCGCAGCAGCTGCCCCGGCGCCCGCAGCAAATTACGCGTCAGCGGCGATCGCCGTTCGGCGCGGGCGGCTCGCTTGCGCCGCATCAGGAACCAGTAAGCCGCCAGCGGGCCCGAGAACACGAGGGCCAGTGCGGCGACGGCCAGCAATAGCGACTGCACGAGCGCACTCATCTCCGGGCCGCTCCGGCCCGAGCGCGCACTCCCTCCCGCCGTCTTGCATCAGCCATCGCCAGTCCTGTGTGGTTCTCCCCGAGCGCGACGGAGGCTAGCCGAGGCCATGGATGGCGACAACCTGCCAGATCTTGCAAGGCCGCGCCCTTGTCAGCGCGCTTCATACAAGCGGTCAGCCGAGGATCTGACGCTTTGGATGGTCATTGGCCGACAGCGTGGCGGCCTCCCGGCGCCTACTTTCTTCTCATCGCCAGTCGCCCCGTGGAGACCGCCATGCAGCCCACCGCCACCCAGACCGCCGGCTACGAGCTGCGCTTCGATTCGCTGTTCACCGAGGGTCGCGCGCTGGCCTTCCCCTGCGACGCGGCCGGGCAGGTCGACCTCGACCGGCTCAGCGAGCGAGCGCTCCGCAACTACCTGTACGCGCGCGCGGTCGTCGGCCGCGAGTTCAGCCACCCGGCCATACGCCCGGCCGAGCGCCACTGAGCGCCCGGCCGGTGCCGGCTCAGTGCGACGCGGTGTCGCTGAGCTGGCCGCGGACTGCACCGGCGGGGTAGGCGCCGTTGTGCACGTTGATGTAGAAGCCGTTCGGGTTGTTCAGGATGCGCTGCACGATGCCCGACTCGCCGCTCGGGAACTTGACCCCCGCGGTGCCGGCGCCCTCGCCCTCGGTCAGGCAGTCGCCCGCCTGCCCGCCCTGCGGCCAGGCCAGGTTGGCCACCACCGGGCCGTTGCCGCCGCGCGCGCCCTCGTGGATGTGTGCCATGCGCGGCGCGCCGGGCGGCAGGTCGAGCTCGGCGAGCTTGTGGACCGTCAGCACGTAGCACAGCGTGAACGGGTCGCCGTCGATGCCGAACACATAGGCCTCGCCGTGGCCGTCCGGGTCGCCGACGAGGGCCCGCGTGCTCACGTCGGCACGCACCTCCTCGCGGCCGTCGAGACGCGCTTCGAGCACGATGTTGGTGTGCCCGGCCAGGGCCGGCGGCGCCCAGGTGGCGAGGGCGAGCAGCCCGGTGGCGGTAATCGCGCTCAGGGACAGCGGCTTGCGCATGGTGTCTTCCTCCAGGTCGGTGGGGTCGGTGATGCCAGGCCCGGCGCCGCTGCGGAGCGGCCCGGACGCTGGCACTACGCGCGCCCCGCGCGCCTGGATGCGCCGCCTACTTGTATTCGATCAGCCGGCCCGGCCCGCCGCGCAGCCGGCGCAGCGCGTAGGTCAGCACGCCGGCGGCCTCGGCGAACTTGCCGAGCACGCTGAAGCCGGCGCGACGCAGCCGCCAGCCGGCCGTGTCCGGCAGGGTCGCGGACGGCGGCCCGGCGCGGCGTGCCAGCCGCAGCCACTGCAAGGGGTAGGCGAGCAGCAGCACCGCGAGCGCGGTGACGCCGAAGACCAGTCCGAGCAGGCCGGCCGCCGGCAGCACCAGGCCCCACAGCAGCGCGCGGCGCGTCTCGGCGACCCAGTGGCGCTCGGGCGGCGCGCCGTGCAGCGCCGCGCCCTCGGCGAAGGCATGGCCGGCGCGACGGCTGCGCTGCCACCACTGGCCGAGGCGCCGCATCGCCGCGTCGTGACGGGTCATCTCGGCGTCGAGCCGCCAGATGCGCCCACCGGCGCGACGCAGCCGCACGCACAGCTCCGGCTCCTCGCCGGCGATCAGGCCGTCGCGGTAGCCGCCGGCGGCGGCCAGCGGCGCGGCGCGCATCAGCACGTCGCCGCCACAGGCCTTGGCCTCGCCGATGGGCGTGGCCCATTCCTCGTCACACAGGCGGTTGTAGACCGAGGCCTCGGGGTGGCGCTCGCGGCGCCGCCCGCAGACCGCGACGACGTCGGCATGGGCCGCGAGGAAGGCGCTCGCCGCCGGCAGCCAGCCGGGGTCGAGCTCGCAGTCGCCGTCGACGAACTGCAGTAGCGCGGTGTCGGGCCAGCGCTCGAGCGCGCGGCGCCAGCCGAGGTTGCGCGCCCGCGCGGCGGTGAAGGGCCGGCTCAGGTCGAGCGCGAGGACCTCGGCGCCGAGGCCGCGCGCGGCCTCCGGCGAGCCGTCGCTCGAGCCCGAGTCGACGTAGACGATGCGCGCGGTCTGGGCGCGCAGCGATTCGAGGCAGGCGATCAGCCGCGCGCCCTCGTTGCGGCCGATGACGACGGCGGCCAGCGGCGCGTCGGCCGGCGGGGACACGGCAGGGCTCGGGCTGACGGTGGGCGGGCTCATGGGCCCGCGGAGTATCCGTTGAACGCGCGGCGCCTAGCGGTCGACGTCGACGACCGCGCGCCCTCGCAGCCGGCCGTCGAGCAGATCGGCGGCGGCGCCGATCGCCGCGCTCAGGCCGATCGTGTGCGACAGGGCCGCCAGCGTGGCCGGCGACACCCGCTCGGCGAGCAGGGCCCAGGCCTGCGCGCGCTCGGCATTCGGCGTGTAGACGCAGTTGATGCCGTAGAGCGTGACGCCGCGCAGGATGAAGGGCAGCACCGAGGCCGGGAGGTCGGCCCCCTGGGCCAGGCCGCAGGCGGCGACCGCGCCATGCCAGCGAGTCGCCGCGCAGGCATTGGCCAGCGTGTGGCTGCCGACGGTGTCGACCACGCCGGCCCAGCACTCGCTCTGCAGCGCCCGGCCGGGCTCGGCGAGGCGGGCGCGGTCGATCAGCGCCGCGGCGCCGAGGCCGCGCAGCGTGTCGGCCAGCGCGGGCCGGCCGCTGGCCGCGTGGACCTCGTGGCCGAGCCCGGCGAGCAGGGCTACCGCGAGCGCACCGACCCCGCCGCTCGCGCCGGTCACGAGCACCGGGCCGTCGCCGGGCACCAGGCCGTGGCGCTGCAACGCGCGCACGCACAGCGCCGCGGTGTAGCCGGCGGTGCCGACCGCCATCGCCTCGTAGGCGCCGTAGCCGGGCGGCAGCCGCAGCAGGCAGCCGGCCTCGACGCGCGTCTTCTGCGTCAGGCCGCCGTCGCGCGTCTCGCCCAGGCCCCAGCCGTTGACGACGACCGGGTCGCCGGGGCGCCAGGCCGGGTCCTCGCTGGACTCGACGACGCCGGCCAGGTCGATGCCCGCGGTCAGCGGAAAGGACTTCAGGATCGCGCCGCGGCCGGTGATCGCGAGCGCGTCCTTGTAGTTCAGGCTCGAGTAGCGCACCCGCAGCGTCACCGCGCCGGGCGGCAGCGCGGCCTCGTCGAGCGCGACCAGCGCCGGCGCGGCCGCCGCGCCGGCGCCGTGGACCCTCAGGGCCTGGATCGTCGGCACACCGGGCCCGCGCGGGCGGCTCAGTAGCGGTAGAAGCCCTGGCCGCTCTTGCGGCCCAGGCGGCCGGCCGCGACCATTTCCTTGAGCAGCGGCGCGGGCCGGTACTTCGGGTCGTCGAAGCCCTCGCTGAACACCTGCATGATGGCCAGCACCGTGTCCAGGCCGATCAGGTCGGCCAGCGCCAGCGGGCCGATCGGCTGGTTGCAGCCCAGCGTCATGCCGGCGTCGATGTCCTCGGCGCTCGCCAGCCCCTCCTGCAGCGCGAACACCGCCTCGTTGATCATCGGCACCAGGATGCGGTTGACGACGAAGCCCGGCGCGTTCTTCACCGCGATCGGCGTCTTGCCGATGCGCCGGGCGAAGGCCAGCGCCTGCTCGCGCGTGGCCTCGGCGGTCTGCAGCCCGCCGATCACCTCGACCAGCGCCATCAGCGGCACCGGGTTGAAGAAGTGCAGGCCGACGAAGCGCTGCGGCGCCGGCAGCGCGGCGGCGAGCTGGGTGATGCTGATCGAGGAGGTGTTGCTCGCGATCAGCGCATCGGCGCGCACCACGTCGGCGATCTGCTTGAGGATGCGCAGCTTCAGCGCCAGGTTCTCGGTCGCGGCCTCGATCACGAGGTCGGCGCCGGCCAGCGCCGCGTAGTCGGTCGTCGTGCGCACGCGCGCCAGCGCGGCATCGCGCTCGGCGGCGGCGAGCTTGTCCTTCTTGACCAGGCGCTCGAGGCTGCCGCTCAGCGCCGCGAGGCCGCGCGCGAGCGCCTCGTCGCTGACGTCGATCAGCGTCACGTCCAGTCCGGCCGTCGCGCAGACCTGCGCGATGCCGTTGCCCATGGTGCCGGCGCCGACGACGCCGATGTTCTGAATGCTCATGCGTGGAAATCCCTCAGCGATTGCAGTGACGGCCCGGTGGCGTCGCGAGCGCACACCTTACATGCTGCGGCGGTACTGCCCGCCGACCTCGAACAGCGCGTCGGTGATCTGGCCCAGCGAACAGCCCCGCACCGCCTCCATCAGCACCTCGAAGACATTGCGCTCCTCGAGCACCGCCTGCCGCAGGCGCGCCAGCAGCGCCGGCGCCTCGGCGGCGTGGTGGGCCTGGAAGTCGGCCAGGCGCGCGAGCTGCGAGCGCTTCTCCGCCTCGGTCGAGCGCGCCAGCTCGGTGGGCGGCTCGGACTCGCCCCGCGGATCGCGGAAGGTGTTGACGCCGACGATGGGCAGCGTGCCCGAGTGCTTGAGCGTCTCGTAGTGCAGGCTCTCCTCCTGGATGCGGCCGCGCTGGTAGCCGGTCTCCATCGCGCCGAGCACGCCGCCGCGCTCGGAGATCCGCTCGAACTCGGCCAGCACCGCCTCCTCGACCAGCTCGGTCAGCTCGTCGATGACGAAGGCGCCCTGGTTCGGGTTCT
>CAYOXW010000087.1:0-10741 GCA_964408005.1 uncultured Methylibium sp.
CAGCGCGGCCGGCGCCTCGCCGGCGAGCAGCGCGAGCGAGGCGCGCTCGGTCTGCGCGTCGGCGGCCGCCTCGCAGCAGGCCACGGCCGCATCGAGCCGCGCGCTGTCGGCCAGCCAGGGCCAGGGGTCGAGGTCGCGCTCGGCCTCGATGAAGGCGGGCAGTCCGTCGCCCCACAGCGCCAGGTCGCCGCGCGCCGGGGGCTCGGCGCGCCACAGCGCGCGCGCCAGCGCCGCGAAGTCCTCGGCACCGAGCATCGCGGCCACGGTCGGGTAGCGCGCCTGCAGCGCGCGCTCGGCCAGCGCGGCGGCGTTCGCGCGGTAGGCGCCGAGGCCGCGGCGGGCGCGCTCGCCCCGCTGGTGCAGGCCGGGCGGCGGCACGGCCTCGCGCGCCTGCAGCGCGGCCATCAGCGCCGCCTGGCGGGCCGCCTCGAGGGCGCGGCTCATGCGGCCCTCCGGCCGGCCTCGGCCTGCAGCGCCGCGGCGTGCGCCGCCTCGTCGAGCAGCACGTCCAGCGGCGGCACGTCGGTGTCCCACTCGATCAGCGTCGGCACCGCGGGGCCGAGCCGCGCCAGCGCATGGCGGTAGACCGCCCAGACCGGCGCGTGCACGCGGCTGCCATGGTCGTCGATCACCAGCGCACCGCGGTCGCAGTAGCCGGCCAGATGGATCTCGCCGACGAGGGCCGGCGGCAAGGCGTCGACGAAGGCGCAGGCCGCGGCCACCGGGTCGCCGGCGGCGGGGTCGTCGCGCGCGCGGTTCAGCGCGTTGACGACCAGGTTGTTCAGGTCCAGCAGCAGCGCGCAGCCGCTGCGGCGCGCCAGTTCGGCGAGGAAGTCGGCCTCGGGCCAGGTGTCCGCGTCGTAGCGCAGGTAGGCCGCGAGGTTCTCGACCAGGATCGCGCGGCCGAGGCGCTCCTGCACGCGCTGCACGTTGGCGCACAGGATCTCGAGCGCGGCGTCGGTGAAGGCGATCGGCAGCAGGTCGGCCGCGTGCAGCAGCGGCCCGCCGGCACCGCGTGGCGCGCGCGCGAAGCAGGCATGGTCGGACACGCGCAGCGGCTCGACGCGCTCGACCAGCCGCGCCAGCCGCTCGAGGTGCCACGCGTCGATGCCGGCGGCCGAGCCGAGCGCGAGGCCGACGCCGTGCAGGCTGATGTCATGGCTCTCGCGCACGCCCTGCAGCACCGCGAGCGCGGCGCCGCCGTCGGCATAGAAGTTCTCGCTGTGCACCTCGACGAAGCCGACCGCGGGCCGCGCCGCGGCCGGCGCGTCGAAGTGGCGGTAGTGCGGCTGGCGCAGCCCGATGCCGATGTGCTTCATGGTGTCCGCGCCGCCGCCGCTGCCGCGCCGCTCAGCCCTTCTTGATCTTCTGCTCGGCCTCGGCCTTGGACAGGCCCCCCATCGAGGCGCAGCTGCCCTTGGCGACGTACTTCCACTCGGCCGCGTGCATGTCATCCTTGGCCTGGCCGGCGCAGGAATGCGTGCCCGAGAGGTTGGCGCAATCGTTCTGCCCGGCCTTGGCGATGCCGTAGCACTTCTCCTTGCCGCTGTCCTGGGCCGCCGCCGGGCCGGTGAGGCCGAGCGCGAGAAGGGACGCGAGGGCCGAGGAAGCGATCAGTCTTTGGGTCATGGTGGTTCTCCTGGGATGTTGGGGGGGACGCCGCCCTGCAGCGACAGACGGCAGTCGCGCGGCGCGCGACTTCCTTACACTGCCGCTCGCGACCCGACCCGCATTGGACGCCGATGAGCGAACTCCCCGCCCTGCTCGAAACCCTGAGGCCCCAGCTGCTGCGCTATGCGCGCCTGCAACTGCGCAACGAGGCCTGGGCCGAGGACGCGGTGTCCGAGACGCTGCTGGCCGCGCTCGAGAAGCCCGAGGCCTTCGCAGGCCGCGCACAGCCCAAGACCTGGCTGATCGGCATCCTCAAGCACAAGCTGGTCGACCAGGTCCGTCGCCATGCGCGCGAATGCTCGATCACCGACGAGGACGGCGAGGACGAGGCCTTCGAGGAGGCCCTGTTCAGCGCCAGCGGCCATTTCCACGAGGCGCCGGCCGACTGGGGCGACCCGCAGGCGGTGTGCAACCAGACGCAGTTCCTGCGGGTGCTCGACGCCTGCGTCGAGAAACTGCCCAATCAGCTCGGCCGCGTCTTCCTGATGCGCGAGTGGCTGGAGCTCGACACCGAGGAGATCTGTAAGGAGTTGGCGGTGACGCCGACCAACCTGTGGGTCATGCTGCACCGCGCGCGGCTGAGGCTGCGCGAATGCCTGCAGCTCAACTGGTTCGGCCCGCAACCCGACGCCCCGCTGCCGCGATGAAGCTGATGATCAACTGCCGCCAGGCCGCGAGACTGATCTCGGCCGAACTCGACCGGGAACTGCCCTGGCTCGAGCGCCTGGCGCTGCGCGGCCACCTGCTGATCTGCAAGGCCTGCCCGACCTTCCGCCGCCAGATCCGGCTGATGGACCGGGCGCTGGACCGCTGGCGCGCCTACGTCGACCAGGGCGAGTAGCCCGGGCGCGGCGCGCTCAGGGCGCGCCGCAGCCGCCGCCGCCCGGCGTCTCGATCACGAACACGTCGCCCGGCGCCATCTCGACGCTGTCGATGTGGCCCAGCGTCTCGCGGCGGCCGTCGGCGCGCTCGACGCGGTTGAGGCCCAGCGCGCCGGGCGCGCCGCCGGCCAGGCCGAAGGCCGGCACGCGGCGGCCGTTCGACAGGATCGAGGCGGTCATGGCTTCGAGGAAGCGCAGGCGCCGCACGCCGCCGTCGCCGCCGCGCCAGCGCCCGGCGCCGCCGGAGCCGGCGCGGATCGCGTAGCTCTCCAGCCGCACCGGGTAGCGGAATTCCAGCACCTCGGGGTCGGTGAGGCGCGAGTTGGTCATGTGGGTCTGCACGAGCGCGGTGCCGTCGAAGCCGCCGACAACGCCGCCCTGCGCATCGGTCACGAAGCCCGCGCCGCTGCCGCCCGCGACCGTCTCGTAGTACTGGTGGCGCGCGTTGCCGAAGGTGAAGTTGTTCATCGTGCACTGGCTCGCCGCCATCACGCCGAGCGCGCCGTAGAGCGCGTTGGTCACGCACATCGAGGTCTCGACGTTGCCGGCCACCACCGCGGCCGGCGGGCGCGGGTTCAGCATCGAGCCCTCGGGCACGATCACCTTCAGCGGCTTCAGGCAGCCGGCGTTCAGCGGGATGTCGTCATCGACCAGGGTGCGAAAGACATAGAGCACCGCGGCCATCGTCACCGCCTTGGGCGCGTTGAAGTTGCTCGCGAGCTGGGCGCTGCTGCCGCTGAAGTCGATCGTCGCGCTGCGCGATGCGGCATCGACCGTGACCTGCACCGCGATGCGCGCGCCGTTGTCGAGCAACAGCTCGTAGGCGCCGTCCTTCAGCGCGGTGATCACGCGGCGCACGCTCTCCTCGGCGTTGTCCTGCACGTGGCGCATGTAGGCCTGCACGGTATCGAGGCCCACCTGCGCGGCCAGCGCCTGCAGCTCCTGCACGCCCTTCTCGTTGGCGGCGATCTGCGCGCGCAGGTCGGCGAGGTTCTGCGGCGGGTTGCGCGCCGGGTGCGCCGCGCCGGCCAGCGCGGCGAGCAGCTCGGCCTCGCGCAGCCTGCCGGCCTCGACCAGCTTGAAGTTGTCGAGCAGCACGCCCTCGTCGGCGATCGTCTGCGAGAACGGCGGCATCGAGCCCGGCGTGATGCCGCCGACATCGGCATGGTGCCCCCGCGACGCGACGTAGAAGCTCGCCGTCGCGCCGCCGTCGAGGAAGACCGGCGTCACGACCGTGATGTCGGGCAGGTGGGTGCCGCCGTGGTAGGGATCGTTGAGCGCGTAGACGTCGCCGGGTTGGAGCGCCGGGTTGCGCGCGATCACGGTCTTGATCGACTCGCTCATCGAGCCCAGGTGCACCGGCATGTGCGGCGCGTTCGCGATCAGCTCGCCCGCGCCGTCGAACAGCGCGCAGGAGAAGTCCAGCCGCTCCTTGATGTTGACCGAGTGCGCGGTGTTCGCCAGCCGCAGCCCCATCTGCTCGGCGATGTTCATGAAGAGCTGGTTGAACACCTCGAGGCGCACCGGGTCGACCGTGGTGCCCGCCGCCCGGCGCGCGGCGCGCGGCGCGACGCGCCGCAGCTCGAGCGCGCCCTGGGCCGTGAGCCGCGCCTGCCAGCCGGGCTCGAGCACCGTGGTCGCGTTGCGCTCGGCGATCACCGCCGGGCCGTCGACCAGCGCGCCGGCCTGCAGCTCCTCGCGCTGGTGCAGCGCGGCGTCATGCCAGGCGCCTTCCGCATGCATGCGCAGCGTCGCGGCCGGCGCCGGGCGGTGCTCGGTGGCTTGCGCACCTGCCGGCGCCGCCGGCAGCGCCTCGCCGGCGCCGACGGCCTCGACCGAGACCGCCTCGATCACCAGCGCACGCCCGGGCATCAGGAAGGCGTAGCGGCGACGGTAGGCGGCGTCGAAGGCGGCGCGCAGCGCGGGCTCGTCGGCGTCGGCCAGCACCAGCGCGGTGTCGGTGCCCTCGTAGCGCAGGTGCAGGCGCCGGCGCAGCGCGATGCGTGCCGGCGCGACGCCCTGGGCCTCGACCTCGGCGCGCGCCTGGGCGCCGAGCGCGTCGCTGCGCGCGCGCGCCGTGGCCAGCCCGGCGGCGTCCAGGCGCTGCTCGATCGAGGCCTCGCGCGTCGCGGTCTGGTCCGCCAGGCCCATGCCGTAGGCCGACAGCAGCCCGGCCAGCGGGTGGATGAAGACGCGCTCCATGCCCAGCGCGTCGGCCACCGCGCAGGCATGCTGGCCGCCGGCGCCGCCGAAGCACTGCAGCGTGTAGCCGGACACGTCGTGGCCGCGCGCGACCGAGATGCGCTTGATCGCGTTGGCCATGTTCGCGACCGCGATCTGCAGCGCGCCGGCCGCCGCCGCCTCCGGGCTCGCGGCGCCCATCTCGCGCGCCAGCACGGTGAAGCGCTCCAGCACCACGGCGGCGTCGAGCGGCTGGTCGGCGTGGGGCCCGAAGACCTGCGGGAAGTGCCCGGGCTGGAGGCGCCCGAGCATCACGTTCGCGTCGGTCACGGTCAGCGGCCCGCCGCGGCGGTAGCAGGCCGGGCCCGGGTCGGCGCCGGCCGACTCGGGGCCGACGCGCAGGCGCGTGCCGTCGAAGCGCACGATCGAACCACCGCCGGCCGCGACGGTGTGGATGCTCATCATCGGCGCACGCAGCCGCACGCCGGCCACGGTGGTCTCGAAGGCGCGCTCGTAGTCGCCGGCATCGCTGCCGGCGAAATGCGACACGTCGGTCGAGGTGCCGCCCATGTCGAAGCCGATGACCTTGCGGTGCCCGGCCTCGAGCGCGGTGCGCACCATGCCGACGATGCCGCCGGCCGGCCCGGACAGGATCGCGTCCTTGCCCTGGAAACGCTCGGCGCGCGTCAGCCCGCCCGAGCTGCGCATGAAGTGCAGCGGCACGCCCGGCAGCTCGGCGGCGACACGCTCGACATAGCGGCCCAGGATCGGCGAGAGGTAGGCGTCGACCACCGTCGTGTCGCCGCGCGAGACCAGCTTCATCAGCGGGCTGACCTCGTGCGAGACGCTGACCTGCGCGAAGCCGAGCTCGCGCGCGATGCGCGCGGCGGCCTGCTCGTGCGCGGGGAAGCACCAGCCGTGCATGAAGACGATCGCGCAGGAGCGCAGGCCGGCGTCCTGCGCGGCCCACAGGCGCTCGCGCAGCGACGCCTCGTCGAGCGGCTCGACCACGCTGCCATCGGCGCCGACGCGCTCGTGGGCCTCGATCACGCGCTGGTAGAGCAGCTCGGGCAGCAGGATGCGGCGCTCGAACAGCTTCGGCCGCGCCTGGTAGGCGATGCGCAGCGCGTCGCGGAAACCGCGCGTCGTGATCAGCACCGTCGGCTCGCCCTTGCGCTCGAGCAGCGCATTGGTCGCGACCGTCGTGCCCATCTTCACGCACTCGACGTTGGCCGCGCTCGGCGCCGCGCCGAGCAGCCGGCGGATGCCGGCGACCGCGGCGTCGCGGTACTGCCCGGGGTGCTCGCTGAGCAGCTTGACGGTGTGCAGCGCGCCGTCGGGCGCGCGGCCGATCACGTCGGTGAAGGTGCCGCCACGGTCGATCCAGAACTGCCAGCGCTGCGTGTGCATCGGTTCGCGTTTCAACGCCGCCCGCCCGGCCCCCGCCAGGCCGCCTGGCGACGGCTGCGCCCCATTGTGGGCCGGTTTGCCGCGTCACCGAGATGCCCGCCGAACACGGCACTTATCGGCGCATCGGGCCGGCGGGGCGCTGCTTAGCATCAAGATGGGTTTTCCTGCGGCTACCATGACCGACGTGTCCCAAGCCCCCCCCTCCTCCCTCGGCAGCGCCGATCTGTCCAGCCCGACCAAGGCGCGCAGCGCCGCGTTCTGCTGGCCGACGCCGCCCTTCGCCGGCTACCCGGCCGCCACCGAGCAGACCCAGCCCGAGTCCTGCGTGATCGTCGGCATCAACGGCAAGGAGCTGCTGGGCCGGCTGATCCTGTTCGTGCCCGAGCAGCGCGTCGCCAACGTGCAGGTGGGCGGCGCGCGCACCACGCTGCCGCTGCATTTCAACCAGTTCCGCAGCCTGGCGCTGAGCGGGCCGATCGAGCCGCTTGGCGCCGACGGCGCCCCGCCGCTCGCGCCACCGGCGCGCACCCGCTACACGATCCGCCTGAAGGGCGATGCGCTGCTGGAAGGCGAGACCCTCGGTCATGTGCAGAGCGAGCTCGGCGTCTTCCTGTTCCCGCCGCAGGGCGCGCGCGGCGCGGCCACACGGCTGTTCGTGCCGCAGGAGTCGATCGCCTCGGTCGAGATCGGCGCGCGCCTGGGCGATCTGCTGGTGGAGACGCGCGCCGCCACGCCCGAGCAGGTCCAGGAGGCCGCGCGCGTGCAGCAGGATCTGCGCCAGCGCAAGCTCGGCGACATCCTGGTCGCGCAGCACAGCGTCACGCCCGTGCAGCTGCTCGCCGCGATCGAGCAGCAGAGCCGCATGCCGATGGTGCGCATCGGCGAGGCGCTGATCGCGCTGGGTCTGATCGACCAGCGCCAGCTCGAGGAAGCGCTCGAGCAGCAGAAGAGCGACCGCAGCGTGCCCATCGGCGAGCTGCTGGTGCGGCTGGGCCGCATCTCGCGCCAGGACCTGCAGACCGCGCTGGCGCGCAAGATGGGCTACCCGCTGGTCGACGTCGGCAGCTTCCCGATCGAGGCCGAGGCGCTGCGCCGCCTGCCCCACCCGGTGGCCGAGCGGCTGCGCGCGCTGCCGCTGCTGCTGCGTGACGGCGCGCTGGTGGTGGCGGTCGAGGACCCGTCCAAGCGCGCGACGCTCGAGGAGCTGGAGTTCGCGAGCCAGTGCAAGGTCGCACCGGTGCTGGCGCGCCACGGCGATCTCGCCGCCGCGCTGCAGATCGCCTATGCGCGCATCGGCGTCGAGACCGCCGACACCAGCGCCTTCGAATCCGACCCGGCCGAGGCCGGCAAGCTGCTCGAAAGCCTCGAACGCGAAGGCGCCGACGCCAAGGACCTGGATCGCCCGATCGAGCAGAGCGACAACTCGCTGGTGCGGCTGATCCACACGATGATCCTCGAGGCCCATGCCCAGGGCGTCAGCGACATCCACATCGAGAACTACCCGGGCCGCGACAAGCTCAAGATCCGCTTCCGCAAGGACGGCATCCTGCGCCCCTACCTCGAGCTGCCGCACACCTACCGCGCGGCGGTGATCGGGCGCATCAAGATCATGTGCGACCTCGACATCTCCGAGCGCCGCAAGCCGCAGGACGGCAAGATCAACTTCGCCAAGTTCGCGCCGGGCCACAAGCTGGAGCTGCGCGTCGCCACCGTGCCGACCAACAACGGCCTCGAGGACGTGGTGATGCGCCTGCTGACCTCGGCCAAGCCGGTGCCGGTGGACAGCCTGGGCCTCAGCGAGCGCCACCTCGGGCTGCTGAAGGCGGCGATGGAGCGGCCCTACGGGCTGGTCCTGTGCGTCGGGCCGACCGGCTCGGGCAAGACCACCAGCCTGCACTCGGCGCTCAGCCACATCAACGTGCCCGAGCGCAAGATCTGGACCGCCGAAGACCCGATCGAGATCACCCAGCCCGGCCTGCGCCAGGTGCAGGTCAACGCCAAGATCGACTGGACCTTCGCGAAGGCGCTGCGCGCCTTCCTGCGCGCCGACCCGGACGTGATCATGGTCGGCGAGGTGCGCGATGCCGAGACCGCGCGCACCGCGATCGAGGCCTCGCTGACCGGCCACCTGGTGCTCACGACGCTGCACACCAACAGCGCCCCCGAGACCGTGACCCGCCTGCTCGACATGGGCATGGACCCCTTCAACTTCGCCGACTCGCTGCTGCTGGTGATGGCCCAGCGCCTGGTGCGCAAGCTGTGCACCGAGTGCCGCGAGCAGCGCCCGATGAGCGAGGCCGAGCTCGAGGAGCTGCTCGACGACCACCTGTTCGCGCTGCGCCCCGCCGACCCGACCGCGGCACGCGCCGCGCTGCAGGCCGACTGGCTCGCGCGCTACGGCCGTGACGGCCGGCTGCAGCACTACCGCGCGCGCGGCTGCCCGGCCTGCGCGCAGACCGGCTTTCGCGGCCGCCATGGCATCCACGAGCTGATGCCGGTCTCGCGCGAGCTGCGCCACCTGATCCAGACCGGCGCGCGCGCCGAGGCGCTCCAGCAGACCGCGCTGGCCGAGGGCATGCTGACGCTGCGCCAGGACGGCATCGAAAAGGTGCTGCAGGGGCTCACCACCATCGACGAGGTGCGCTCGACCAGCAACGTCTGAGCGGCGGGCGGCCTGCGCGGCGCGCAGTAAGCTGTCCGCCCCGAAGGGAGACCCGCCATGCGCACCAGAATTTGTCCTGCCCTCGCCGCCGCGCTGCTGGCGGCCGGCTGTGCCTCGACCCAGACCGGGGCCGAGTGGATCGATCCGCAGTTCGCCAACATCTCGCTGCGCGGCAGCCGCGTGCTGGTGGTGTGCGAGGCCTCCGACCTGCCGGTCAAGCGCGTCTGCCAGGACGTGCTCGCCGCCGAGGTGACGGCGCGCGGCGCGACACCGGTGCTCGGCCCCGACGCCGTGGCCACCGGCGAACGCCCGCTCGCCGAGGCCTACCTGGGCACGGCCCGCACCGCCAACGCACGCAGCATCCTCAGCGCCGCGATCTCGCCCGACGCCACCGTCGTCAAGCCCGGCCCGACCGTGGGCGTGGGCCTCGGCGGCTGGGGCGGCCGCATCGGTGGCGGCGTCGGCGTCTCGGTGCCGGTCGGCGGCGGCAGCGTCGAGCGGGCGCTGGGCGCCACCGCCACCCTCACCAACGTGGCCAGTGCCCGTACGATGTGGACCGTGCGCGCGAGCACCCCGTCGTCACGCGACGTCAATGCACAGGTCTCGTCGCTGGGCAAGGCGGTGATGGAGGCGGCGACGAAGGCGGGGTTCTTCTGAGCCGGCTCCCCCGCCTCGTCTTGCGAGCCGCCCGCGGGAGGGCCGCGACGCGCGGCCGGCCCTGCGCGCACCCGACCCCTTGAAGCCCCCCGCACGCCGGGTCTTCGGCCACCTTTCATGAGCAGCGCCATGCCCCCACGTCTCTGGAACTACCTCCGTCACGGCAAGAAGGCCGTCAAGGGCTGGTTGCAGCGCGTCGACGCCGAGATCATCGGCGCGATCCTCGACTACCAGCAGGCGCACGCCGTTGCCGGGGCCTGCGTGGAGATCGGCGTCCACCACGGCAAGTCCTTCATCCCCTTGTGCATGGCGCTGCGCGGCGACGAGCTGGCGCTGTGCATCGACCTCTTCGACGATCAGAGCAAGAACCTCGACGTTTCCGGCAAGGGCGACTTCGACGCCTTCCAGTCCAACCTGGCCCGCTTCGGGATCGACCCGGCACGGCTCAGGACCTTCAAGGGCTCGTCGGAGGAGGTGTCCCCTGATCACATCCTGCAGCAGGTGGGGCGGGTGCGCTACTTCAGCGTCGACGGCGGGCACTGGAAGTCGATCGTGCAGAACGACCTGCGCCTGGCCGAGCAGACCCTGTCCAGGGATGGTGTCATCGCGCTGGACGACTACTGCCGCGCCGAATGGCCCGACGTCACGGCCGGCTACGCGCTGTGGCAGGAGAGCACCGCGTCCGACATCGTTGCCTTCGCCGTCGGCTCGAACAAGCTCTACCTGTGCCGCCGCGCGATGGCGCCGGCCTACCGCGCCGCGCTGAAGACGGCGTTCCTGAGCCACTACCTGAGCAAGACCTACCGCTGCGGCGACCAGGATGTCGATTGCTACCGGGTCGAGCCGGTCGACCAGGATGAGGAACGCATCGGCCGCATTCCCGCGCTGGCCCTGAAGATCTTCCGCCCGGACTGGTTCACGGCCCTGCCCCGCAAGCTCCGCGGGGCCCGGCGCGGCGCGCGCTAGGACGCTGCGCCGCCGGCGCCGGTGGCGCTCACACCGGCACCAGGAAGTCCCGGCTGATCCCGACGCCGAGGTCGTTGACCCGGTCGAGGAACTGCGTCAGGTAGGCGTGCAGCCCGGTCGCGAGGATCTCGTCGATGCGACCGAACTGCAGGTCCGAGCGCAGCCGCCCTGCGCGGCGCAGCGTCTCGACGCTCTGCTCGTTGGCGACGAACTGCAGGTTGGCCACCACCTCGTTCATGCAGGCCGCCAGCGACCGCGGCATGTCGGGGCGCTTGATCATCAGCTCCGAGAACTTCTCGGGGCGGTTCACGTT
>CAYOXW010000088.1:0-10638 GCA_964408005.1 uncultured Methylibium sp.
CGTGTCCCCAGCAAGACCGGCCTCATTTCCGAGACAGCGTCCCGGAATTCCTCGCCTGAGCCGGCCGCGTCGATGGCCACCGTTGTCCATCCGATGGACAACACGAACCACACCGCATCAAAGCGGCGGCGGCGTCAGTGATAGTCGTCTTCGAGTTGGTGCCGCACCGCGAGGACCGCGACCGTGGCGGCGTCCTCGACCTCGAACAGCGCGACGTAGCCGGCCCGGCCGAAGGGGATGATCAACTCGCGCAGGAACGGGCTCGTGCCTGCCTTGCGGCAGGTGAAAGGCGAGGCCTTCAGGGTGTCGATCCCGCTGCGGATGGCGGCCAGCGCGTGGGCCGCGAGATCCAGGTCACCGCCGTCGCGAGCCAGCTCGCGCTCGATGATGAAGTCGAACAGGCGTTCCAGGTCGTCCCGGGCCTGACGGGTCAGGCGGACCCGGTAGCTCACCGGCGCGTCTTCGCCTGCTTGGCGCGCGCGGCGTCGAGCTTGCGCTGCAGCGCCTCGACCACGACCTCGGCGTCGATGTACTCGCCCGTGCGGCGTGCCTCGTCGCGGGAGCGCAGCCCGCGCGCGATGAACTCCGCCTGCTGCCGTCGGCGCTCGACGGTGGCGCGCACCGAGGCTTCGACGAACTCCGACAGCGTCTCGCCCTCGCCCAGCACGGCCTCGACCTCGGCCCGGAACTCGGGTTCCACGCGGACGGAAGGAATGGTCGCGGTCTTCATGAGGTCAGTGTATCGCAATTGCGCTTCATGCGGCCTCGGATGAGGTACTCCGCTCACATCGGCCTGTCCATCGGAGTGACAACTCAGCCATCGACGAAGCCGAGCAGCTTCAGCGACGCGGCCGGCGCGAGCCGGCGCGGGCCGCCAACCAGCGGGCGGACGTAGACATGGCCGGATTGCTCCGGCGCCACCGACACGACGAGCTGGTAGTCCTGACCGTCGAACTCGACATGGATGCGCTTGGTGGAGCGTGGTGAACGTGCCTCGTCCATTTCGACAGGACTTCCCGCCTGCTGGACAGGCTGCGGCGGCGAACCGGGCCTCGTGGCTTCGCTCGGGTCCGGTGCCACCATGGCCGACAGTTCGGTCCGCAGCGCCACGAGCCGGTCGCGGGTGATCGACCGTTCGCGCGCGGTCCACGCCTCGACGGCGCCCGCATGCTTACCGTGCAGCCGCCGCAGCTCGTAGAGCTCGTTCATGCCTCGGCAGCGGCCTTCGCGGTAGGCCTGCAGCAGCCAGTCCGGCGCCTCGATCAGCGCGGTCGCCAGGGTGACCCACTGCCGGCTCCTGCCGAGCTGCCGCGCGATGTCGGCCTGCCGGTCGCCGAGCGCGAGGCGCTTCTGCACGAACAGCGCCAGCTCGAGCGGCTTCAAACCTTCGCGCTGCTCGTTCTCGATCACCTGGTCGTAGCGGTCCGCGGTGGTGTCGACGAAGGCGGGGATCGTGTCGAGCCCGGCGAGCTTCGATGCGCGCAGGCGCCGCGCACCGAAGTTCAGCACCCAGCGACCCGCGGCCTGCAGATGCGGCCGCACCGAGATCGGCTGCCGCACGCCCCGCTCCCGGATCGTCGCCGCCAGCTCCTGCAGCGCGTTGGCGTCGAACTCGTGCCGCGGCTGCTCGGGGTCCTCGTCGATGTCGGCGACCGGCAGCTGCAGCGGCTCGCCGCTCGCGGTCGGGCTCGGTGCGTCGAGCCCGGCCAGGTCGTCAAGCTGCAGCGGCATCGCTGGCCTCCGCGCGGCGCGTCTCGGGCACCGCCCCGGTCACGATCGCGGCAATGCGCGTCAGACTCGGCTCGATCTCGCGCCAGGCATCGCGCGCCGCGGTCTTCTTCATCTCCCACAGCACGGCCCCGTCGGCCTGGGCCTCGGCGATGCACGAGCGCCGGGGGATCGACGCGAAGTCCCCGGGCCCGTCGCCGATGCGGATCATCAGCGGGTGGTACTGCTGGACGACCTGCAGGAAGTTCGCCTTCTGGAACGGTGTCGGTTCGACCATCGTCGGCAGCAGGCCGATCAGCGCGAGCTTCGGGTTCAGCACCGCCTTGATCTTGCGCAGGCCGACGCGCTCGTGGTTGAGCAGGCCGCTGACGCCGTCCATCGCCTCCTGGTTGAGCTGGATCGGCGACAGCACGAAGTCGGCCGAGGCCAGCGCGGCGATGACCCGGATGTCGGGGTTCGGGTTGGTGTCGATCACGCACACGTCGAAGGCCGCGTCCACGCTCGCCAGGAAGGTCCGGAAATGCCGCGCGAAGGGTGTGTGCAGCGCCGGCTGCCGCTCCAGGCCGAGCAGCGCCCGGTCGCCAGGCACCAGCACGAAGGGCTGGGCCGGCAGCGATGGCGGCGCGCCGGTCAGCAACGCATCGGCCGTGGCCGCGCTCGGGCTCGCGCGGCCCGACAGCCGCAGCGGCTTGCTCAGGTTTCCCTGATGGTCCAGGTCGATCGCCAGCACCCGCCGGCCACGCTGGGCCAGGTGATGAGCCAGCAAGGTCGCGACGGCGCTCTTGCCAACGCCACCCTTCTGGTTGCAAAGCACGAGGGTCTTCATCGGCACGCACTCCTGCGAGCGGATCGCGGACCACCGACCCGTGGGGTGGGCACGGCGTCCTGCCGGGCCCGGGGGCCGACCTCGACGGGCGGCACCGGACCCTGCGAGCCGCCCGACGCGAAGCGGCGGCCGGCGAGCGCCGCGCGAGGCGCAGCGCGGGCACCATGCCCGATCGATGATCGGCGCGGATCGCGGCTTTGGCAGCGATGACTTTCAGGGGAAAGTCATCGCTGGCGGGTCACCCCCCCTCGGGCCAGCGCAGTCCCCAGCGCGCGATGACGGCCTGCAGGCGCCGGTCGCCGTCGGGCACCAGGGTGTGCAGGCCGGCCTGCCCCCACCGCAGCGCATCGAGGCAGAGCAGCATGTCGTCGCTGATCGCGACATCGACGGCGCGCAGCTCGAAGGGGTCGAGCGGGAAGGCCTGTGCGTTGTAGGTCGCCGCGAGAAAGCGCACCACGCGGACGATCTGCCCGGAGTCGCGCGTCTCGGCCAGGCGCAGCAGGCGGCCGAAGGCCTGGGCACCCTGGGCGGTGGCCACGCTCGAACGCGCGCGGTAGCCGTCGTGTTCGGTGTCGATGTGCTGGGCGGAGTTCATGGGGAAGTCCTCGAAGCGGTGCCGGGCGCACCCGGTCTGGACGCTGCGGCTCGATGGTCGCGCCGGCCGCAGCGATGCGGGGCGATGATTTCGGGTTCGAAGTCATCGCCCCGGCTCACGGGATCACGGCCTCACGCCGCCGCCCTGATGCGCCGCATCTCCTCGGCCAGCACCCACAGCGCCCGGTTCAGGCTCACGCCGCGGTCGATGCTGCCGACCGGCCGGGTGTGCAGACGGCGGCCCTGAGCGCTGCGCCCGGGCTTGCCGCCGCGCATCACGTTCTCCTGCACGCGCTGGAAGGTCGTCCACAGGCTCTGGCCCAGGTCCTCGGGCCGGCGCGCCTCGACCAGCTGCGCGGCCGTCACCGGCGGCGGGGGCTGGTCCTCGGCACGTTCGCCGAAGCGCAGCGCCAGCGCCGCGGTCGCGAAGGCGGTCTGCTCCTCGGGCCGCAGCGTCAGCGCCTTCATGCCCTCGGCCGAGGCCTCGACGGCCTCGAACTCGTCGAGCACCCGGAACGCCCCCTCGATCACCTCGCCCTGCACGTTGCCCTTGTGCGGGATGCGGATGTCCTCGACCACCTGGCCGACCACCAGGCCGTTGCAGCAGACGAAGCGGAACAGGCCCGCCAGCATCTGGTAGCTGCTCGCGCCGTCGTGGCTGTTGATCAGGATGATCTCGTTCGCTTCGGGCCGGGCCTGTACCTGCCCGGCGTGGCGCATGCGGATCATGTGCTTGGTGAACTCCGCCTTGCCCGGGGTGCGGCTGGCGCCCTGCGCCACCATGAAGGGCTCGAAGCCCTCCTTGCGCAGACCGCGCAGCACCTCGATGGTCGGGATGTAGGTGTAGCGCTCGGAGCGGCTCGCGTGCTTGCCCTCGGCGAACACCGAGGGCGCGGCGGCGCGCATCTGGTCCTCGCTCAGCGGCGAGTCGGTGCGCAGGACGCGGGTGTTGCGCGCAAAGCGCGCGGCGAGTGTGGGAGTGGCGTGCATGTCGGTTCCTTTCGGGAGCTGTGGATGGATGTCAGGGGGACGGCACGCCGGGTCGGGCCCGGCGCGCCGTGGTCCGGGCTCAGTACGGGATCGGGTCCGAGGCCTCGTCGGCCGGGGCCTTGGCGCTGCCCTTGCGTGCCTTCGCGGGCTTGCCGCGTGCGGCGGCCGGCGCCGGTGCGCCGTCGCCCTCCTCCGGCCCCATACCCTGGCGGGCGCGCAGCGCCTCGCTCTCGGCCTTGGTATCGAGGTAGTCGACCTCCTCGGCGGTGAAGGCCATGCCGTAGACCGTCTCGCCGTCGCGCTCGTAGTTGTTGTTCTGCACCCGGCCGACCACGTTGACGTGGCTGCCCTTGCCCAGGTACTGCGCCGCGTTCTCGGCCTGCTTGCCCCACAGCGTCCACTGGATCGCCGTGGCCTCCTCGCCGCGGTTGTCGCCGCTGCCCTTGCGGGTGTTGCTGATCGCGGTCAGCGTCGCCTTGCTCACGGGGCCGTCCCGGCCCGCCACCGACATCAGCCGGACCGCGCCCGCCAGGTGCGCATTGCGTTGTTCGACACGAACGAAAGCCATGATGAACTCCTCATCCGAAGGACCCGCCGCATCCGTCCTGGCTGCTGAAAACTGATCCTTCTGCTTGGCTCTCCTCGCTCCCGCCCACGGGCGGGCGGGGGGTGGGCACGGCCCCTTCCCTCACGGGAAGGGGTGGGGGATGGGTGGGGTTCAGCAGCAGCCGAGGCAGTGAGCCGGTTTCCCGACCCACCGCCAGAAGATCCCCCCACAAGTCCCCCTCATCCATTGACGGGGGCGCCGTGGGGGGAGCGCGGTGGGACGACCGGCGCCCCGGCGGCCCCTTTGGTCGGCGCAGCGTCGCGGCCGCTGTGCCAGCCCGCCTGGCGCAGCGGCTGCAGCGCAGCCGACCGGAAGCTCATGAGCAGCGGCGGCCCTGCGGCCGACGTGCCACCGAGGGAGCCGCAGGCGAGCGAATGGCGCGGCGGTCGAGCCGCTGATCGCTGGCTGTGCAGCGGCAAAGCCGCTGCGAGCACTTGTCGGCCCCCGTCTTCGGCGGCCCGGCATCGGGCATGGCGGGTGACCGGGGTGGCGATCTGGCCGGCGTGCAGCGAACGAAGCGAAGCGGCGTGAACGGAACGCCGGTCAGTTCGCCAAGCGGGCCTCGTTCACGCGCAGCGTGAAGGAAGCCAGGCCCGCGATCCCCGGGCACGGGACAGGGCCGCCGCGTGCTTCAGCCGGCCCCGCCGGCCTGACTGGATTCGCGTGAGGGATGGCAGCCCGTCAGGGGTGAGACGCCGACGCAGCCGGCGGCTCGACGCGCAGCGCCACAGCCCGGCCCCGCTCCGCGGGGACACGCCATGGCCCACCAGGACCTGGAGGCTGACCCGGCTGTACGCCCACCCGCTTCGCATCCATCGGGCCCAACGCTGCCGCGCACGGGAACCTCGCCCGGAGGCATTACGATGCCTTCGACAAGAACGGGAGGGAGAAGAACTTGACCCCGAACGACAACGACGACAACCGATCGGTGGCCCTTTACTGGGACTTCGAGAACCTGCACGCAGGGCTCGTCGAAGCCCGCTACGGCGAAGGCGCCTACGCCAAGCCGGACAACCGCTTCAAGGCCCAGGAACCGCTGATCGACGTGCAGGCCCTGGTCGAGCTCGCTGCCTCGTTCGGCCCTGTCGCCATCAACCGCGCCTACGGCAACTGGCAATTCTTTGGCCGCTACCGCGACGCCCTGCTGCAGAGCGCCGTCGAGCTGATCCAGCTCTTCCCGCCCGGGGCCTCGGCCAAGAACGGCGCCGACATCAAGCTCTGCCTCGACGCCACCGAGGACATCAGCCGCTTCGCCCATATCGGCACCGTCATCATCATCGGCGGCGACAGCGACTTCATGCCCGTCGCCCAGAAGATCAAGGCCGCCGGCCGTACCCTGATCGGCATCGGCAACCGCAGGAACACCAACAAGCACTGGGCCAAGAGCTGCCACGAGTTTCGCTACTACGACACCCTCGTCGAGCCGAGCCCGGACCGCAGGCCCAAGCCGCCGCCGAGACCGTGGACGCGGCGGCACCCCCGCCCGCAGACCCTGCGGCCGACATGCTCCGTCGCGCGCTCCGCCTGCTCGCCGAAACCCGCGGCGAGACCTGGGTGAACAAGGCCAACGTCTGGCCGATGATCAAGCGCCTCGACCCGACCTTCGACACCAAGGACCACGGCTACGCCAGCTTCACCGAAATGCTCAAGGCGCTCGATGCCGTGGTCGAAGTCAAGAAGGGCGAGACCGACCACCTGCTGCGCTTGCGGCCGACCTGACCGCCCCTACCGGCCTCCGCCAGACTAGGTCAGGACCTTGCGGCAGTAGCAGTACACGAACTGCTGGACCATCCCGCCGGGCGTGCGGTGCTCATGTTCCCGGTGTTCGACCAGATCGAAGGCGCTGCCGAACTCGTCGTGCAAGGCGTCGGCGTCGTACCGCTTCACCGGCAGGCCGCTGCACTGCGTCGGCCCCTGCGCCCCGAAGGTGGCGACGATGACATGGCCGCCGGGACGGACCGCGCGCAGCACCTGCGCGACATAGGCACGTCGCGCCGCCTCCTCGACCAGGAAGTGAAACACCGCCCGGTCGTGCCAGAGGTCGTAAGGCGGGCCCGGCAGGTCCATCGACAAGATGTCGCCGACCAGCCACTGCACCCGCCGGGCCACCGAGCCCAGACGAGCCTGCGCCGCGGCGAGGGCCGCCGCCGACAGATCGACCACGGTGACGTCGCCGTAGCCGGCGACCAGCAGATCGTCGACCAGCGTCGAGGCTCCGCCACCCACGTCGATGATGCGGGCGCTCCCGTCGGGCGCGGCCCGCTCGATCAGCGCGAGCGACGTGGCCGCATGCGGCTCGAACCAGCTCACGGCATCGGCCGGCTTGCTGCCGTACACCTGCTCCCAATGCCGTTTCGGATCCATCGCCTCTCTCCTGCACGCCAGGGCGTTCAGCCGGCCGAGCGCCGACGGCGATCGGCGGCGCGCCTGCCCCCGGAACGACCGTGGGCACCCTCGACATGCACCGCGCCCGCCGGTGCCCGTGCCACCGGTTGCGCCAACCCGTCCAGGATGCCGCACCGCGCCGCCTCGCCCGCCCCGCCGCATTGCGCGCGCAGGGACTTCAGCTGCCGCTCGAGCTGCCGCAGCTCCCGGATGCGCCTGGCGACATGGTCGATGTGCTCGTCGAGCAGCGTGTTGACTTCGCCGCATTCGGCCTGCGGTTCGTCTTTGAAACGCAGCAGCACGCGGATCTCTTCCAGCGTCATGTCCAGCGACCGGCAGTGCCGCACGAAGGCCAGCCGCTCGACATGCCCGGGCCCGTAGATGCGGTAGTTGCCTTCGCTGCGCGGCGCCGTCGGCAGCAGCCCTTCGCGCTCGTAGTAGCGGATGGTCTCGACCGGGGTCCCCGCCGCGGCCGCCAGTTCACCGATCCTCATCGCCGTCTCCTCCGACTCAGGCAGCGCGCGGCTGCAGCGCGATCAGCGCCATGCCGGCCAGGCAGACGGCACCGCCGACCAGGTCCCAGCGCGTCGGCGCCACACCGTCGACCTGCCACAGCCACAGCAGCGCCACCACCACGTAGACGCCGCCGTAGGCCGCGTAGGTCCGCCCCGCCGCGCTCGGGTGCAGCGTCAGCAGCCAGGCGAAGGCCGCCAGCGCACCTGCGGCCGGCAGCAGCCACCAGACCGGCCGGCCCTGCGTCAGCACCAGCCACGGCAGGTAGCAGCCGACGATCTCGGCCACCGCGGTGACGAAGAACAGGCCCGTGACGCGCAGGAAGTCGAGCATGGCTGAGGTTCCGGGAGGCGGGGCGATGGTGAGGGAAGGCGACACGATGCTAACGCTTGACTCTGGAGCCGCTACAGGGTTTCCAATGCGAACCATGATGCCTCGGACCAGCCCATGAGCGAGCCCTGCTGCAGCCACGGCTGCGCCACCCCATCCGCCGTCCGGAGCCCGCGCTACCGCCGCGTGCTGTGGGCCGCGCTGATCGTCAACGCGATGATGTTCGGCATCGAGCTCGCCGGCGGCCTGCACGCCGGCTCGGTGTCGCTGCTGGCCGACGCGGTGGACTTCCTCGGCGACGCCGCCAACTACGGCATCTCGCTGCTGGTGCTAGGCATGGCCCTGCGCTGGCGCGCACGCGCCGCGCTGTTCAAGGGCCTGACCATGGGCGCCTTCGGCGTCTTCGTGCTGGCCCGGGCCGCCTGGTCCGCGATCACCGGTACGGTGCCCGAGCCGGTGACCATGGGGGCGATCGGCGCGCTGGCGCTGCTTGCCAACGTGGCCGTCGCCGCCATGCTCTACGCCTGGCGCGAGGGCGACGCCAACATGCGCTCGGTCTGGCTGTGCAGCCGCAACGACGCCATCGGCAACCTCGCCGTGATGGCCGCGGCGCTCGGTGTGTTCGGCACTGGCAGCGCCTGGCCCGACCTCGCGGTCGCCGCGATCATGGGCAGCCTCGCGCTCGCCGCGGCGGTGTCCGTGGTGCGCCAGGCCGCCACCGAGCTGCGACCGGCCGCCGCCGGTCCCGTGACGCCATGAGCGCGGTCGTCCTGTCCTCGGCGCTGACCTGCCCGCACTGCGGCCACCGGTCGACGGAGACCATGCCGACCGACCGCTGCCTGTGGTTGCACGAATGCCCGCAGTGCCGCCGGCTGCTGCGCCCGCGGCCCGGCCACTGCTGCGTGTTCTGCTCCTACGGGTCGGTGCCCTGCCCGCCGGTCCAGGCCGCCGCAGGCGAGCCCGGGTCGTGCTGCGGCTGACGGGGCCCGACCGATGCCATGCCGCGTCACCCTTCACGCCGGTCGGGATGGCGTCGTGCCGCCGGGCCGCGCAGCCGCTAGACTGCGCTCCGTGCGTCGCTGGCTCTCCATCCTCCTGCTCGTGCTGCTGCCGCTCCAGTTCGCCTGGGCGCAGGCGGCCGACTACGACGCGCACGGCAGCGGCAGCCATGAGATGCACTTCGGGCATCACGATCACGGCCACGACCACGGCGAACCGCCCGACGCGCCCGACGGCGATGCAGGCGGCTCGATCGACGCCGACGGCCACCACTGCCACGGCCAGTGCTCGGGCATGCCGGCACCGGTCTGCCTCGTGGCCGCCGTCATCGGCAGCACCTCGCCCGACATCCGCATCGACGTGCAAAGCGGCGCCCTCGCGCCGCCCCGACCCGAACGCCCTCAGTGGCGTCCCCTCGCCTGATCGGCGAGGCGGGTTGCTTTTCTTCCTGAAACCCGTTCGCGCCTGAGCGCCGGCCGCAGCATGCGGCCCGCGCAGGCATGACGCGACCTTCTGGTCGCCGCTCGCCGATCTCCCGTGGCTTGTTCTCGACACTGGAGCATCGGATGCACCGAAGAATTCGAACGACCGCATGGCTGCGACGCACCGCCATGGCCGCCGCATGGGCCACCTGCGCATGGGCGGCGCAGGCCCAGACCACCATGGCGCAACCCGCGCCCGAAGAGCCTCTTGACCTCCGGCAAGTCTTCGACGCCGCCTGGGCGCGCCAGCCTGAGGCCCTGGCCCTGCAGGCGCACCGTGACGCGGCCAGGGCCCGGCAGAAGGCCGCGCAGGCCTGGACCCCTGAACCCGCAGCGCTGGAGCTGTCCAACAAGACCGACCGCCTCAACCGCAACCAGGGCGCGCGCGAACTCGAGGTCGGCGTTGCCGTGCCCTTGTGGCTGCCCGGCGAGCGCAGCAAGAGCGCTGCACTGGCGGACGCCGAAGGCGCGGCGATCGAAAGCCGTGCATCTGCCGCGCAGCTGCGCGTGGCGGCGGCGGTCCGCGACGCATGGTGGCAATGGCAGCGCACCCGCATCGAGGCTGAGAGCGCCCGCGATCAGCTCGACAACACGCGCCGCATCGCTGCCGACGTAGCCAGGCGGACTCGCGCCGGCGATCTGGCCCGCGCCGACCAGCACCAGGCCGACGGTGCGGTGGCGGCCGCCGAGTCGGGGCTGGCGCAGGCCGAAGCCGCACTGGCTGCGGCCCGGCAGCAGCTCCATGCGCTGGCAGGCCGTGCGCCCGCTGCCACCGCAACCGCCGGTGCCGCCGCCGAGCCCGACCCTGGTACGGCCTCGGCCGAGACCGACGCGCACCCGGCGCTGCAGGAGCTGAGGGACCGCGCCGCGGTGGCCGAAGGCAGCGCGGGGCTGGCCGCGGCGCAGTCGCGCGCCAACCCCGAGCTGATGCTGGCGACCACCCGCGACCGCGGCGCCTTCGGCGAGTCGTCTCAGCAGACCCTGACGCTCGGCGTGCGCATCCCCTTCGGCGGCGGCCCGCGGCACGCTGCCCGATCCGCCAGCGCACGCGCCGAAGCGACCGAGGCACAGGCCCAGCTGGCGCTGGAGCGGGAACGCCTGGGCGCCGAACGCGAAGCCGCGCGCGTGCGGGTGGACGCCTCGCGCACCCAGCTCGCCGCCGCCGAGCGCCGCGCCACGCTCGC
>CAYOXW010000089.1:0-10628 GCA_964408005.1 uncultured Methylibium sp.
GAGGAAAACGCGGTGCGGCGCCTGGGTCTTGTGGGCGGCGAGCCAGTCGATCTGTTCGGTGCAGTGCACCGTGTGCCACAGGTTCAGCCGCGAGCAGAGTTCGAGGTCGCGCGGTTCGAACACGCCTTCGAGCAACAGGATGGGGCCGCGCCAGCCGAGTGCGCGCACGCGTTCGGCCTCCATCAGATCCAGCAGCGCAAAGCCGTCGGCGCTGCGCAGGGCGTCGAAGCAGCGTTCGATGCCGTGGCCGTAGGCGTTGGCCTTCACCACGGCCCAGACCCGGGCATCGGGGGCGAGCTGTCGCGCGCGTTGCAGGTTGTGGCGCAGGGCCTCGGGGTGAACGGTGGCAAGAATGGGACGGGGCATGGCGTGCGGAATATCGCGGTGCAGAGCGGGAGATAGGCGGACGTGTCACTCGGGAGGGCCGGTGTTTTCAGGGCAGCGTGCTATAACCCCGCATCCCTTGGAGACACCCGTCAACTGTCGCACAAAACCGCCGGCGCAGCCCGCTCAGCCAGCCTGTGCGAAGGCGCCCTGGCGCACAAAATCATCGCCATGAAGCGCGGCTTCTACACCATCATGACGGCGCAGTTCTTCAGTTCGCTGGCGGACAACGCGCTGTTCGTGGCCGCGATCGAATTGCTGCGCACGCGCGGCGCACCCGAGTGGCAAAGCGCCGCCCTCGTCCCCTTGTTTGCCTTGTTCTACGTGGTGCTCGCGCCCTTCGTGGGGGCGTTCGCGGATGCGCGGCCCAAAGGCCAGGTCATGTTCATCAGCAACGCCATCAAGGTGGTGGGCTGCCTGCTCATGCTCACCGGCGTGCACCCGCTGCTGGCCTACACGCTGGTGGGCCTGGGCGCGGCGGCCTACTCGCCGGCCAAGTACGGCATCCTCACCGAGCTGCTGCCGCCCTCGCAGCTGGTCAAGGCCAACGGCTGGATCGAGGGCCTGACGATCGGCTCGATCATCCTCGGCGTGCTGCTGGGGGGGCAGCTGGTCGGCAGGGCCATCGCGCCGCTGCTGCTCGGCATCGACCTGCCGCTGGTGAACACCGGCATCGACACCGCGCCCGAGGCGGCGATCGCCGCGCTGACCTCGCTGTACATCGTCGCGGCGCTGTTCAACCTCTACATCCCGCGCACCAGCGCGCCGCTGCAGCCCTTCGCGCACAGCCTGGTCGGACTGGTGCGCGACTTCACCGCCTGCAACGCGCGGCTGTGGGGCGACCGGCTCGGCCAGATCTCGCTGTCGACGACCACGCTGTTCTGGGGCGTCAGCGGCAACCTGCGCTACATCGTGCTGGCCTGGGGCGCGGCGGCGCTGGGCTACAGCACCACGCAGTCGTCGACGCTGGTCGGCGTCGTCGCGGTCGGCACCGCGGTCGGCGCGGTGCTGGCGGTGCGCATGCGCCTGGACCAGGCCACGGCGGTCATTCCGCTGGGCATCGCGATGGGCGTGCTGGTGATCGCGATGAACTTCATCGACAACGTCTGGGTCGCCGCGCCCTTCCTGATGGTGCTGGGCGGGCTGGGCGGCTTCCTGGTCGTGCCGATGAACGCGCTGCTGCAGCACCGTGGCCACAACCTGATGGGGGCCGGCCGCTCGATCGCGGTGCAGAACTTCAACGAGCAGGCCTGCATCCTCGGCCTCGGCGCCTTCTACACCGGCCTGACGCGCTTCGGCCTGTCGGCCTTCGGCGCGATCACCATCTTCGGCCTGGCGGTCGCCAGCGTGATGTGGGCGATCCGGCGCTGGCACCGCCACAACCTGGTGCAACACAAGACCGAGGTCGAGCACCTGCTCGAGATCGCGCGGCGCGACCCGCACTGATGACGTCGCCCCCCGTTGTGGCTGCGCCGCTCCCCCTCGAAGGGGGCGCCGCCGGCGGTCCGGCGGAGCCGGGCCGCGGCGGCCGCTCGGAAGGTGCCGTGATGGCGGTCCTGGCACTGACGCTCAACGCCTTCGTCTGGGGCGTGTCGTGGTGGCCGCTGCGCCGCCTGCACGAGGCCGGCCTGCACCCGCTGTGGGCCACCGCGCTGGTCTATGCCGCCGTCGTGGGCGTGATCGCGCTGCGCTGGCCGGCCGCGTTCGCGCAGCTGGGTCGCGCGCCGGTGCTGTGGGTGCTGGCGCTGGCGGCCGGGGGCACCAACGCGGCCTTCAACTGGGGCGTCAGCATCGGCGACGTGGTGCGCGTGGTGCTGCTGTTCTACCTGATGCCGTTGTGGTCGGTGCTGCTGGCGCGGCTGCTGCTGCGCGAGCACCTCACCGCCTGGGCCGGGCTGCGCATCGCGCTCGCGCTGGCCGGCGCGGCGATCGTGCTGATGCCCGCGGGTGCCGGCTGGCCGCTGCCGGCCAGCCTGCCGGACTGGCTGGGCATCGCCGGGGGCTTCAGCTTCGCGCTGAACAACGTGATGCTGCGGCGCGAGGCGCGCCAGCCGGCCGAGGCACGTGCGCTGGCGATGTTCATTGGCGGCGCGGCGGTCTCGGGCCTGCTGGCGCTGGGGCTGGGCCTCGCCGGGCTCGCCGGCGGCGTGCCGCTGCCGCCCGCGCCGCGGGCCGACTGGCTGCTGGTCGCCGCGGGGCTGACCGGCGCGATGCTGGCGGCCAACCTCGCGCTGCAGTACGGCGCGGCGCGGCTGCGCGCGAGCACGACCGCGGTGGTGATGCTCACCGAGGTCGTGTTCGCGACGGTCTCGGCCGTGTGGTGGGGCGAGCAGCGCATGACGCCGCAGGTCTGGCTCGGTGGCGCGCTGATCCTCGCCGCCGCCGCGTTGGCCACGCTCGAACCCGAGGCGCCGGCTACAGCCTGACGGTGCGGCCGATGTAGAGCACCGGCCCGCTCGGCCGGTCGTAGGGCGAGCCGCCCTCGGGCTCGAGCGTGATCTCGAACAGGTCGGCCGGGCCGGGCCTGGCCGGCAGCTTGTCGAGCGGTACCGCGAGCGGCTGGCCGGCGCGCACCAGGCCGAGCGAGGTCGGGCCGGCGGCGCCGTCGGGCTTGGTCCAGAACTGCAGCGCGCGGCCGGCCGGCACCTCGGTCGGCGCGCCGACCGGCAGCAGCTTCAGCGCGGCGCCGGCCGCGCCGACGTCGATCTGCACCAGCCAGCCGGTGCGCGCGTCCTTCGGCGCCTGCAGCACCGCGAGGTAGCGCTCGGGTGCCGGGGCCTCGGCGCGCAGCACCAGCAGGCTCGCGAGCACCAGGCTGGCGGCCACGGCCAGGCCGCTCAGGGCCTGCCAGAAGCCGAGCCGCTGCCACAGCGAGGGCGCGCGCGCCGGCGCACGGCCGCCGAGGCGCGCCTCGATGCGTGCCCACAGTCCGGCCGAGGGCTCGACCGCGGGCGCGCGCGCGGCCAGCCCGAGCAGGCGGTCCTGCCAGTAGGCGAGCGCGGCGCGCAGCGCGGCGTCGCTGCCGAGCCGCGATTCGAGCGCCGCGCGCTCGGCCGCCGGCAGCGTGCCGAGCACGTACTCGCCGGCGGCGGCGCTGCGGTCCTCGTCGGTGTCGAGCGTCACGACAGACACTCCTTCAGCGACTGCAGGCCGCGGCGGATCCAGGACTTGACGGTGCCCAGCGGCGAGCCGAGCGCCTTGGCGATCTGCTCGTGCGTGTAGCCCTCGACGAAGGCCAGCACGATGCTGTGGCGCTTGGATTCGTCGAGCGCCTCCAGGCAGGGCTGCAGCGCGGCGGCCTCGCTCGTGAAGCCGCCGGCGTCCCACTGCGAGGCGCTGTGGTGCTCGATGACCGCGGCGAGCGCCTCGTCGTCGAGCGCGAGCTCGCGCCCGGGCTTGCGCACCTCGGACAGCGCCTGGTGGCGCACCACGGTGTAGATCCAGCCGCGCGCCGAGCCGAGCTCGGGGCGGTAGGTCTCGGCGCGGCGCCAGACCTGCAGGAAGGCGTCCTGCAGCACGTCCTCGGCGGTGGCGCGGTCGCGCACGATGCGCAGCACCACGCCGAGCAGCCAGCGGGCCTCGCGCTCGTACAGGCGCTTGAGCGCCGCGCGATCGCCCCGGGCGCAGGCCAGCAGGGCGGCTTCGTGATCGAAGTCAGCCGCGCCGGCGGTCATCGCTTGCTGCAGGACGAGGCGTGCATGGGCGGCGATTCTAGGAGGCAGGGCGGTGCTCACGTGCGGGACTACGCGGCCGCCCGCCCGGGCGGATGCAGCGTTGGCGTCAGTGCGTCAGTGCGTCGGCGCGTCGAGCGCGGCCTCGATCACGCCGCCGCCGAGGCAGACCTCGCCGTCGTAGAGCACCGCGGACTGGCCCGGGGTCACCGCCCATTGCGGCGCGTCGAAGGCCAGCGCGAAGCGCGCGTCGTCGGCCGGCGCACAGGCGCAGGCCGCGTCGGCCTGGCGGTAGCGCGTCTTGGCCGCGTAGCGGCCCGGCGCCGGCGCGGCGCCGGCGATCCAGCTGGCGTCGTCGGCCGCGAGCCGCGGCGACAGCAGCCAGGGGTGGTCGTGGCCCTGCACCGCGACCAGCACGTTGCGCTCCAGATCCTTGCGCGCGACGAACCAGGGGGCGTGCTCGCCGCCCTGGTCGCGGCCCTTGACGCCGCCGATGCCCAGGCCCTGGCGCTGGCCCAGGGTGTAGAAGCTCAGGCCCACGTGCTGCCCGACGACGCGACCGCGATCGTCCTCGATCGCGCCCGGCCGGTTGGCGAGGTAGCGGTTGAGGAACTCGCGGAACGGCCGCTCGCCGATGAAGCAGATGCCGGTCGAGTCCTTCTTCGTCGCCACCGGCAGCCGGATCTCGGCGGCGATGCGGCGCACCTCGGTCTTGGGCAGCTCGCCGACCGGGAACAGCGTGCGCGCGAGCTGCGCCTGGTTCAGGCGGTGCAGGAAATAGCTCTGGTCCTTGGCCGGGTCGAGCCCCTTGAGGAGCTCGTGGCGGCCCCCGCGTTCCCGCACCCTGGCGTAGTGGCCGGTCGCGATCTTCTCGGCGCCCAGGCGCATCGCGTGGTCGAGGAAGGCCTTGAACTTGATCTCGGCATTGCACAGCACGTCGGGGTTCGGCGTGCGCCCGGCCTGGTACTCGCGCAGGAACTCGGCGAACACGCGGTCGCGGTACTCGGCCGCGAAGTTGACATGCTCGATCTCGATGCCGATCAGGTCGGCGACGCTGGCGGCGTCGAGGAAGTCCTGGCGCGACGAGCAGTATTCGTCGTCGTCATCGTCCTCCCAGTTCTTCATGAACAGGCCGACGACCTCGTGGCCGGCGCGCTTGAGCAGCCAGGCGCTGACCGCGGAGTCCACGCCCCCGCTCAGGCCGACGACGACGCGTGACGGTTTCATGGCCGGCATTGTCGCCGTCGTGGCGGCGCGACGTGTCACGCGCCGGTCATGGGCCTGCGGCCGAATCCGCCCGCGCCCAGCGCCCTTCCAGCCCCCGAACCGATCCAGCCCGAGGACGACCATGACCCAGAACTTCGAATCCAGCCGCCGCCAGCTGCTGCTCGGCGGCGGTGCCGCGATCGCCGCCGCCTTCGGCGGCCCGCTCAGCGCGATGGCCCAGCGCGTCGAGTACCGCGGCGGCTGCGCCGCCGGCGCCGCCTCGGTGCAGATCGACAGCCCCTACGGCGCGCTCGCCCCGGTGGCCGACCAGAGCACCGGCCTGCCGCTGATCGAGCTGCCCGAGGGCTTTCGCTACAGCAGCTACGGCTGGGCCGGCGACGTGATGAGCGACGGCCTCGTCACGCCGGCCGCGCACGACGGCATGGGCGTCGTGATCCAGCGCCGCATCGGCGCGGGCAACGAGATGGTGCTGGTGCGCAACCACGAGCTCAGCACCAGCGGCGAGCCGACCCGCATCGTCGGCGCGGGCCGCGACGGCGTCGCGAAGTACGACACCGGCGTCACCGGCGCCAGCTACCAGATCGGCGGCAACACCAACCTGGTGTGGCGCAACGGCGACTGGGTCGAGAGCTACGCGAGCTTCGGCGGCATCTACCGCCCCTGCGCCGGCGGCGCCAGCACCTGGGGCTCGTGGCTGTCCAACGAGGAGCTGCGCAGCAACAGCATCAGCAGCACCGGCAAGAAGCATGGCTACGTCTTCGAGATCCCGGCCGACACCAGCGTGTTCGCCGCCAACGTCACGCCGATCCGCGACATGGGCCGATTCGCCCACGAGGCCAGCGCGATCGACCCGGCCAGCGGCTACTGGTACCTGACCGAGGACCAGGGCAACGCCAACACGCTCTACCGCTTCCGGCCGAACAACCTGGCCGGCGGCCTGAACTCGCTGCATGCCGGCGGGCGGCTGCAGGGCCTGGCCGTGGTCGGCCAGCCCAACGCCGACCTGCGCAACCCGCTGCTGTGCCAGGAGTACGCCTGCGCCTGGGTCGACATCGCCGACCCCGACCTCGACGGCGCGACGCTGTCTTCCGTCGTCGGCAACGTCTCGGCCAGCGGCCCCTACCGCCAGGCCTATGCCAACGGCGCGGCGATCTTCGGCGCCAACGAGGGCTGCTGGGTCGCCCACGGCATCGTCTACTTCACCGACAAGCAGGTCACCACCAGCCCGGCGCGCGCCGGGCGCATCTGGGCGCTGGACCTGGCGACGATGACGCTCAAGGCGATCTTCGTCAGCAACGACATCCAGGTCGGCAACTCGCCCGACAACGTCTGCATCAGCCCGCGCGGCGGCGTGCTGTTCTGCGAGGACGGCGGCAGCGGCGGGCCGAACAGCGGGGGCGCGGTGACGGCCCAGCGCCTGATGGCGGTCGCACCCAGCGGCGCGAGCTACCTGTTCGCGCGCCACCACTACAACTTCACCCGCGAGCAGCTCGACGCCGCCGGCAAACCGAACGCCCGCGCCGGCGACTTCCGCAACAGCGAGTGGGCCGGCGCGGTGTTCAGCCCGGACGGCCGCACGCTGTTCGTCAACCTCTACACGCCCGGCATCACGCTCGCGATCACCGGGCCGTGGGAGCGCGGCACGCTGTGAGCTGGCCCACCCCCGTTGCGGCTTCGCCGCTCCCCCTCAAGGGGGCGCCGCTGGCGGTCCGGCTGAGCCGGACCGCGGCGGCGGCTTGAGAGTCCGCGGCGTGCTTGCCCTGCGGCGCAACGATGCGCAGCAGGGCAGGCGCGGTCAAGAACGCTCCACCGGGTCGTAGAGCCCGGGGTCCGTGTACACCGTGGTCAGCGGGTGGCGCACGCCGGCGAGGTAGTCGTCGACGTTGCGCTGCAGCGCCGGGCTGCGGTGGCGGTGCGCGTTGGCGCGGATCTCCTCGGGCGTCATCCAGACCGTGCGCAGGATGCCCTCGTCGAGGACGCGGCCGGGGAGCGGCGCGCCGACCGTGCCGCAGAAGCTGAAGCGCAGGTAGGTCACGTCCTGGGCCTCGCGATCCGGGCGCGCGCTGCGGATGAAGCGCGACATGTAGACGCCCAGCAGCGCGTTCGGCGTGAAGTGGCAGGCGGTCTCCTCGAGCACCTCGCGCACCACCGCCTGTTGCAGCGACTCGCCGGGGTCGAGGTGGCCGGCCGGCTGGTTCAGCACCACGCCCTCGGGGGTGCGTTCCTCGACCAGCAGGAAGCGGCCGTCGTGTTCGATCACCGCGGCCACGGTGACACTGGGTTTCCATCGGATGCTGCTCATGGGAGCAATGCTATCGGGGCGACCCGGGCTCGGTGACGTCAGCCGGCCGGGTTAAGCTTCAGCCCGATCGGGTGGCCACGAGCCCGGCAGCGCCGGACACCCCGAGTCCGCCTGCCGGGTGGCGGCCCGCCAAGAAAACCGGAGGAGATTTCCCATGCTGATTGGCGTGCCGGCGGAGACGTTCGCGGGCGAAACCCGGGTGGCCCTTACCCCCGAGACGGCAAAGAAGCTCAAGGCCCAGGGCCACACGGTGCGCGTGCAGTCCGGCGCCGGCGTGAGCGCGAGCGTCCCCGACGCGGCCTATGTGGCGGCAGGCGCCGAGATCACCGACCTGGCGGGCGCCTACGGCGCCGACCTGGTGCTCAAGGTGCGCGCGCCCTCGGCCGTCGAGCTGCCGCTGATGAAGCCGGGCGCCGCGCTCGTCGGCATGCTCAACCCCTTCGACAGGGACGGCCTGCAGCGGCTGACCGACGCGAAGCTCAGCGCCTTCGCGCTCGAGGCCGCGCCGCGCACCACCCGCGCGCAGAGCATGGACGTGCTGTCCAGCCAGGCCAACCTGGCCGGCTACAAGGCCGTGATGATCGGCGCCGACAAGTACCAGCGCATCTTCCCGATGCTGATGACCGCCGCCGGCACCGTGAAGGCGGCGCGCGTCGTGATCCTGGGCGTCGGCGTCGCCGGCCTGCAGGCGATCGCGACCGCCAAGCGCCTGGGCGCGGTGATCGAGGCCTCCGACGTGCGGCCCTCGGTCAAGGAGCAGGTCGAGTCGCTGGGCGGCAAGTTCATCGACGTGCCCTACGAGACGGCCGAGGAGAAGGAGGCCGCCGAGGGCGTCGGCGGCTACGCTCGGCCGATGCCGCCGAGCTGGCTGGAGCGCCAGAAGGTCGAGGTCGCCAAGCGCGTCGCGCAGGCCGACATCGTCATCACCACCGCGCTGATCCCCGGGCGCGCCGCGCCGGTGCTGGTCACCGAGGAGATGGTCCGGGCGATGAAGCCGGGCTCGGTGATCGTCGACATGGCCGCGCCCCAGGGCGGCAACTGCCCGCTGACGGTGGCCGGCGAGACCGTGGTCAAGCATGGCGTGACCATCGTCGGCGAGACCAACCTGCCGGCCCTGGTGGCGGCCGACGCCTCGGCGCTGTACGCGCGCAACGTGCTGGACTTCCTCAAGCTCGTGCTCGAGAAGGACGCCGCGCAACTCAAGATCGACCTGGAAGACGACATCGTCAAGGCCTGCCTGATGTGCCGCGACGGGCAGCTGCTGAGAGCCTGAAATGAACCGCATGATGCTGCGCGCGAAACTGCACCGCGCGACCGTGACCGAAGCCGACCTGCACTACGAGGGCAGCTGCGGCATCGACGAGGACCTGCTCGACGCCGCCGACATGCGCGAGTTCGAGCAGATCGACCTCTACAACATCCAGAACGGCGAGCGCTTCTCGACCTACATCATCAAGGCGCCGCGCGGCTCGGGCACCGTGTCGCTCAACGGCGCGGCGGCGCGCAAGGCGCATGTCGGCGACCTGCTGATCATCTGCACCTACGCGCCGATGAGCGAGTCGGTCGCCGAGGCCTGGCAACCCAAGGTCGTGCTGCTCGACGCCGGCAACCGCATCAAGACCGTCAAGACCAACCCCAGCCACGGGAGCCACTGACATGGATGCCGTCTCCCCGACGATCCTGAACCTGATCATCTTCGTGCTGGCGATCTACGTCGGCTACCACGTCGTGTGGACGGTCACGCCGGCGCTGCACACGCCGCTGATGGCGGTGACCAACGCGATCTCGGCGATCGTGATCGTGGGCGCGATGCTCGCGGCCGCGCTCACCGTCACCGGGCTGGGCAAGACCATGGGCGTGCTGGCGGTCGCGCTGGCGGCGGTGAACATCTTTGGCGGCTTCCTCGTCACGCGACGCATGCTCGAGATGTTCAAGAAGAAGACCCCGGCGAAGAAGAGCGAGGGCTGATGCCATGAGCATGAACGTCGTCACCCTGCTGTACCTCGTCGCGAGCGTCTGCTTCATCCAGGCGCTCAAGGGCCTGTCGCACCCCACCACCTCGATCCGCGGCAACGTCTTCGGCATGGTCGGCATGGGCATCGCCATGCTCACGACCGCGGCGCTCATCGTCAAGCTGGCCGGCTCGGTGTCGGGCATGGCCTGGGTGCTGCTCGGCCTGGTGGTCGGCGGCGGCTACGGCGCCTGGCGCGCAAAGACCGTCGAGATGACCAAGATGCCCGAGCTGGTGGCCTTCTTCCACAGCATGATCGGCTTGGCGGCGGTGTTCATCGCCATCGCCGCGGCGGTCGAGCCGCAGGCCTTCGGCATCGCCGCCGGCCCGGGCGAGATCCCGCATGGCAACCGGCTGGAGCTGGCGCTCGGTGCCGCGATCGGCGCGATCACCTTCAGCGGCTCGGTGATCGCCTTCGGCAAGCTCAGCGGCACCTACAAGTTCCGCCTGTTCCAGGGCGCGCCGGTGGTCTTCAAGGGCCAGCATGCGCTCAACGCGGTGCTGGGCCTGGCGATGCTGGCCTTCATCGTCGGCTACACGGTCAACGAGTCGCAGACCAGCTTCGCGCTGCTGCTGGCGCTGGCCTTCGTGATCGGCGTGACCATCATCATCCCGATCGGCGGCGCGGACATGCCGGTGGTGGTGTCGATGCTCAACAGCTACTCGGGCTGGGCGGCCGCGGGCATCGGCTTCAGCTTGAACAACAGCATGCTGATCATCGCCGGCTCGCTGGTGGGCAGCTCGGGCGCGATCCTGAGCTACATCATGTGCAAGGCGATGAACCGCTCGTTCTTCAACGTGATCCTGGGCGGCTTCGGCGGCGAGGCGGGCCCGGCCGCCACCGGCGGCGCGGTGCAGCGCAGCGTGAAGAGCGGCAGCGCCGACGACGCGGCCTTCGTGCTCGGCAACGCCGAGACGGTGGTGATCGTGCCGGGCTACGGCCTGGCGGTCGCGCGCGCGCAGCACGCGGTCAAGGAGCTGGCCGAGAAGCTCACGCACAAGGGCATCACCGTCAAGTACGCGATCCACCCGG
>CAYOXW010000090.1:0-10616 GCA_964408005.1 uncultured Methylibium sp.
GGGATGCGACCCGTCTTCGCCTCGCTCTTTTGCTTCGCGGTCGGGTCGTAGGGGGCGTCGCTCAACACAGCACCTCGCTGGCGCGCGTCGCCTCGCCCAGCAGGTAGGCCAGCGTCGAGGCCGACAGGCGCTGGCCGAATTCGTCGATCGGCAGCGGCCCGCGCTCGGGCACGAGGTTGGCGATCGCGTCGAGCCGGTACTGCTTGTCGCTGCCGAGCTGGGCCTCGAACTCGTTGGCCCGCCGCACCAGCGTCGCGAGGTCGGCCTCGACCAGCAGACAGGCGTGCGCCAGCACCACGTGCTCGCTCGGGCTGACGCGCTGCCAGTACTGCGCGGTGCCGGCGACCTTGCGGCCGTCGACCGCCAGGTTGAAGCGACCGTCGCAGAACGAGCCGGCGACGGCCTGCGGTCCGGCCTCGATGCCGAAGGGCGCGAGCGTGCGCTCGAGTAGATCGCACAGGCCCTCGTAGACCGGCTGCATCGCGTGGCCCATGCCGCTCGACGTGCGCCAGGCGAGGCTGACGTTGACCATGCCCGGCCCCTGCGGCACCAGGCCGCCGCCGGAGCGCCGCACCGACACCGGCCAGCCGCGCGCCGCGAAACGCTCGCACAGCAGCTCGAAGCGCTCGTAGCGCCGGTAGGAGCCCGGCACGACCAGCGCCGGCGAGGGCTCCCACACGGCCGAGACCGCGCCGCCCTCGGCGGCGCGCTCGATCAGGCGCTGCTCGACGCTCAGATCGTCCTCGACGCGGTGGCGGTCGAGCAGCAGTCCGAGGCGCGGGACCTCGGACTGCGCCGCGATCGGCGCGAAGTGCGGCCGTTCAGGCGCCCACATGCTGCCGCAGCAGACGGTTGACCTCGCTGGCCTTCTCCATCTGCACCATGTGGCCGGCGCCGGCGAAGCGCTCGACCGTCGCGCCCGGCGGCGCGTTCGCCGCGTGGGCCGCGGGCACGATCTTGTCCTCGGTGCCCCAGACCACCAGCACCGGCTTGCCGGTCGACTCGAGCTCCAGCCCCGGCTGCTCGGCCTGGCGGCCGCCGGCGAACAGCTGCCCGCCCAGCTCGAGCAGCAGCGCCTCGACGCCATCGAGCCGCTTGTACTTGAGCACGTCGTCGATCATCTGCCGGCTGACCAGCGAGGCGTCGTTGAACAGCTGCTCGAGCACCGGCTTCAGGTCACGCCGCGAGGCGGCCTTCGCGAAGCCCTCGGTGTAGCCGCTGTTGATCTCGCCGCCCAGGCCGGCGCTGGCGATCAGGCTCAGCGAGACGACGCGCTGCGGGTGGGCGAGTGCGAGCTGCGAGGCAATCGCGCCACCCATCGAGTGGCCGACCACATGCACGCGCTCGACGTCGATCGCGGCGAGAAAGCGCGCGACGAAGTCGGCCAGCGCGGCGATGCTCGCGCCCGGCAGCTTGACGCTCGACTGGCCGTGCCCCGGCAGGTCCAGCGCGATCACCGGCAGGTCCTCGCCGACGGCGTCGATGTTGAACAGCCAGTTGTCGAGGTCGCCGCCGAAGCCGTGGATGAACAGCACCGGCGTGCCCTCGGCCGCGCCGCGGCGCGCGTAGCGGATGCGGTGGCCGTCGACCTCGACCCAGGCGTAGGCCGGGCCGGCGTCGCCCTCGGACTCCTCGGCCGACGGGGTGACGTAGCTGGCGATGTAGGCATCGATGTCGGCGTCGCTGACATCAGCCTCGGCCATCACGCCGAGCAGGGCCTTGACCGGCAGCAGCTCGCCCTCGCCGGCGACCTTGCGGCGCAGCGTGCCGGGGTCCGGCGCCTCGACCGCGTTGGCGATCTTGTCGGTCTCGACCTCGAGGATCGGCAGGCCGACCGAGATGTCGTCGCCCTCGTCGACCAGCCAGGCGGTGACGGTGCCTTCCTTCATCGACAGGCCCCACTTGGGCATGACGATGGGGGTGATGATGCCGGCCATCAGTGCTTCCCCCCCTTGAGCGTGCGGCGCACCGCGTCGGCGATCTGCGCGGCACTCGGGATGTAGAGGTCCTCCAGCGTCGGCGAGAAGGGCACCGGCACGTGCGGCGGCGAGACCAGCTCGATCTGCGCCTTCAGCGCGCCGAAGGCCTGCATCGCCACCTGGGCGGCGATGTCGGTGCCGATGTTGCAGCGCGGGCTGGCCTCGTCGACGCTGATCAGGCGACCGGTCTTCGTGACGCTGTCGAGCACCGTGTCCATGTCGATCGGCGAGAGCGTGCGCAGGTCGACGATCTCGACCTCGACGCCTTCCCGGGCCAGCGTCGCGGCGGCCTCGAGCGAGCGGTGCACCATCAGCCCGTAGGTGACGATGGTCGCGTGCTTGCCCTCGCGCACCACGTTGGCCTCGCCGAAGGGGATCGCGTAGGCGCCCTCGGGCACCTCGCCCTCGAGCGCGTAGAGGTTCTTGTGCTCGCAGAAGATCACCGGATCGTTGTCGCGGATGCTCTGGATCAGCAGGCCCTTGGTGTCGTAGGGCGTGCTCGGGCACACCACCTTCAGGCCCGGGATGTGGGTGAACACCGGCGTGAGCATCTGCGAGTGCTGCGCGGCGGCGCGGAAGCCCGCGCCGACCATCGCGCGGATCACCACCGGCGTCTCGGCCTTGCCGCCGAACATGTACTTGAACTTGGCCGCCTGGTTGAAGATCTGGTCGAAGCACACGCCCATGAAGTCGATGAACATCAGCTCGGCGATCGGGCGCATGCCGCAGGACGCGGCGCCGATCGCGGCGCCGACGTAGGCGCTCTCGGACAGCGGGGTGTCGAGCAGGCGGTCGCCGTGCTTGGCGTACAGGCCCTTGGTGACGCCGAGCACGCCGCCCCAGGCGTCCATCTCGCCCTCGCCGCCGGCACCGCCGACGATGTCCTCGCCGAGCATGATGACCGAGGGGTCGCGCGCCATCTCCTGGTCGATGGCCTCGTTGATGGCCTGCTTGATCGTGATCTTTCTTGCCATGGAAGTCTCCTAAGCGTTCGGTATGCGGGGGGCGTCTCAGTAGGAGACGTAGACGTCGGTGAGCAGGTCGGCGGCGGTCGGCAGCGGGGCGGCCTTGGCCTGGGTGACCGCGTCCTCGATCAGGCCGAGCACCTGGTCGTCGATAGACTTGAGCTCCGAGGCGCTGATCACGCCGGCGCCGGTGACCTGGGCCGCGAACAGCTTCAGGCAGTCCTTGTTGGCGCGGTTGTCCTCGTTCTCGCCGGCGGCGCGGTAGGTCTGCGCGTCGCCCTCGAAGTGGCCGAAGAAGCGGACCATCTTGCACTCGAGCATCGACGGGCCGCCGCCCTCGCGGGCGCGCTTGACGATCTCGCCGGCGGCCTCGTAGACGGCGAAGAAGTCGGTGCCGTCGACGGTCACGCCGGGCATGCCGAAGCCGGAGGCGCGGTCGACGTAGCTGTCGACCGCGGTGCCGTACTCGCGCGAGGTCGACTCGGCGTAGCCGTTGTTCTCGATGACGAACAGCGCCGGCAGGTTCCACACCGCGGCGAGGTTCAGGCTCTCGAGGAAGGTGCCCTGGTTGGAGGCGCCGTCGCCGACGAAGCAGATCGCGACGTCGCTGGCGCTGCCGCTCTTCTTCGCCCGGTACTTGGCCGCCAGCGCCGCGCCGCACACCAGCGGCGCGCCGGCGCCGAGGATGCCGTTGGCGCCCATCATCCCCTTGGACAGGTCGGCGATGTGCATCGAGCCGCCCTTGCCGTTGCCGCAGCCGCCCTTCTTGCCGTAGATCTCCTTCATCATCGCGATGACGTCCACGCCCTTGGCGATGCAGTGGCCGTGGCCGCGGTGCGTGCTGGCGATGCGGTCGCCGTCGCCGAGGTGGCTCATGATGCCGACGGCGGTGGCCTCCTCGCCGGCGTACAGGTGCACGAAGCCCGGGATGTCGCCGCGACCGAAGTCGACGTGCAGGCGCTCCTCGAATTCACGGATCGTGCGCATCGTGCGATAGCACTCCAGCAGCGCGTCCTTGCCGAGCGGGAAGGGGTTGGTGGCAGCCATGGTCTTGTCTCCTGTCAGGCGTGGCGGAAGGGGTGGTGGAACAGGCCCGCGCCGGCCGCGATGTGCATGCAGCGGGCCACGTCCACGGTGGGGAAAGCGTTGTCGCGCAGCGTGAGCTGCACGCGGTCGCCGGCTTCGAAGGGCAGCTCGCGCTCGCCGTCGAGCGCGACGATGCCGGCCTCGAGCTCGACGCTGAAGGCGCGGCCGGCCGGCATCGGCTCCCAGCCGGCGATGCCGACCTCGCTGACGAGGCCGGGCGCGATCGGCGCCTGCAGCCGCACGCGGCGCGTGGCGGGGTCGTCGCTGAGCGCGATCGCGAGGCCGTGCGGCTCGCGCCGCCCGACCGGCTGCAGCAGCCCGCCGATCGCCGACAGGCCGATGGCCTGCGGATCGGCGAAGGTCAGGTAGGCGGCCGCGAGGTGGTCGGTCTTCCAGACCGCGCGTGCGCCGATGTAGCGCTCGCGCGAGATCACCGCGTCGACCAGCGCGATGTCGCGCCGCTCGCCGCCGTTGATGCTGATCTCGAGCAGCTTGTTGGACGCCAGCGCCTGCTCGGCGCTCAGGCGTCCGGTCGCATACAGCCCGACCGCGAGCGCGGCGATGGTCGGCTCGCGCATCTCGGGGAAGGCGTTGTTGGTGCCGGTGGACAGGCCCGCGATCGGGATGTCGGCGCACTCGCGCACGACGGCGCGGTGGGTGCCGTCGCCGCCCAGCACGATCAGCGCCTTGACGCCGGCCGCGCGCATCATGCGTGCGGCGCGGAAGGTGTCCTCGACGCTCGAGCTCGGCTCCATGTCGAGGAACTCGAGCGCCGGATAGCCGTGCTGCTGGCGCCGGTCACGCGCCAGGTTGCGCGTGAGCATCGCGCGGATGCCGGCCTTGTCCGGCATCATCAGCACGCGCTCGACGCCGAGCGCGTGCAGCGTCGTCAGCAGGCGCATGACGATGTTCACCCGCTCCGCGATCTGCAGGTTGCTGGCGTTGGCGATGATGCGGCGGATATCGCGCGCGGAGATCGGATTGGCGATGATCCCCACGCACGCGTCCGTGGGCGCAGCCGTGAAGGGCATGCTGGTCTCCAGGTCGGTGGCGACCCTTCAGCGCAAGCGCCGTGCCATCGACCCGCGTGCGCTCGCAAGCGCTTGATTCCCCTGGGAAGCGGTGCGCCGCGCGTGGTGCGCGGGCCCGGCGCGCGGCCTCAGGCCGCGACAGTTGCGACAGGCCGCGGTGCGACAGACGTTGCAGCGTCGCGCGTGCCGGCTTGGCGCAGCGCGGCGAGCGCGGCGGCGTGGTCGGGCGCCTCGCTCATCTCGCGCACGAGCTGGGCGTGCAGCACGCGGTGGCGCGCGTCGAGGACCAGCAACGCCGGCGCGAGCAGGCCCTTGAGCGGGCCGCTGACCAGGTCGACCCCGTAGGCGCGCGCGAAGCCGGCGCTGCGAAAGCTCGACAGCCGCACCGCGCGGCCGTCGGCCTCGCGCGCGCCCAGGCGCGGCCCGGCGAAGGGCAGGTCGGGCGAGATGGTGATCAGCACCGCCTCCGGCCAGGGACGCAGCAGCTCGATCAGGCGCAGCGTGGCGGCCGCGCAGCTCGGCAGCTCGAGACTGGGAACGATGTTCAGCAGCTTGCAGCGCGCGCCGAAGTGGTCGAGCCCGACATCGCTCAGGCTCTCGGTCGCGAGCGTGAAGCGCGGCGCTTCCTGGCCGCACTTGGGCAGCGTGCCCTCGGCGTACATCGCCGTGCCGTGCAGGGTGAGGCGGGTCATGCGGCGCATTTCTGCAAGCCACATGCCACGCCCGGCTCGGGCCACGCGCGCCCCAAACGAACGAGCCCGGCGTCGGCCGGGCTCGTGGGGCTCAGGAGCCAGGACGCGGGGGCGTCCTGCTCGGGTCAGGAACGGCGCCTCAGGTGCGCGCCGTCAGCGCCTGGCCGAGCCGCTCGGACAGCAGGCCCATCACCGCACCGGCGACGATGGACACCAGCACCCAGCCGAGCTTGACGTCCAGCGGGGCGCCGGCGCCGAAGAACGAGGCCGCGCCGATGAAGGCGCCCGGGATGAAGCTGAACAGGCCGATCTTGGAGATCTGGACCAGCGCGCCGCCGAGCAGGGCCAGCAGCACGCAGAAGATCAGCAGGCCGACGCCTTGCACGCCGCCGCCGAGCTGGCCGTTGAGCCAGACGGCCAGCGCCGAGATCAGGGCCCCGGCGAAACCGGCGGCGATCGCCTTCGTCAATCCGGCCTTGCCACCGCCTGCGGCGAAGAACGAGGCCCAGGTGAGGAAGGTGATCCAGGTCAGCACCTTCGGCTCCAGGTAGCCCAGCGTGGCAAAGCACCAGACGCCGACCAGCAGGGCGACGCTGAGCGAAATCGCATTCAAGGCATTCATCGATTTGTCTCCAAGGGATGGTGGTGGCCGCCGGATCGGCGGGCTGGCGGATCGCGCCGGCGCGAGTTTAGGGGGGGGATGCCGCGGCGAAGTAATGACGGAATGCCTCAGCGGCACACCTCAGTGAAACCACTATCCAGCGAGGGATGCGGCAGCGCCGGGACGGGCGCGCGCCGGCCCTGGCGGCCCGCATGCAGCGCCGCCTGCAGCGCGGGCACGACGCGCGCCGGCGCATCGCCGAGCACGCGCACCGCGCACACGCCGTCGGCGCCGCAGCGCGCCGCCGCCTCGAACTGCGCCGGCTCGAGCAGGCCGCCGATCGCGACCACCGGCGTCCCCGCCATCGCGCACCACCAGGCCAGGTTGTCGAGCCCCTGCGGCCGCCAGGGCATCGCCTTGGTCAGCGTCGGCCAGACCGGCCCGCAGGCGAGGTAGCGCGGCGCCAGGGCCTTGGCCCGCGCCAGCTCCCACAGGCTGTGCGAGCTGATGCCGAGCGCGAGCCCGCTGGCCCGCAGCGCGGCGCGGCCGGTCTCGCCGAGCGCGAGCAGGTCCTCCTGACCGAGGTGCACGCCCGCGGCGCCGAGCCGCTGCGCGAGCTGCCAGTGGTCGTTGACGAACAGCGCCGCGCCGGCCGCGTCGCAGGCCGCGATGCTGTCGCGCACCTGGGCCTCGAGGTCGGGCGCGGCCTTGAGCCGCAGCTGCACGGTGCGCACCCCGGCGTCCAGCAGCGGCCGCACGCGCGCCGCGCTGTCGACGATGCCGTACAGATCGAGCGGGCGGGCCGGGGCCGGCGCCGCGGTGGCGAACACCGGGGCCTCGCCCCAGGACAGCCACGGCAGCAGCGTCGGGTCGGGCGGCAGCGGCGCGGCCTTGACCGGCCCGGCGCCCTGCCCGGCCGCGTGGCCGCGGCGCAGCGCCTGCAGCGTCGCCATCTTCGCGAGCACCAGCGCGTCGGCGGCGACGAAGCCGAGCGCGAGCGCCGCCGCGGCGCTGCTGGCGTAGGTGCAGCCGGTGCCGTGGTGATGCGGCGTGGCGACGCGCGGCGCGGCCAGCCAGCCCTCGGCCTGCGGCGTCGCGATCCAGTCGAGCACGAGACCGTCGTGATCGGCGCTGTCCCCGCCGGTGACCGCGACCGCCTGCGCCCCCGTGCCGCGCAGCGCGCGGGCGAGTGCCGGCGCGTCGTCCGCGCCGGGCGCGCGGCCCAGCAGGCGCTCGGCCTCGCGGCGGTTCGGCGTCACGAGCGTCGCGCGCGGCAGCAGCGCGTCGCGGTAGGCGGCCAGCATCGCGGCGTCGGCGAAGCCGCGGCCGCTGCTGGCGGCCAGCACCGGGTCGACCACCAGCGCGACCGGCCCGGCCTCGCGCAGCCGGTCGATCCAGCGCGCGACGGCCCGCACGTGCTCGGCGCTGCCGAGCAGCCCGGTCTTGACGACACGCGGCGGCAGGTCCTCGGCCAGCGCCTCGAGCTGGTCCTCGAGCAGCGCCGCCTCGACCGGCGCGACCCGCGTGACCGCGCGCGAATGCTGGGCCGTCACGGCCGCGACCACCGGGCACAGGTGCACGCCCAGCGCGTCGGCAGCACGCTGGTCGGCCGCGAAGCCGGCACCGCCGGCGCTGTCGCTGCCGGCGATGCTCCACAGGATCGGCAGACTCATGGCGCCTCCGGCAGCAGGAAGGGATGGCCCAGCACCGGCGTGCTCGCGACCGCGAAGTCCTGCGGGGCCATCACGCCGGCGCGCCAGCCGGCGCGGCCGGCCTCGATCGCGAGCCGGAAGGCCTGCGCCATCGCGACCGGCTCGCGCGCCTGCGCGACCGCGCTGTTGAGCAGCACCGCGTCATAGCCCAGCTCCATGGCCTGCGCGGCATGCGAGGGCGCGCCGATGCCGGCGTCGACGATCAGCACCGTGTCGGGCAGGCGCTCGCGCAGCGTGCGCAGCGCGTACGGGTTCAGCAGGCCCTGGCCCGAGCCGATCGGCGCGCCCCAGGGCATCAGCAGCGGGCAGCCGGCGTCGAGCAGGCGGCGGCACAACACCAGGTCGTCGGTGCAGTAGGGGAAGACGGTGAAGCCGTCGCGCACCAGCTGGGTCGCGGCAGCGAGCAGCTCGAAGGGATCGGGCTGCAGCGTGTGCTCGTCGCCGACCACCTCGAGCTTGACCCAGGGCGTGCCGTAGAGCTCGCGCGCCATGTGCGCGAGCGTGATCGCCTCCTGCGCGTTGCGGCAGCCGGCGGTGTTGGGCAGCAGGCGCGCGCCGGTGCGCGCGAGCACCTCGCGGATCGCCGCGACGAAGCCGTTGTCGCCGGCCGCCGCGAGGCTGCGCTTGAGGCCGACGGTCACGACCTCGGCGCCCGAGGCGACGAGGGCCTCGGCCAGCACCGCCGGCGACGGATAGCCGGCGGTGCCGAGCAGGAAGCGACTCGCGAGCGTGACGGCGCCGACCTGCCAGGGGTCGGCATCGGAGGGCGGGAGTGGGGCGGTTTTCTGCAGCATCGGAACTCTCCGCGGCGGCGGCCTCAGCCGCCGACGATGGGTTGGAACAGCAGCACGGTCTGGCCGTCCTGCAGGATCTCGCGCTCGCGCGCGGCACGCGGCACGAAGCGGCCGTCGACCGCGGTGCTCACCGCCTCCGGTGCCGGCGCGAGCCGCGCGACCAGCTCGGCCAGCGTGCTGCCGGCCGGCAGGCGCTCGTGGCGGCCGTCGTCGAGCCGCACGGTGATCGTGGTCTTTTCGCTCATCGCGCCTCCGGCTCAGACGGCGGCGGGCTCGCCGAGCCAGGCCGCCAGCGCGTCCTCGACCAGCGCCGGCGCGAGCAGCCAGCCGTGGCGGAACAGGCCGTTGATGCGCAGCAGGCCGGGCGCCACCTCGACGCGCGGCTCGTGGTCGGGCAGCGCCGGGCGCAGGTTGCGGTCGAGCCGCAGGATGCGCGCCTCCTGCAGCGCCGGCATCACGCTGTGCGCGGCGGCCATCAGCTCGACCGCGCTCTTCAGCGACACCTCGGAGCGGTCCTCGCTCTCGATCTCGCTGGCACCGACGATCAGCGTGTCCTCGGCGCGCGGCACGAGATAGACGCGGTGGCGCGGGTGCAGCAGCCGCAGCGGGCGCGTCAGGCCGTGGCCGGGCAGGCGCAGCCAGACCGTCTCGCCGCGCACGCCGCGCAGCGGCCACTCGCGCCGCGCGCCGAGCCCGCGCACGTCGAAGACCGCGTCGAACTGGCGCCAGCCGCTGCGCGCGCCCTCCAGGTGCAGGGCGCCGGGTTCCACCGCGGTGACGCGGCAGCCCCAGTGCCATTGCACCGAGGCCGCGCCGGCATACAGCGCGCGCAATGCCTGCACCGCATCGATCTGGCCCTCGCCGGGCAGCAGCCAGGCCTGGGCCGCGCCCTGCAGCGCCGGCTCGAGCCCGGCGAGCTCGGCCGCGCTCAGCGCCACCGGGCCGGGCTGCGCCGCGCTCGCCGCCGGCAGGCGCGCGAGCAGGCGCTGCGCGCTGCCGAGATCGGCGCGGTGGGCCAGCAGCAGGCTGCCGCGCGCCGCGAAGGCCGGCGGCTCGGGCAGCGCGGCGACGATCTCGCGCCACAGCGCGATCGAGCGCCAGCCGAGGGCGGCGACCTGCTCGCTGCCGACGTCGCGCTCGGCCAGCGGGCTGAGCATGCCGGCCGCGCTGAAGCCGGCCGCGCCCTGACCGTCGAAGCGCGGCTCCGGTCCGCCGGCTGGGTCGAACACGCTGACGCGCCAGCCGTGCGACGCGAGTCGCCAGGCCAGCAGCCGCCCGAGCAGGCCCGCCCCGGCGATGCCGAGATGCAAAGCCGCCACCGCTCAGCCCTCGGCGCGGATCGGGATGTAGAGCTCGCCGCCGCCGGCCTTGAACTCGGCCGACTTCGCGGCCATGCCGGCGTCCAGGGCCTCGCCCTCGCCCACCCCGCGCTCGGCCGCGTAGTCGCGCACCTCCTGCGTGATCTTCATCGAGCAGAACTTCGGCCCGCACATGCTGCAGAAGTGCGCGACCTTGCTGGCGTCCTTGGGCAGCGTCTCGTCGTGGAAGTCGCGCGCGGTGTCCGGGTCGAGGCCGAGGTTGAACTGGTCGGTCCAGCGGAACTCGAAGCGCGCCTTGGACAGCGCGTCGTCGCGGGCCCGCGCGCCCGGGTGGCCCTTGGCCACGTCGGCCGCGTGCGCGGCGATCTTGTAGGCGATGATCCCCTGCTTGACGTCGTCGCGGTCGGGCAGGCCCAGGTGCTCCTTCGGCGTCACGT
>CAYOXW010000091.1:0-10613 GCA_964408005.1 uncultured Methylibium sp.
TTCCAGACGATCACGTTGACCGAGCCGGTCTCGTCCTCGAGCGTGACGAAGATCGTGCCCTGGGCGGTCGCCGGCTGCTGGCGCATCACGACGATGCCGCAGGCGCGCGCGCTGGCGCCATCGCGCAGCGCGCCGAGCTCCCGGGCACTGCGGCAGCCGCGCAGCGCGAGGCGCTCTCGCAGCAGTGCCAGCGGGTGGCGGCGCAGCGTCAGCCCGGTGGCCGCGACGTCGAGGCGGATCTCCTCGCCCTCGGGCGCCGGGGGCAGGTCGAGCGGTGCGTCGGGTTGGGGGGCGTCGGCCAGCAGTGCGCCGCGGCGGGGCTGGCCGCTGGCGAGCCAGCTCTGCCGGCGTCGGTGGCCGGCCAGGGCGGCGAGGGCATCGGCGCGGGCGAGTCGCTGCAGTTCCTCGGGGGCGAGCGCGGCGCGGCGTGCGAGATCGTCGACGTCGATGAACGGGGCCGCCGCGCGCGCCGCAACCAGCCGTGCGGCGGCAGCCGGGCCGAGGCCGGCGACCAGGCGCAACCCGAGGCGCACCGCCGGCTGCGCCTCGGTGCCCGGCTCCAGGCCGCAGTCCCAGTCGCTGCGGCAGGCGTCGACCGGGCGCACCTCGATGCCGTGGCGCCGCGCGTCCTGTACCAGCTGCGACGGCGTGTAGAAGCCCATCGGCTGCGAGTTCAGCAGCGCGGCCAGGAAGATCGCCGGCTCGTGGCACTTGAGCCAGGCGCTCACGTAGGCCAGCAGCGCGAAGCTGTAGGCATGGCTCTCGGGGAAGCCGTACTCGCCGAAGCCCTGGATCTGCTCGAAGATCGCCTCGGCGAAGGCGCGCGCATAGCCTTTGCTCACCATGCGCTCGACGATGCGGTCGCGGAAATGATGCACGCCGCCCTTGCGTTTCCAGGCGGCCATCGCGCGCCGCAGCGCGTCGGCCTCGCCGCCGCTGAAATCGGCCGCGATCATGCAGATCTGCATGACCTGCTCCTGGAAGATCGGCACGCCCAGCGTGCGCTCGAGCGCCTGCCACAGCGCCGGGTACTCGGGCGCGGGCAGGCGATCTTGGCGCTGCCGTTCGCGCTGCTTCAGGTAGGGGTGGACCATGCCGCCGCTGATCGGGCCGGGCCGCACGATCGCGACCTGGATCACCAGGTCGTAGAAGGTCACGGGCCTGAGCCGCGGCAGCATGCTCTGCTGGGCGCGGCTTTCGATCTGGAACACGCCGATGGTGTCGGCGCGCCGGATCATCGCGTAGGTCGCCGCGTCGTCCTGGGGGATGTCGGCCAGGCCCCAGTCGCGGCCGCGCAGCGCGCGCAGGAGGTCGAGGCTGCGGCGCAGCACCGTCAGCATGCCCAGCGCGAGCACGTCGACCTTGAGCAGGCCGAGCGCCTCGAGGTCGTCCTTGTCCCACTGGATCACGCGCCGCTCGGGCATCGCGGCGTTCTCGATCGGCACCAGGCGCGAGAGCTCGTCGCGCGCGATCACGAAGCCGCCGACATGCTGGGACAGATGGCGCGGGAAGCCGACCAGCGTCGCGCTCAGCGCCAGCCACTGCCGCACGACCAAGGCCTCGGGGTCGAAGCCGGCCTCGTGCAGGCGCTCGTGCAGCTGTGCGGGCGCGTCGAACCACTGGTGCCCGCCGGCGATCCGCACGACGCGCGACTCGTCCAGGCCGAGCGCCTTGCCGACGTCGCGCACCGCGCTGCGCGTGCGGTAGCTGATCAGCGCCGCGGCCAGCGCGGTGCGCTGCCGGCCGTACCTGGCGTAGACGTACTGGATCACCTCCTCGCGGCGCTCATGCTCGAAGTCGACGTCGATGTCCGGGGCCTCGTTGCGCTCTTCGCTGATGAAGCGCTCGAACAGCAGCGTGGTTCGGGCCGGGTCGACCGCGGTGATGCCCAGGCAGTAGCACACCGCGGAATTCGCCGCCGAGCCGCGTCCCTGGCACAGGATGCCCCGCGAGCGGGCGAACCCGACGATCTCGTGCACCGTCAGGAAGAAGGCCTCGTAGCGCTTGGCGGTGATCAGCTCGAGCTCGCGCCCGATCTGCCGGCTCACCTCGGACGGGACGCCGGCCGGGTAGCGCGCGCGTGCGCCGTGCCCGGTGAGCTGTCGCAGGTGCTCGGCGGCGCTGACGCCCGGGGGCGTGATCTCCGCCGGGTATTCGTACTGCAGCTCCGTCAGCTCGAAGCGGCAGCGCTGCGCCAGCGCGACGCCGCGGGCCAGCCACTGCGGCCGGTACAGCCGCGCCAGCGTGGAGCGGGGCCGCAGGTGCTGCTCGCCGTTGCGGGGCAGCGCGAGACCGCAGTCGGCCAGCGGCTGCTTCAGGCGGATCGCGCTCAGCGTGTCGAGCAGCGGCTTGCGTGAGCGCGCATGCATGCGCACGTCGCCGGCCGCGACCAGCGGCACACCGCTGGCCGCCGCGACCTCGAGCAGGCGCTGCGTGTGCGCCTCGTCGTCGGCCCAGCGCAGCAGCTCGATGGCGATCGAGGCGCGCTCGCCGAAGCGCGTGGCCAGTGCGCGGGCCTGGGCGAGCCACGTGTCGCCGTCGTCCTCGCGGCGCGGGATCAGCAGCGCCAGGCAGTCGGGCAGCCCGGCGGGCCGGCCGGCGCCGGCGAGCGGGGCGTCGAAGTCGTCGAGTGCCAGCCGGTAGGCGCCCTTGGCACTGCGGCCGCGCCCCAGCGTGATCAGCCCGCCCAGCTGGGCATAGCCCTCGCGATTCATCGCGATCAGCACCAGCCGCAAACCGGGGGCGCCGGCCGTGGCATCGAGCGTGAACTCGGCGCCGATCAGCAGCCGCGGCGCCCGGCCTGCGTTGCTGCGCAGTTCCTTGCAGGCCTCGTGCGCGCGCACCGCGCCGGCGACCGAGCATTCGTCGGTGATCGCGATCGCCGCGTAGCCGAGCTGCGCGGCACGCTGCACCAACTCGCTCGGGTGCGAGGCGGCGCAGAGGAAACTGAAGTTGCTGCGGCAGTGCAGCTCGGCGTAGGCCGGCAGATCCGGCGCGTGGCCCCGGGGCGGCGGCTCGGGCTTCATCCGAACCAGCCGTGCAGGAACCAGCCGCCGGCGGGCTGCTCGCGGTAGACCCAGCGCAGCCGGTGGTCGCCGCCCTCGGCGACGTGGTAATCGCGCCGCACCAGCGCGCCGTCGAACCAGCCCGACTCGATGCGCTCGGCCGGCGAGCACAGCCGCAGCGCGCGGCCATCGTGCAACGGCCGGCCATGGGCGTCGCTGGCCAGCGGCAGCGGCTCGGGCAGCAGCCAGGCCGGGCGTGCCAGCGTCACGGCAGCCGGTCGGGACGCCGCCAGCGCGGTGCTGGCCGGCAGCGATCGTTGAGCCCGCTCGGGGCGGTGATCGGCGCAAGGCTGCCAGCGCTGCACGCCCTCGGGTCCGAGTCGTGCGAGCAGTCGATCCAGCAGGGCGGCATGCCCGTCGGCCTGCGGGCTGGCCTGTGGCAGCAGCTCGCCAGGCTGTCCATCTTGCGCCACCGCGCTCTCGAGCGTGAGCGTGAGCTCGTAGACAGGTGCGGCCAGCGTCTGGCGCTGCAGCCGTTCGCGCCACAGCAGGGCCAGGTGCGCGGGGTCGCGGCTCGGCGTGGACAGCGCCAGCCGCAACACCGTCTCCGAGGGGCGCGTGCGGCCCGACTCGTGACCCAGGCGCAGCCGCAGCACGCTGGCGGCCTGCCAGCGCAGCCGCAGCCAGCCGGTCAGGGCGGGCAGCAGAGCGGCGAGCGCGGCCGACAGCACCTCGGCGCTGTCGGCCCGCTGCAGCAGCTCGCGCGTCAGCTCGAAGCGCGCGGGCGGCTCGAAGCAGGGACGCGGGTCGGGTGCCAAGCCGTAGGCGCGATCGAGCGCCGATGCCAGCGCCGGGCCGAAGCGACGCTGCAGTCCTTCGCGCGGCAGCGCGCGCAGCGCGCCGAGCGTGCGCAGGCCGAGCGACTCGAACAGGGCCCACTGCGTCGGACGCAGTGCCAGCAGACCGGCCAGCGCCGGCAGCGGCACACGGTCGAGCAGCCGGGTGTGGCTGACCTCGCGCAGGCAGCGCCGCCGCGTGACGTGGGCGCTGGCCAGCAGCCAGGCGCCCAGCGCGGTCGGCGCGCAGCCCAGGCGCACCTCGACGCCGGCCTCGCCGGCCAGCGCGCGCGTGCGACGCAGCAGACGGCGCAGCCCGCCGAACAGGCGCAGGCAGGCCTGCACCTCGATCAGCACGCCGCCTTCTTGCGGACACAGCTGCGGCGTCAGCGCCGCCAGCGCGAGCGCGAGCTGCTCGATGCAGGCGGCCTCGCGCGCCGGGTCGCGCGGCAGCACGAGGAGCTGCGGCGCGAGCGCGAGCGCGGTCGCGGTGCTCTGGCCGACGCGCACGCCGAGTGCCTGCGCGGCACGGTTGGCGCCAAGCAGCCGGCGTTGTTCGGCCACCGCCAGCGGCAAGGCGGCCGCCAGCCCCGGTTCAGACCAACGCAGGGCCTGCAGCGGCAGCTGGGGCAGGAAGAGGGCGATCCACAGCATCGGAGAGGGGCCTCGAGGACAGCGGCCGGACGGAGGCCGGCTGCGGCAACGCGAGCTGTAGCGGCGTGGCCATCGGCGGGCCGCGACGCTTGAAGACCTCGATGGCAAGCCGGTAGCCGGGCTGCGGGGCGCAGACTGCGCGCAGCGGCGCCGGGCTGCTGTTGTGACGCTCGGCCGGCGCGCGCAGCACGATCAACGGCGTTGCGCCAGCCTGGGCGGCCAGGTGCAGGCGACGCAGCAGCGCGCCCGGCGTGGGGACCGGCAGCCACCACAGCACGGCGGCGCAAGCGCCGCTGCGCAGGGCCTGTTCGGCGGCCCAGGCGGCATCGGCGGCGCGGGCCGGCATCACGCACACCAGCTGCGCTGCCGCCAGCCCGCAGGCCTGGAGCGCAGCGACGCAGGGCTGGGCCGGCGGCGCGACCCACAACAGATGGCGCGGGCCGTGCGTGCGTGCGCCCAGGGCCCGCAACCAGGGCGCGAGCAGCGCCAACTCGCCGCTGGCGGGGGGCAGCAGCAGCTCGGTGAGTCCGGCCAGCGGCCAGCCGCCACCAGGGAGCTCGGCATCGAGGGCGGGCCAGCCGGAGCTCAGCGTCACGGTGCCGGGGGCATCCACGCGGGCGGCACACCACAGCGCCAGCCCGGCCGGCCAGGCGGAGGGCGAGGGCGGGCAAGGGGCGGTCATCGGCGGGCAGGTCAAGGGGAGCGACAGAATACTGTATTTATATACAGTTATTAAGCCCCCGAACCGCCAGGTACAAGGAGCCGGTGTGCTCAAATTCCCGCAGGCGCAGTGCGCGGTGCGCGCCTACCACCACTTCAGGAGACATCGATGAGCCAACCCGACACCTGCTGCACCCTGGTGCCGTATTTCAAGGTCCAAGACGGCAAGCTGGCCGAGTTCAAGGCGCTGGGGGCGCGCATGGTCGAAGCCACCCGCAGCGAACCGAAGTGTCTGCACTACGCGTTCAGCTTCGACGGCGACGCGGCGCACTGCCGCGAGGGCTACGAGGATGCCGGCGGCGTCCTGGCCCACCTCGAGAACGTCGGTCCGCTGCTCGGCGAGGCGCTGAAGATCGCCGCCATCACCCGCCTGGAGGTGCACGGGCCGGCCGCCGAGCTCGATAAGCTGCGCGAGCCGCTCAAGGGCCTGGGCCCGCAGTTCTTCGTGCTCGAGGCGGGCGGCTTCCGCCGCTGAAGCCGGCACGTCGCCGGGCTCAGGCCCGGCGACGTGCGGCGGGCTACAGCACGTCCGAGGCGTAGTCCGCCAGCCGTGAGCGCTCGCCGCGCGCCAGCGTCACGTGGCCGCTGTGCGGCCAGCCCTTGAAGCGGTCGACCGCGTAGGTCAGGCCCGAACTGCCCTCGGTCAGGTAGGGCGTGTCGATCTGCGCCAGGTTGCCCAGGCAGACGATCTTGGTGCCCGGGCCGGCGCGCGTGATCAGCGTCTTCATCTGCTTGGGTGTGAGGTTCTGGGCCTCGTCGATCAGCACGAACTTGTTCAAGAAGGTGCGCCCGCGCATGAAGTTCAGGCTCTTGATCTTGATCTTGCTGCGCACCAGGTCGTTGGTGGCAGCGCGGCCCCATTCGCCTGCGGCACCGTCGGTCTTGGACAGCACCTCGAGGTTGTCGTCGAGCGCGCCCATCCACGGGCCCATCTTCTCTTCCTCGGTGCCTGGCAAGAAGCCGATGTCTTCACCCACCGGCACCGTCACGCGGGTGACGATGATCTCGGTGTAGCGCCGGTCGTCCATCACCTGGGACAAGCCGGCGGCCAAGGTCATCAGCGTCTTGCCGGTGCCTGCGGTGCCCGTCAGCGTGATGAAGTCGCAGTCCGGATCCATCAGCAGGTTCAGCGCGAAGTTCTGCTCGCGGTTGCGCGCGGTCACGCCCCAGATGGCATTCTTGTTGTGCGAGTAATCCTTCAGCGTCTTCAGCACCGCGGTCTTGCCGGTGATCTCGGTGACCTTGGCATACAGCGGTGCCGCGCCCGGTGTCTCGAGATAGACGAACTGGTTGACCATCAACGCGGGGACCAGCGGACCGGCGATACGGTAGTAGGTGCTGCCGCCCTGCTGCCAGCTCTCCATCGTCTTGCCGTGGCGCTCCCAGAAGTCGGCCGGCAGCGGCAGCACGCCGGTGTAGAGCAGATCGCCGTCTTCGAGCGTCTTGTCGTTGAAGTAGTCCTCGGCCGGCAGGCCGAGCGCGCGCGCCTTGACGCGCATGTTGATGTCCTTGGACACCAGCACCACGTCGCGCTGCGGGTGCTTTTCGCGCAGCGCCTTGACCACGCCAAGGATCTGGTTGTCGGCCTTGCCCTGCGGCAGGCCGTCGGGCAGCTTGACGTCGAGCAGCAGGGTCTGGAAGAACAGCTTGCCGCCGGCCTCCTTGTGACCGGTCTTGGCGAGCTCGATGCCATCCTCGGCATGCAGCTTGGAGGCGTCCGGGCCGCCGGCCAGGGCGTCGAGTTCGCGGCTGACCTGGCGCACGTTGCGCGAGACCTCGCTCATGCCCTTCTTGTGGCCGTCGAGCTCCTCGAGCGTGATCATCGGCAGGTAGATGTCGTGTTCCTCGAAGCGGAACAGCGACATCGGGTCGTGCATCAGCACGTTGGTGTCGAGCACGAAGAGCTTGGCCGGCCCGGTGACGCGCGGCTTGCGCGGCTTCGGCTCGGGCTTCGCGGCACGGCTCACGCTCTTGTGCGGCAGCGCTGTCGCGGCAGGGGGCGTCAGCGGGGCCGGGGCCTTGGCGGCCGGTGTCCGGGGATGGGGGTCGAACAGGTCGAGCAGGGCCCCCTCGGCGGCAGCGGCATCCTGCTTGGTCGGGCGCTGGCCCGATTTCGGGACAGCCTGGGAATCGAAGTCACTGGCGCTGAGAAGAGAGGCTTTCTTCGCGGGAGGCTTGGGCAGGGGCATGGACTTCGAGGGCCGTAGAAAACAAAAAGCCGCACAGTCAGCTGTGCGGCTTGCTTGGATGCGGTGAGGGACTCACAGGCATGCGGCCATTATGCATATCGCGAAGGAGCCATCAATGGCTCCCGTCGCGTGGCCGGCACATCCGGGGGCGGGCTCAGGCGGCCTTCTTGATCGACTTGACGGCCTTCAGGACCTCGTCGACATGGCCGGCGACCTTGATGCCGCGCCACTCGGCCACCAGCACGCCCTGCGGGTCGATCAGGAAGGTGCTGCGCTCGATGCCCTTGACCTTCTTGCCGTACATGATCTTGTTCTTGACCACGCCGAACATGTGGCAGAGCTTCTCCTCGGTGTCGGCGATCAGTTCGAAGGGCAGCTCAAGGTTGGTCTTGAACTTCTCGTGCGAGACCATGTTGTCGCGCGAGACGCCGAACACCACCGCGCCGGACTTCAGGAAGTCCTTGTGGCGATCGCGAAACTGCATCGCCTCGGTGGTGCAGCCGGGGGTGTTGTCCTTGGGGTAGAAATAAAGGACAACGGTCTGGCCCAGATAGCCCTGGGGCGTGAACGTCACGCCGCCGGTGGCCTGCGCTTCAAAGTCCGGTAGGGTTTTGTTGAGGGCGGGCGTCATGTAAGGTATTGCGGGTGAGGCGTGCCGGGTGCGGCAAGCCTCGAATTATAAAGGCCCGCGTCCTCAGCCCTCCCGCTCCAGGAGCAGGGCCGCGACCACGCTGCGGCCCTCCGCCACGAGAAGGTTGTAGGTGCGGCAGGCCGCACGCGTGTCCATCGTTTCGATGCCGATGCGTCGTTCGATCAGCGGGCGCAGCCACTCGGGGCGTGGGAAGCGCAGCCGGCGACCGCTGCCGAACAGCACCAGCTCGGGCCCGAGGCCTGCGGCGCGCTCGAAATGAGCCGCACTCAGCGTGTCGAAGGAGGCGCCGTCCCAGGCCTGCACCTCGCCGGCCCAGGGCAGCAGCAGGCTCTCGGTCCAGGCGTGCCCGCCGACATCGACGCTGGCGGCGTTGTAGCCCCCGATCACGTTGGCGGCGGCAATGCGGTCGGGCTGCAGTTTCATGGGAAAATTCTAGGCTCCCTCCGACGTGAAAGGCCCCGCCTTGTCCAAGCCGATCGCCAAGTCCAGCAAGCTCGCCAACGTCTGCTACGACATCCGCGGCCCGGTGCTCGACAAGGCCCGGCAGATGGAGGAGGAGGGCCACAAGATCATCAAGCTGAACATCGGCAACTTGGCCGTGTTCGGCTTCGACCCGCCCGACGAGATCGTGCAGGACATGATCCGCAACCTGTCGCAGGCCGCAGGCTACACGGACAGCAAGGGCCTGTTCGCCCCGCGTCGCGCGGTCGTGCACTACACGCAGGAGAAGAAGATCGCCGACGTGACGGTCGACGACGTCTACCTCGGCAATGGCGCCTCCGAGCTGATCGTGATGAGCCTGAACGCGCTGCTCGACAACGGCGACGAGGTGCTGGTGCCGGCGCCCGACTACCCGCTGTGGACCGCGGCGGTGTCGCTGTCCGGCGGCAACCCGGTGCACTACCAGTGCGACGAGGGCGCCGACTGGTTCCCGGACCCGGACGACATCCGCCGCAAGATCACGCCGAACACGCGCGCGATCGTCGTCATCAACCCGAACAACCCGACCGGTGCGCTCTACCCGGACAGCCTGCTGCGCGAGATCGTCGAGATCGCGCGCCAGCACCAGCTGATCGTGTTTGCCGACGAGATCTACGACAAGACGCTCTACGACGGCAACACGCACACCAGCATCGCCTCGCTGGCCGACGACGTGCTGTTCGTGACCTTCAACGGCCTGTCCAAGAACTACCGCTCCTGCGGCTACCGCGCCGGCTGGATGGTGGTGTCGGGCGACAAGCGCCCCGCCAAGGACTACATCGAGGGCCTGAACATGCTGGCCTCGATGCGGTTGTGCTCGAACACGCCGGGCCAGCTCGCGATCCAGACCGCGCTCGGGGGCTACCAGAGCATCAAGGACCTGGTCGCGCCGGGCGGGCGTCTCACGCGCCAGCGCGATCTCGCCTACGAGATGCTGAGCGCGATCCCCGGCGTCAGCGTGGTCAAGCCGAAGGCCGCGCTATACATGTTCCCGCGCCTGGACCCCAAGATCTACCCGATCCAGGACGACCAACAGTTCGCCTACGAGCTGCTGGCCGAGGAGAAGGTGCTGATCGTGCAGGGCACCGGCTTCAACTGGCCGACGCCGGACCACTTCCGCGTCGTCTTCCTGCCCAACACCGATGACCTGACCGATGCGCTCGGGCGCATCGAGCGTTTTCTCGCGCATTACCGCAAGCGTCACTCTCAATGAGCGTTCCTTTGATGAAACCTATCCAGGTCGGCCTGCTCGGCATCGGCACCGTCGGCGGGGGCACCTTCGAGGTGCTGCGCCGCAACCAGGAGGAGATCCGGCGCCGCGCCGGCCGCGGCATCGAGATCACGATGGTCGCGGACCTCGACACCGAGCGTGCCCGCCGCATCGTCGGCGAAGGCGTCGAGGTGGTCGGCGACGCCCGCCAGGTGATCGCGAACCCGCAGATCGACATCGTCGTCGAGCTGATCGGCGGCTACGGCATCGCCAAGGCGCTGGTGCTGGAGGCGATCGCGGCGGGCAAGCATGTCGTCACCGCCAACAAGGCGCTGCTCGCGGTGCACGGCACCGAGATCTTCGCGGCCGCGCGCGCCAAGGGCGTGGTGGTTGCGTTCGAGGCCGCGGTGGCGGGCGGCATCCCGATCATCAAGGCGCTGCGCGAGGGCCTGGCGGCCAACCGCATCGGCTGGATCGCCGGCATCATCAATGGCACGACCAACTTCATCCTCTCGGAGATGCGCTCCAAGGGGCTGGACTTCGACAGCGTGCTGAAGCAGGCCCAGGCGCTCGGCTATGCCGAGGCCGACCCGACCTTCGACATCGAGGGCATCGACGCCGCGCACAAGGCGACGATCATGAGCGCGATCGCCTTCGGCACGCCGGTGCAGTTCGGGCATGCCTACACCGAGGGCATCACCCAGCTGCAGGCGGCCGACATCCGCTACGCCGAGCAGCTCGGCTACCGCATCAAGCTGCTGGGCATCACGAAGCGGCGCGACGACGAGGCCGCCCGCGCGGCCACCGGCGCGTCCACGGGGGGCCTCGAGCTGCGCGTGCACCCGACGCTGATCCCGGCCACGCGCC
>CAYOXW010000092.1:0-10590 GCA_964408005.1 uncultured Methylibium sp.
CCCGGCCATCGCCTCGGCGGCCAGCCGGATCATGTTGAAGCTGCCGATGAGGTTGATGCGCACCACCCGCTCGAACAGCGCCAGCGGATGCGCGCCGTCCTTGCCCACGGTCTTGGCGGCGGGTGCGATGCCGGCGCAGTTGAGCAGCCCGACCAGCTTGCCAAGCGCGACCGCCTGCGCCACCACGGCCTGGCCGTCGACCTCGCTGGTGACGTCGCAGCGCACGAAGACGCCGCCGATTTCCTGCGCCAGCGCGCTGCCCTTGTCGACCTGGAGGTCGGCGATCACGACGCGGCCGCCGGCGGCGGCGAGCATGCGCGCGCTGCCCTCGCCCAGGCCCGAGGCCCCGCCGGTGACGATGAAGACCTTGCCTGCGATGTCCATGTGAGGCTCCGGATTTGTTTGACGTTGACGTAAACGTCAATCATGAGGAGGAAAGAAGGCCGCCCATGGGCGGCCTGCATGCCAGCGGCGTGCCGGGGCTCAGCCGAGCGCCGCCAGTGCCCGTGCGGTGATCTCGTCGACCGTGCCGGTGCCGGAGATCTTCGCGTAGCGCGGTGCCTGCGCGTCGCCGGTGGCGGCCCAGGCGGCGTAGTAGTCGACCAGCGGGCGCGTCTGCGCCTGGTAGACCTGCAGGCGCTTGAGCACCGTCTCTTCCTTGTCGTCGTCGCGCTGGATCAGCGGCTCGCCGGTGGCATCGTCCCGGCCTTCGACCTTGGGTGGGTTGTACTTGACGTGGTAGGTGCGGCCCGAGGCCACGTGCACGCGGCGGCCGCTCATGCGCTCGATGATCGCGGCATCGGGCACGTCGATCTCGAGCACGACGTCGAGCTTGACGCCGGCGGCCTTCATCGCGTCGGCCTGCGGGATGGTGCGCGGGAAGCCGTCGAACAGGAAGCCCTGGGCGCAGTCGGGCTGCGCGATGCGCTCCTTGACCAGGCCGATGATGATCCCGTCGCTGACCAGGCCGCCCGAGTCCATCACCTTCTTGGCCTCGATGCCCAACGGCGTGCCGGCCTTGACCGCGGCGCGCAGCATGTCGCCGGTGGAGATCTGCGGGATGCCGTATTTCTGGCAGATGAAGGCAGCCTGGGTGCCCTTGCCGGCGCCGGGGGCGCCCAACAGGATCAATCTCATCGCGGGTCCTCGTGTTCTAGGCGGCCGCTGCGCCCCGGGGCGCGCACCGCTTGTTTGTCTTCAAGATGAAGTGCCACGGCGCGCCAGGGCCTTCTTAATGAGGTTAACACGCGCTCCTACGCGAGCCTTACGAGGCCAGCAGCGCGCGCACCCGGGCCAGATCCTCGGGCGTGTCGACGCCCGGACCGGGGCGCAAGGCGCTCACATGCACCGCGATGCGCTCGCCATGCCACAGCACGCGCAGCTGCTCGAGCGACTCGAGCTGCTCGAGCGGGCTGGCCGGCAGCGTCGGGTAGCGGCGCAGGAAGCCGGCGCGGTAGGCGTACAGCCCGATGTGGCGCAGGGGCAGCGGATGGCCCAGCGGCGTCGTGGCGCTCAGGCCGGCGGCGTAGCCGTCGCGCCACCAGGGCAGTGGTGCGCGCGAGAAGGTGAGGGCCCGGTCGCGCGCGTCGCAGACCACCTTGACCACGTTGGGGTTGGTGAACTCGCCGGCGCTGTCGATCGGGTGGGCGGCGGTTGCCATCACGCACTCGGGGCGTTCGGCCAGCAGCGCAGCGCAGGCGTCGATCAGCGCAGGCTCGATCAGCGGCTCGTCGCCCTGCACGTTGACGACCATCGCGTCGCCGTCGAGACCGAGCTGCTCGCAGGCCTCGGCCAGGCGGTCGCTGCCGGTGGCGTGGTCGCTGCGGGTCAGGATCGCGCGCACGCCGTGGCGGGCGCAGGCGGCGATGGTGCGCGGGTCGTCGGCCGCCACCACGACGGCGGCCGCGCCACTGCGCGCCGCGCGCTCGGCCACGCGCACTACCATCGGCTTGCCGGCGAGGTCGGCCAGCGGCTTGTCGGGCAGCCGGCTCGAGGCCAGCCGCGCCGGGATCAGGACCGTGAAGCTCACGGTGCCGCGGGCGCGACGGGCGGCGGCGTGCCCGGCTCGTCGAGCGCGCGGGCCTCGCTCTCCAGCATCGCCGGGATGCCATCGCGCACCGGAAAGGCGAGCCGGTCGGCGGGGCAGTGCAACTCGACGGCGTGCTGCTCGCCGTGCCCGGCGGTCAGCGGGCCCTTGCAGATCGGGCAGACCAGCAGTTCCATCAAACGGGTGTCCATGCTCATCCTTCGAGGCGCCGCGCGTGGGCGGCGAGCGCCGCATCGAGCGCGGCCAGGAAGGCCGGCCCGGGCGAGAAGTCTAGCGGCGCGACCCACACGCGCGTGCCGGGACGCTCGCGCGCGACGCGCGCCGGCGCGAGCTTGACCGCGTCCTTCTCGGTGACGAGCACGTCGGCCGTGCCGCCAGGCCAGGGCAGGGTGTCGTAGCGGGCGTGGTCGGGCAGCGCCAGCGGCACGACCTCGAGCCCGGTCGCCGCGAGCAGATCGAAGAAGCGCTGCGGCTGCGCGATGCCGGCGCAGGCCGGGACAGGGCGCCCGCGCAGCGCCGCCAGCGCCGCCGGACTCGCGGCCTCGCCGCGCCACCAGGCGTCGAGCCCGACCGCGCCCGCCAGCGTGCCGCGCGCGCAGTCCCCGGGGATCGGTGTGCTCGGCCGCGGCGCGTTGTAGAGGGTCAGCGCTGTCGCGCCGGCCGGCCGGGTCACGATCGGCTCGCGCAGCGGACCGGCCGGCAGCAGCCAGCCGTTGCCGGCACCGCGCGCGTCGAACACGACGACCTCGACGTCGCGCGCCAGCCGCAGGTGCTGCAGGCCGTCGTCGGCGACGATCAGGTCGATCTCGGGGTGGGCCGACAACAACGCCCAGCCGGCGGCCACCCGGTCGCGGCCGACCACTACCGGCACGCCGCCGCGCAGCCGGATCAGCAGCGGCTCGTCGCCGACCTCCGCGGCCGGCGTGTCGGGCCGCACCTCGCGCACCCCGCGGCCCTCGCCGCCATGGCCGCGCGACACCACGCCGGGGCGCCAGCCGGCGGCCCGCAGGTGGGCCAGCAGGGCCAGCACCGTCGGGGTCTTGCCGGCGCCACCGGCGACGCGGTTGCCCACCACCAGCACCGGCCGCGGCAGCGGCTCGCGACGCAGCAGGCCTGCCCGGTAGGCGAGGCGGCGCAACCCGACGAGGCCGCCGTAGAGCAGCGACAGCGGCCACAGCAGGGCGGCCAGCGGGCCGCGCACGAGCCAGGCGCGGTTCAGGACGGCTTCGAGGCGGGCCGGCCAGCCGTCAGCCGTGCTCAATGGGCCTCGGCCGGCGGCGCGCCGTCGCGGCCCGCCTGGGTGGCGAAGGTCAGCTGGGACAGGTTGGCGCGGCGGGCCGCGTCGAGCACCAGGATCACGCTCTGGTGCGCGGCCGCGGCGTCGGCCGAGATGATCACGATGCGCTCCTTGTCGCCCCCGGCGGCGGCGCTCAGCGCGGCCGTCAGCGTGGCGAGCTCACGACCGGCGACCGCCGTGCCGTTGACGGTGTAGCGGCCGTCGGACGAGACCCCGACGATGATTTCCTTGGGGTAGTCGCGCGCCCGCTCGGCATCGGCGATCGGCAGGTTGATCTTCAGCTCGGTGAACTTCGAGTAGGTCGTCGACAGCATCAGGAAGATCAGGATCACCAGCAGCACGTCGATGAAGGGGATCAGGTTGATCTCCGGTTCCTCGCTGCGACGGTGGCGGAACTGCATCGACGCCTCAGCGGTTCGCGAACCGCAGCAGGTGCGGCACCATGCGCTCGGCCGACTGCTCGAGCTCGATCGCGTACTCGTCGACGCGGCCGCGGAAGTAGCGGTAGAACATCAGCGCCGGGATCGCGACGATCAGCCCGAAGGCGGTGTTGTACAGCGCGATCGAGATGCCATGCGCCAGCTGCTCCGGGTTGCCGCCGACGCCGGAGTTCGGCGACTGCGAGCCGAAGATCTCGATCATGCCGATCACCGTGCCCAGCAGCCCGAGCAGCGGCGCGGCCGCGGCGATCGTGCCCAGCGTGTTCAGGTAGCGCTCGAGCCGGTGCACGGCGGCGCGCCCGGCGGTCTCGAAGGCGATGCGCAGGCCTTCCTCGGTGATGCGCGCATCGGCGATGACCGCCTTCAGCCCGCTGGCCAGCACGCTGCCGAGCACCGAGTTGTCCGCGAGCTTGCTGATCACCTCGGGCGAAGGCAGGGACTTGCTGCTGACCGCCAGCACCTCATCGAGCAGGCGCGGCGGCGCGACGCGCGCACCGCGCAGGCTGCTGAAGCGCTCGATCACCAGCGCCAGCGCCACCACGGAACAGGCCAGCAAGGGCCAGATCGGCCAACCGGCGGCTTGTATGATCGAAAGCAACAGCGCTCTCCTCTTGGGTGCATGCGGGTCGCGCGGATTATGTGGCCCGCCGGGCGTGTCGCGCCGCGTGGCCGGCGCCAACGTCGCCTCAATGCGTCAAGCGTCCACCGTTCGTGTGGATAACTTTGTGGGAAACCGATGTCCCCCGGGCCGCGAACGCACGCCAGTCAAGGCTTGCAACAGATTGCTCAAACAATGAGCAGAAAAAAGTCATTTGAAATCAACTGCTTGTACGAATATGGCGAGGCGGTGACGGTGGCACGCCCCCGTGCGGCCTTGCGGGACGCGGTTGTGGAGTTCCGGAGCGCGCAACCACGCGGGCTGGCGGGCGATGGCCGGGTTTGAGCGCGGCGAGGCGCGCGGCGGCGTGCAGGTCTGGGAGGTCGCGGCGCTGGTGCATGCGGTGGCCGATGCGCTGTCGGCTCGCTTCGGCGCGGTGGCGGTGCGCGGCGAGCTCGGCGGCTTCCAGCGCGCCGCCAGCGGCCACTGCTACTTCACGCTGAAGGACGCCGATGGCAGCGCTGCGCTGCGCTGCGCGATGTTCCGCCGTGCCGCCAGCCTGCTCGATTTCGCCCCGGCCGACGGGGCGCTGGTCGAGCTGCGCGGGCGCGTGGCGGTCTACGAGCCGCGCGGCGAGTTGCAGTTCGTCGTCGAATCGATGCGTCGCGCCGGCGCCGGTGCGCTCTACGAGCGCTTCCTGCGCCTGAAGGCCCAGCTCGAGGCCGAGGGCCTGTTCGATGCGGCCCGCAAGCGGCCGCTGCCGGCCTTGCCGCGCCGCATCGGCATCGTCACCTCGCTGGCGGCGGCGGCGCTGCACGACGTGCTGACCGCGCTGCGGCGGCGTGCGCCGCAGGTGCAGGTGATCGTCTACCCGAGCCCGGTGCAGGGCGCCGACGCGCCGGCGGCGCTGGCGGCGGCGATCGAGCGCGCCGGCCGGCGCGCCGAGGTCGACACCTTGCTGGTATGCCGCGGCGGTGGCTCGCTCGAGGACCTGTGGGCCTTCAACGAGGCGGTGGCGGTGCGTGCGATCGCTGCCTGCCCGCTGCCGGTGGTGGTCGGTGTCGGCCACGAGACCGACGTGACGCTGGCCGATCTGGCCGCCGACCTGCGCGCACCGACCCCGACCGCCGCCGCCGAGCTGGCGGCGCCGGCACGTGCCCTGCTGCTCGAGCGTCTGAGCGGCCTGGCCGAGGCGGCCCGCCGCGCCGTGGCGCGGCGCCTCGACGGCGAGGCGCAGCGGCTCGACCGCGCCACGCTGCGCCTGGCCCGCCCGGCGCAGGCGCTGACCGTTCACCGCGAGCGCCTGGCGACGCTGACCGAACGCCATCGCGCCGCGCGGGTGCGCCGGCTCGACCGCCTGCGCCAGCGCCAGGAGCTGCTGGCGCCACGACTGGTGCAGGCCTTGCGCCAGTCGCAGGGCGGGGCGCGCCAGCGGCTCGAGCTGCTGGCCGCCCGGCTGCAGGCGCTCGACCCGAGCCAGGTGCTGGCGCGTGGCTACGCCTGGCTCAGCGACGAGGGCGGCCGTGCGCTGGTGTCGGTGGGGCAGCTGCAGCCCGGCCAGTCGGTCGCGGCCCGCCTGGCCGACGGGGAAGCCGACCTGCGGGTCGAGCGCGTGCGCCAGAAATGACAAGGCCGGGCCTGCCGGCCCGGCCTTGCTTCAGCCCGCGAGGTCTCAGAGACCGGCGTTTTGCTGCGCGACCATGCAGAACAGCATCGGCAGCGACAGCAGCGTGTTGGTGCGCGAGGTCAGCATCGCGAGGCGCGCGGCCTTGGCCTTCTCCTCGGGCGTGACGGTGACGATGCCCAGCGCCTTCTTCTGGTTCGGCCAGATGATGAACCAGACGTTGAAGGCCATCACCAGCGCCAGCCACATGCCGATGCCGATGGCACGGAACGGGGCCTGCAGCGTCAGCGCGCCGGCCAGGTAGCCGTTCAGGCCGGCCAGCAGCAGGCCGGTGACCACGGTCGCGAAGGCGCCCCAGCGGAACCAGAACAGCGCTTCGGGAGCGATCACCTTGCCGATCGCCGGCTTCTGCTCGTCGGGGATCTTCGGCATCGAGGGGATCTGCACGAAGTTGAAGTACCACAGCAGGCCGATCCACATCACGCCGGCCACAACGTGCATCCAGCGCATCACGAAGGTGCCCCAGGCCGATCCGAACTGGACATTGCCGACCAGCAGCACCAGCAGCACGACCAGCACCAGGCTGGCGGCCACGGTACGGCCCAACGATTGAAGGATCGCAGCCATTTCTTGTTCCTCGCGTATGTTGTGGAAAGTTGTTGAAAACAGGAAGCGTTCAAAACTATAGCGAAGTTCCTCCCTGGCGGCCGCGCGGGCTGTCGCTCAACGGTCGAGCCCGGCGCCGCCGAGGCGACTGCCGGCCGCCACGCCGCGCTTGGCGAACCAGCCCTGGTTCATCTCGAGGGCCAGGCGCACCGGCAGCTTGGAGCAGTGCGATTCCAGCGCGCCGGGCTGCATGTCGGCAATGTTGACGATCTCGCCGTCGTCCTTCAGGAAGGCGATCGACAGCGGCAGCAGGGTGTTCTTCATCCAGAAGCACTGCACGCCGGGGCGCTCGAACACGAACAGCATGCCCTCGTTGGTGCCGAGGGTCTTGCGGAGCATCAGGCCGGTGGCACGCTGCTGCGGCGTGCGCGCGACCTCGGCGTGGATCAGGTGCATGCCGGACTGCAATTGCACGGCCGGCAGCTTCGGACCCGGCGCGTCCTGCGCCTGGCTGCCAGCGGCGCACAGGCCGAAGGCGAAGAGGACGGCGAGCCGGGCGAGAGCGCGCGCGGGTGGGGGCTTGATCTGCATCAGGGGGCTGGGGAAGGCTCGACGCTAGAGTAACGTAACGCAGCGGCCCCGGTGGCCGTTGCCCGCCGCCGCCCTCGATGTCCGCCGTCCTGCCTGCCTTCGCGCCTACACCGCTGTCGCCGCGCGAGGCCGCGGCACTGGACGACGAGGAGGGGCTCGGCGCGTCGACACGCTGGCTGTTGCGCCCCGAGGGTGTTCGCGAAGCCGAGACCCGCTTGGTGCTCGACGGGCTGCACTGTGCCGCTTGCGCCGGGATCATCGAGACGGCCCTGTCGGCGGTCGACGGTGTGCTCGGTGCCACGGTCAATGCCGCGACCGAGCGGGCGCTGGTGCGCTGGGATCCGCGTCGTGCGCGCGCCTCGGCGCTGGTCGATGCGGTGCAGCGCGCCGGCTATCGCGCCTACCCGGCCGGTGCCGACGATGCGCTGCGGCTGCAGCGCCGCGCCGCGCGTGCGCTGCTGTGGCGGCTGTTCGTCGCCGCCTTCTGCATGATGCAGGTGATGATGGCCGCCGCGCCGGCCTATTTCGCCGCGCCCGGCGAGATCGCGCCCGACCTGCTGAGCCTGCTCGGCTGGACTCAATGGGTGCTGAGTCTGCCGGTCCTGCTGTTCTCCTCGAGGCCCTTTTTTGCCGGCGCCTGGCAGGCGCTGCGGCGCCGGCGCCTGGGCATGGACGTGCCGGTCGCGCTGGGCATCGCGATCGCCTTCGTCGCCAGCAGTGGTGCGGTGTTCGACCCGGGCGGGCCCTTCGGCGCCGAGCCGTATTTCGACTCGCTGACGATGTTCGTGAGCTTCCTGCTGGCCGGGCGCTGGCTTGAGGCGCGCGCGCGCGAGCGCAGCACCCGCGCGCTCGACGCGCTGCTGCGCCGCCTGCCGGACGGCGTGGAGCGGCTGCGCGACGACGGCACGGCCGAGACCGTGGCGGTCGCGCGGCTCGCGGCCGGTGAGCGGGTGCGCGTCGCGGTCGGCCAGGCCCTGCCCGGCGACGGCGTGCTGCTCGAGGGCGCGACCGCGGTCGACGAGGCGCTGCTGACGGGCGAGTCGCTGCCGCGCGCGCGCGGCGTCGGCGACGAGCTGATCGCCGGCAGCCTGAACGTCGGCGCGCCGATCGTGATGCGGCTGACCCAGGTCGGCGCCGGCACCCGCCACCGCCAGATCGTCGACCTGGTGCAGCGCGCGCTCACCGAGCGGCCCGAGGCGCTGCGCGCGGCCGACCGCGTCGCCGGGCCCTTCCTCGTCGCGGTGCTGCTGCTCGCGGCCGCGGCCTATGCGGCCTGGTCGGTGCTCGATCCGGCGCGTGCGATCTGGGTCGCGGTGGCGGTGCTGATCGTCACCTGTCCCTGCGCGCTGTCGCTCGCGGCGCCGTCGGCGCTGATCGCCGCGGCGGGGGCGCTGGCGCGCCGGGGCGTGCTGCTGCAGCGGCTTGACGCGCTCGAGACCCTGGCCGCGGTCGACGTGGCCTGCTTCGACAAGACCGGCACGCTGACCGAGGAGCGTCCGGCCCTCGCGCACATCGAGGCGGCACCGGGTGCCGAGCGCGAGGGCCTCGCGCGCCGCGCCGCCGCGCTCGCGGCCCATTCGAGCCACCCGCTGGCGGCCGCGCTCGCGCGCACGCGGCCGCCGGGCGATGTCCGCTGGCAGGAGCTGCGCGAGCACCCCGGCCTCGGCCTCGAAGCCCTTGACGCCGAGGGCCGGCGCTGGCGGCTCGGTGCGCCCGCATGGGTTGGCGCGCGCGATGCCCTCGCGCCGGCGCGGCCCGCCGTGTGGTTCGGCTGCCTCGACGGCGACGGGCATGAGACGCTGCGTTTCGAGTTCGACGAGACGGTGCGCGCCGAGGCGCCCGCGCTGCTGGCGGCCCTGCGCCGCCAGGGGATCGAGCTGCGCCTGCTCTCCGGCGACCGCGGCGCCTCGGTGCAGGCGCTGGCGGAGCGGCTCGGCATCGACCGGGTGCTGGCCGAGGCCACCCCCGTCACGAAGCTCGAGGCGCTGCGCCAACTGCAGCGCGACGGCCACCGCGTGCTGATGGTCGGCGACGGCCTGAACGACGGCCCGGTGCTGGCGCAGGCCGACGTGTCGATCGCGCTCGGCCATGGCGCGGCACTGGCGCAGCAACGCGCCGATGTGGTGGTGCTCGGCAGCCGGCTCGGCGAAATTGCCGCGGCGCGCGTGCTGGCGCTGCGCTGTCGGCGTATCGTGCGGCAGAACCTGGTCTGGGCGCTGGCCTACAACGCACTGGCGGTACCGCTGGCGCTGGCCGGCTGGCTGCCGCCCTGGGCCGCGGGGCTGGGCATGGCGGCGAGCTCGCTGGTCGTGATCGGCAACGCGCTGCGGCTGACGCGCTGACCCCGGAGACGAAGGACGCGCATGGACATCCTCTATCTGCTGCTGCCGATGTCGGTGCTGCTCGCGCTGGGCGTGCTGGCGCTGTTCGCGTGGGCGCTGCACGGCGGGCAGTTCGAGGACCTCGAGCGCGAGGGCCTGCGCGTGCTCGATGAGCCGAGTCCGGCCGATCCGGTTCCCGATCCGGCGGACCGTTCGCCGCTTCCTTGACGGCGGTCAAGCCCGCGGGGCGGCCTGCTGCCGACAATCCTTCCCATGATGGAACCCCGAGGAGTGAGCGCATGAATGCTGCAAGCACCGCGACCGCGGTGTACGAGGATCGCGTCGTCACGCAGTTCGCGCTCGCCGCGGTGCTGTGGGGCGTGGTCGGGATGGCGGTCGGCGTCGTCATCGCCGCCCAGCTCGCCTGGCCGGCGTTGAACTTCGACATCCCCTGGCTCAGCTACGGCCGGCTGCGTCCGCTGCACACCAATGCGGTGATCTTCGCCTTCGGTGGCTGCGCGCTGATGGCCACCTCCTTCCACGTCGTGCAGCGCACGAGCCAGGTGCGCCTGTTCGCACCCGGGCTGGCGCAGTTCGTGTTCTGGGGCTGGCAGGCGGTGATCGTGCTGGCGGCCCTGTCGCTGCCGCTGGGCATCACCAGCGGCAAGGAGTACGCCGAGCTCGAGTGGCCGATCGACCTGCTGATCACCGTGGTGTGGGTCGCCTACGCGATCGTCTTCTTCGGCACCGTCGGCATCCGCAAGGTGCGCCACATCTATGTGGCCAACTGGTTCTTCGGCGCCTTCATCCTGACGGTGGCGCTGCTGCACGTCGTCAACAGCGCGGCGCTGCCGGTGAGCCTGACCAAGAGCTACTCGGCCTACGCCGGCGTGCAGGACGCGATGGTGCAGTGGTGGTACGGCCACAACGCGGTCGGCTTCTTCCTGACCGCGGGCTTCCTCGGGATGATGTACTACTACATCCCCAAGCAGGCCGAGCGCCCGGTCTACAGCTACCGGCTGTCGATCGTGCACTTCTGGGCGCTGATCTTCACCTACATGTGGGC
>CAYOXW010000093.1:0-10525 GCA_964408005.1 uncultured Methylibium sp.
ACCAGAGCGGCAACATGATGGAGGTCGGCTTCCAGCTCTACAACGAGATGCTGGCCACCGCCGTGCGCGAGCTCAAGGCCGGACGCAGCGCCGACGTCAACGACCTGCTGAACCCGAGCGCCAGCGGCACCGAGGTCAACCTGCACGCGCCCGCGCTGCTGCCCGACGCCTACTGCGGCGACGTGCACGTGCGCCTGTCGCTGTACAAGCGCCTGGCCACCGCCGACAGGCTCGACAAGATCGACGTGATGCTCGAGGAGATCGTCGACCGCTTCGGCAAGCTGCCGCCCCAGGCCCAGACGCTCTTCGACCTGCACCGCCTGCGCGTGCAGGCCAGGCCCTATGGCGTGATGAAGATCGACGCCGGCCCGCAGGCCATGAGCATCGCCTTCCGCCCCAATCCGCCGATCGACGCGATGCGCATCATCGAGCTGGTGCAGAAGAACCGCCACGTCAAGCTCGCCGGCAACGACAAGCTGCGCATCGACAAGGCGCTCGCCGACCCCAAGGACCGCGCACAGTTCGTGCGCGACGTGCTGCGCTCGCTCGGCAGCCCCACCACCGCCGTCCCCGCATGACCGCTCCCGTCCCCGCTCCCGGCCTCGTGATCCGCGGCTGCACGCCGCCGCTGAAGCTCGCCGACTTCCGCCTGATCGCCTTCGACATGGACTCGACGCTGATCGACATCGAGTGCATCGACGAGATCGCCGACGCCGCCGGCCGCAAGGCCGAGGTCGCCGCGATCACCGAGGCCGCGATGCGCGGCGAGATCACCGACTTCAAGGACAGCCTGCGCCGGCGCGTCGCGCTGCTCCAGGGCGTGCCGGCCGAGGCGCTGCAGGAGGTGTACGAGCAGCGCCTGCACCTGAATCCCGGCGCCGAGGCGCTGGTGCGCGCCTGCCAGGCCGCGGGCCTGAGGACGCTGCTGGTCTCGGGCGGCTTCACCTTCTTCACCGACCGCGTGCGCGATCGCCTGCAGCTCGACTACACGCGCAGCAACGTGCTCGAGATCGAGGACGGACGGCTGACCGGGCGCATCGTCGAGCAGCCCTGGGGCGACATCTGCGACGGCGCCGAGAAGCGCCGCATGCTGCTGTGGACCTGCTTTCACATCGGCTGCGAGCCCGCGCAGGCGGTCGCCGTCGGCGACGGCGCCAACGACCTGCTGATGATGGGCGCGGCCGGCCTCAGCGTGGCCTACCACGCCAAGCCCAAGGTGCGCGAGCAGGCGATGGTCAGCATCGAGGCCGGCGGCCTCGACCGGCTGCTCGAGGTGCTGCGGCCCTGAGCCCCGGCCCGCGCGGCGCGCGGGAACGTTTTGTGCATGGCAGCAAGGCCTCGCCACCCTCCGGGAGCCCGCCATGCCCGACCGCAGCGCCACGCAGTTCTCGCATGTGAAGCCGACCGACACGCGCTTTCGCGGTGACGGCCTGCGCGACTTCTTCCTCTACCGCGACCTCGGCATCGCCGACGCGACCCACGGCAAGGTGCTGGCGCAGCTCGTGATCGCGCACAACGCACCGGAGAAAGGCACGGGCTGGCACCGCCACGAGGCGGAGTTCCACATCGTGATCATGCTGCGCGGCTGGGCGAAGTTCATGTACGAGGACCGGGAGACGCTGGTCTCGGCCGGCGACTGCGTGCACCAGCGCCCGGGCGTGCGGCACTACCTGTTCGACTACTCGCCGGACATGGAGTACCTCGAGATCGTCGGCCCGGCCGACTTCAAGACCGTCGACGTCGAGCCGGTCTGCGAGATCCCCGCGCCCCAGGGATGGCTCTGAGGCGCGCCACGCCTCAGAACTCGACCTCGAGCTCGTCCACCTGCTCGGGCTCCTCGCGGGCCGCGGCGATCCACTGCTGCAGCTCGGGCATCGCCATCACGCGCAGGCAGTAGGCCGCCAGCAGCGGGTCGTCCATGCGCACGTCGTAGGTTCTGAAGCGCGTGACCACGGGCGCGTACATCGCGTCGGCCATGCCGCGCTGCGCGCCGAACAGCCAGGGCCCGCCGTAGCGCGTCAGGCAGTCGCGCCAGATCTCCAGCACCCGCTCGATGTCGCTCTGCGCGCGGCTCCAGACCTTGTAGCCGGGGAAGTGCCCCTTCAGGTTCATCGGCAGCGCCGAGCGCAGCGAGGCGAAGCCCGAATGCATCTCGCCGCACACGGCGCGGCAGTGCGCGCGCGCCGCGCGCTCGGCCGGCAGCAGCCCGGCCCGGGGCTTGAGCTCGTGCAGGTATTCGGCGATGGCCAGCGTGTCCCAGACCTTCACGCCGCCCTGCGTCAGGCAGGGCACCAGGATCGAGGGCGCGAGCAGCAGGATCTCGGCGCGCGCGCTGGCATCGTCGCTCGAGACCTGGCGCTCGTCGAAGTCCAGCCCGGCGAAGCGGCACATCAGCCAGCCGCGCAGCGACCAGGACGAGTAGTTCTTGCTGCTGAGGGTGAGCGTTGCCTTGGCCATCGGTCCTGCCTCGTGGGGGTGCACCGCACTACCGCAATCGCTGTGCCAGCGCGGTGCGCCCCCGCCCGGGGCGGGCGCCGGCGGCGCATGGCGCGCAACTTGCCTCGAACCCCCGCAATGCGCGCCCGTCGGCGCGCCGGGAGCTCGCGGATGATCTACGAGGCCTACCAGGCGCACGCCGACCTGCTGTCGCCGCCGCAGATGGTGGCGCGCGCCGTCGCGTCCTGGCTGGGCCACGGGCTGCTCGGGCCCGGCCCCTGGTCGCCGCTGCGCCGGCTCGCGGCCGACTGGGAGCTGTTCTCGCGCGTGCGGCTGACGCACCACCGGCCCGAATTCGGCATCAGCACGGTGCAGGTCGGCGAGCGGACGCTGCCGGTGCGCGAGGAGGTGGTGCAGCGCACGCCCTTCGCGACCCTGTTGCGCTTCGCCCGCGAGGGCGCGCCGCCCGGGCAGCCGCGCGTGCTGATCGCCGCGCCGCTGTCCGGCCACTTCGCGACGCTGCTGCGCGACACCGTGCGCACGCTGCTGGCCGACCACGACGTCTACATCACCGACTGGCACAACGCCCGCCACGTGCCGCTCGCCGCGGGCCGCTTCGGCCTGGACGACTATGTCGAGCACCTGATGCGCTTCCTGCGCCGCCTCGGCCCCGGCAGCCACGTGCTCGCGGTCTGCCAGCCCTGCGTGCCGGTGCTCGCCGCCGTCGCGCTGATGGCCGAGGACGGCGACCCGGCCCAGCCCTTGTCGATGACGCTGATGGCCGGCCCGGTGGACACGCGCGTCAACCCGACCGCGGTCAACGAGCTCGCCAACAGCAAGCCGATCGCCTGGTTCGAGACCCACCTCGTGCACGGCGTGCCGGCGCCCTTCGCCGGCGCCGGTCGGCGTGTCTACCCGGGCTTCCTGCAGCTCGCGGCCTTCATGAGCATGAACCCGCAGCGCCATCGCAAGGCCTTCGCCGACCTGCACGCCCACATCATGGCCGGCGAGACCGAGAAGGCCGACGCCACCCGCGCCTTCTACGACGAGTACTTCGCGGTCAACGACCTGCCGGCCGAGTTCTACCTCGAGACCGTCCAGCTGGTGTTCCAGGAGCACGCGCTCGCGCGCGGCGTGCTGCGCTACCGCGGCCGGCCGGTGCGTCCCGAGGCGATCCGCCGCACCGCGCTGTTCACCGTCGAGGGCGAGCGCGACGACATCTGCGCGATCGGCCAGACCGTCGCCGCCCATGAGCTGTGCAGCGGCCTGGCGGCCTGGCGCAAGACCCACCACGTGCAGCTCGGCGTCGGCCACTACGGCGTGTTCAGCGGGCGGCGCTGGCAGCAGCAGATCTACCCGCGGGTGCGCGAGCTGGTGCACGCGAGCCAGGGCTGAGCCGCGCGCTGCCGCCAGCCGGACGCCGCGGCCACGACATGACCCCGAAATCGTAAGCAAAACGTAAACTCCGCCCCGACCGTAGAAGTCAAGAAAAGAAACGATCGACGGGAGGAGCTCATGACGGGCTTGATCGCAAGACTCGGGGAGCACGCGCAGCGGCGCCCGCACCACGCCGCCGTGGTCGCGCCGGCGGGCTCGCTGGACTTTCGGACGCTGCTCGCGCGCGTCGAGGCCGGCGCGGCCTTCCTGGGCGCGCAGGGCCTCGGCGCGGGCAGCGTCGTCGGCCTGACGATCGACGACGAGCTCGAGCACCTGATCGCCACGCTCGCGCTGCTGCGGCTCGGCGCGCACCAGATCGTGCTGGCGACCCACGACGCCGAGCCGCTGCGGGCCCGGATCGCCGCGCGCGTGGGCGTCGCCTGCCGCCTGCTCGGGGGCCGCGACGCCGCCCCCACCGCGGGAACGGCCACGCTGCGCTGGCCCGGCGCCGCCCTGCCCGCCGCCGCCCCGCAGGGCGCCACGGCGGGCGGGCAGCTCTACCTGAAGACCTCCGGCACGACCGGCGACATGAACATCGTCGCCTTCGACGAGGCGCAGATCGCCGCGCAGGCCGAACGCCATGCCGACTACCGCGACGAGCGGCTGCTGCGCGTGGCCTCGATCGAGCACAACAACTCCAAGCGCCACCGGCTCTACTGCGTCTGGGCCGGCGGCACCAACGTGTTCCGCCCCGAGAGCAGCGATCTCGTCGACTTCGCGCTGCGCGAGCGCGTCAGCTGCCTCGACATCTCGCGCATGCACGCCGCGGACCTGGCCGCCACGCACGGCGCCGAGCGGCTCGCGGGCCTGAAGCTGCGCACCGGCGGCTCGGCCGTGCCCCATGGCGTGCGCCGCGCCGTCCTCGAGCGCGTGACGCCCGAGCTTTACGTGCGCTATGCGGCGACCGAGTGCGGCGCGATCGCGATGGCGCTGCCCGGCGAGCACGACGCCGACGAGCTCGCGGGCCGACCGCTGGCGGGCGTCGAGCTCGAGGTGGTCGACGCCGAGGACCGGCCGCAGCCCCCGGGATGCGGCGGCGCGATCCGGCTGCGCGCGCCGGGCATGGCCGAGGGCTATCTCGACAACCCGCAGCAGACCGCGCAGCGCTTTCGCGACGGCTGGTTCTACCCCGGCGACATGGGCCTGCTGCGCAGCGACGGCCGGCTCGTCGTGCTGGGCCGCCAGGACGACATGATCGTGCTCAACGGGCTGAACATCTTCCCGGCCGAGATCGAGCGCGTGCTCGAGGCCCACCCGGGCGTCGCGGAGGCGGCAGCCTTCCCCTGGCCCTCGGTCGTGCACGGCCAGATCCCGGTGGCCGCGGTCGTGCTGCGCCCCGGTGCCGCCGTCGGCGGCGCCGAACTGCAGCGCCATGCCCGCGAGCAGCTCGGGCTGCGTGCGCCGCGCCGCGTCATGGTGCTCGAGCAACTGCCCAGGAACCCGCAAGGCAAGACGATGAAGACGACCCTCGCCGCGATGCTCCCCGCCGCGGCCGAACGGAGCGCGGCATGACCGAGCAGCAGGTGCGCGCGATGCTGGTCGAGGCGCTGGAGGCCGCGAACGTGTTCGCGATGCGCGAGAAGCAGCTCGCCGAGGGCTTCCTGGCCGGCATCGCCGAGGTGCCCTTCGACACGCTCGAGATGGACAGCCTCGCCGAGATGGAGCTGTGCATCGCGATCGAGATCAACGCCGGCGTCAGCGTGGTGCCGGATCAGCTGCGCAAGATCGGTTCGCTGCAGCGCCTCGCCACGCTGGTGCGCGGCGACAGCGCGCCATGATCAGGCTCTACCGCCGGCTGGCGCGACGCTGCCGCTCGCTCAACCAGCTCAACACGCTGCACATCGCGCTGGAGCGACGCCTCACACCGGACGAGTTCTCGGCGCTGCGCGCCCACCGCGAGGGCGCACTCGCCTCCGCGTGGCGCTCGGCGTGCAAGCGCCTGGCGCCGCTTGGCGCCTGGTGCGGCCGCACCGACGCGCCCTGGCAACCGCCGGCGGCCCCGCCGCGCCGCTGGATGCTCGGGCTGCAACGGCTGTTCCTCGGCACGGGCAAGCCCCGGGCCGAGCCCTTCACGCGACGCCGGCTCGGGCCGCAGCTGACGCTGTACACCGATGGCCGCGACACACGCGCGCACAAGCAGCTGCTGCTGTGCTTCACCGGCTCCACCGGCCGCATGTTCCTGCCAACGCCGCTGTTCCTGCAGTGCCTGCAGGCCCGGCAGGTCGACGTGCTGATGGTCGGCTATCGCAAGCCGCACGGCCACCGTCGCGGGCTCCCGCACCTGGGCCCCGACTTCGAGAGCACGGTCGATGCGCTGCGTCCACTGGCCCACCTCGACGACTACCGCCGCTGCGTGGCCCTCGGCACCAGCGGCGGCGGTCTGGCGGCGGTGCTGGCGGCCCTGCGGCTCGGCCTGCCGGCGGCCCTGTCGGCCGGCGGGCGCGGCCCGGAGGACCGGGGCTGGCTCGACGTGGCGGGCCACGGCGTCGAGCCGCTCCTGATGCGCCAAGCCCAGGCCTTGCGCACGGCCCCGCGGATCTTCCTGGCCTACGGCGGCGACGAGGCGCGCGATGCGGCCTCGGCGCAGGCGCTCGCGCGGCTCATCCCGGCGACCGAGCTCCCCGTCCGCGAGGCCGATCGCGCGGTCGGCCACAACGTCTTCCTGTCGCTGCTGCGTCGCGGCGAGCTGACGCGTTTCCTGGCGTCGACCGTGCTCGACGAGACGGCTGCGCCGGCGCGCCGCCCCGGTGTCGTTCAGGCCGGCGCGGCCATCGCGACGATGCCGTCCGCGTCGGCATAGAGCCAGTCGCCCGGGCGCAGCCAGACGCCCTGCACCTGCACCGCGACGTCGCGCTGACCGCTCTGGCGCTTCTCGGTCGGCAGCGGCATCAGCGCCAGCGCACGGATGCCGACCGCGCAGGCGGCCAGCTCGGCGCTGTCGCGCACGCAGCCGTCGACCACGATGCCGGCCCAGCCGTTCCTCGCCGCCGCCGCGCCGAGGTTGCCGCCGACCAGCGCGCGGCGCAGCGAGGCGCCGCCGTCGACGACGAGCACACGGCCCTGGCCGGGCTCGTCCAGCGCGGCCTTCACCAGCGTGTTGTCTTCATGGCATTTGACGGTGCTGACCGGGCCGCAGAACTTGCGCACGCCACCGTAGTCGTGAAAGACCGGCGGCAGCACGCGAAAGGCGCCGTCGCCGTCGTTCTTGTGGGCATCGCAGAGGTCGCAGGTGGCGAAGTCGGGCAAGGGGCTCATCGGGCCTCCGTTCGAGGTCGGGGGGGATGGGGAGCGCTCAGGGTTCGGCCCGCGAGGCGCGCAGCAGCACGGCGCCGTCGGCATCCCAGAGCGTGAGGAAACCATGCGCCGGCACCGCCGCGCGCGCGGCGCGCTCGAGCGCGGTGAGCACACGGTCCTCCTGCTCCATCAGCGCCTCGCCGCAGGCCATGCGGGTGGTGGCGATCGCGTCGATCTTCAGCGCCTGACCGGCCAGCGTGTAGCGCGCGCGCAGCGTGTTGCAGCTGCCGTGCCCGCTCAGCGTGCCGTCGGCGCCGAACACCAGGTGGGCCTGGCGCTTGTCGGTCAGCGGCGCGCTGCGGGCCTGCTCGATGACCCAGCGCCCGAGCACGGCCGGATCAGGTGCCGCCGATGGGGCCGCGGGCGCGGATGCCGGCGCTGCCGGCGGCGGTGCCGGCGCGGCCCCGCTTGCCGCGCCAGCGGCGATCAGTGTCCATCCGGCCAGCGGCCAGAGCAGGCGTGGGCTCATCGGCAAGGTCTCCGGCGCGGCGGCGCTGATACAGGTCGATCCCCGGGCTCCGCGCCTGCGCGGCGCAGCGGGTCCGGTAGCGAATTCTGCCGTGCGTGCGGGGCACCTGCCGCCGGTCAGCCCCGGGCCCGCGCCCCGCGATCAGGACGCTCCCCGCTCGCGATCACGCGGTCGCTGGCACGGCGCGCGGCCGCGCCGCCAGCCTCACCCCCACCAGCGCCGCCGACCCCACCGCCACGAACAGCGCCAGCGCCGCCCCCTGCAGCACCCCGGCCGCATGGCCATGGTCGAGCAGCGCACCGAACACCGGCGCCGCGGTCGCGAAACCGACGTCCAGGCCGGAATACACCAGGCCGTAGACACGCCCGGTCGCCCCCGGCGGCGCGGCCTGGCGGATCAGCATGTCGCGCGAGGGGCTGGCCAGGCCGGTGCCGACGCCGGCCAGCGCCACCAGCACCGCGGCCATGCCGCCCGGCAGCCAGCCGCTGGCCGCCAGCAGCAGCACCAGCGCCGCGGCCGTCATCGCGACGCCGATGGTGCGCTCCAGCCGCCGCACCCGCCCGACCAGGAAGCCGCCCACGACGATGCCCGCCGCCGCGCACAGCATGTAGCCGGTCACGACGAAGGCCGTCGCCGACAGCGGCAGGTCGTAGAGGCGCTGCAGCGCCGGGCTGGCGAAGCTCTGGATCGCCGCCAGCGCCGCGGTGGTCCAGAAGAAGAAGCCGAAGCACAGCCACACCGAGGCCAGCTTCAGGAAGGCCAGCGGGTGCTCCTGAGGCACCCGCTCGGCCTTGCGCGCCGCCGCCGCGCGGGCCGCCCGGTCGTCGAGCGCGGCGCGCTGCCACAGCAGCAGCGCCAGCACGGCCGCCCCCAGCAGCGCCGCCCCCAGGTAGGCCATGCGCCAGGAGTCGAACAGCGCCAGCATGCCGGCCATGAACACCGGCGCCGCCGCCCAGCCGAGGTTGCCGGTCACGCCATGCACCGAGAAGGCATGCCCGAGCCGGGCCGGCGAGACACGGTGGTTGAGGATGGTGAAGTCCACCGGGTGGAAGGACGCGTTGCCCAGGCCCGCGAGCACGGCCGCGAGCATCAGCCCGGCATAGCCCGGCGCCCCCGCCGCCGCCAGCGCCGAGGCGATGAACAGCGCCATCGCCGCGTACAGCACCGGCCGCGCGCCGACCTTGTCGACCACGAAGCCGGCCAGCGCCTGACCGACGCCGGAGACGACGAAGAACACCGACATCAGCAGACCGACCTGCGACCAGCTCAGCCCGAAGTCCCGGATGAACAGCGGAAACAGCGGCGGCAGCAGCATCTGGAAGAAGTGCGACGTGCCGTGCGCCAGACCGACGAGACCGATGGTGCGGGCGTCGCCGCGCAGCGCGGCGGGGACAGGGGACGGAAGAGGGGAAACCATGACCCGATCGTAGTGAGGGTCGGTTCGGCGCGCTTACGATAGCGGGACAAATTCTGTCGAATTCATGCCAAAGCGCCCCACCCCCGTCGCCGCCCGCGCGCCGACGCGCCTGCGCCGCATGCAGGCGGCCTCGCCGCACCTGTACGCGCCGACGCCGGAGCGGCCGCTGCGCGCCAAGCACAGCGTGCTGGTCGAGGACACGCATGTCGAGCCGCACAGCCACGGCTGGGCGCAGCTGGCGTGGTCGGCCACCGGCGTGCTGCGTCTCACCACGCGCGGCGGCACCTATCTCGTGCCGCCCTCGCGCGCGCTGTGGATCCCGCCGGGGGTCGAGCACGCGGTCACCGTCGTCGAGCAGGCCGCGCTGTGCACGCTCTACCTGCACCAGCGCCCCGGCTGCTGCGGGCCGGGCGTGCGCAAGCCGGCCGACGGCGCCGGCTGGCAGCAGTGCCGGGTGCTGGAGGTCTCCGACTTGCTGCGCGCGCTGATGCTGGCGCTGCCCTCGGCCCCGGACTCGCCCGACGACGGCCCCGCCCCCGAGCCGGAGGCGCTCGAACGCGAGAAGCTGATCGCCCCGCTGCTCGCCGATGAGCTCCGGCGCGCCGCCCCGGTGCCGCTGGGCGTGGCGATGCCGCAGGACAAGCGCCTGCGCGCGCTGTGCGAGGCGGTGCTGGCCGCGCCGACGCGCCACGACACGCTGGGCGCCTGGGTGCGCGACGTGGGCGCGAGCGAGCGCACGATCGCGCGGCTGTTCCGCGACGAGCTGGGCACCAGCTTCGGCCAATGGCGCCAGCAGGTGCTGCTGGCGCGCGCGCTTACGCTGGCGGCCAAGAAGCGGCCGATGAGCGAGATCGCCGCCGAGCTGGGCTACGCGAGCCCGAGCGCGTTCAGCGCGATGGTGCGGCGCTCGCTCGGGGCCCCGCCGAGCCGGCTGTTCGGCGCGGCATAAGACAATCGAGCCCGATATGAGCAGCCAAGTTCTCTACGACTTCACGAAGCAGGATGCCGTCGGCGCCTGCTCGACCGCCCATGCCTGGGCCAAGGTGCCCGAGCCGCTGCGCCCGGCGCAGCGCGACGCGCTGAAGGCGCGCGCGAAGCAGCTGCTGAAGGCGCAGAACGCGGTGCTTGTCGCGCACTACTACGTCGACGGCGACCTGCAGGACCTGGCGCTCGAGACCGGCGGCTGCGTGTCCGATTCTCTCGAGATGGCGCGCTTCGGCCGCGACCACGCGGCGCAGACGCTGGTGGTCGCCGGCGTGCGCTTCATGGGCGAGAGCGCCAAGATCCTGTCGCCCGGGAAGACGGTGCTGATGCCCGACCTCGAGGCGACCTGCTCGCTCGACCTGGGCTGCCCGGCGGACGACTTCGCGGCCTTCTGCGATGCGCACCCGGACCGCACGGTGGTCGTCTACGCCAACACCAGCGCCGCGGTGAAGGCGCGCGCCGACTGGATGGTGACCAGCTCCTGCGCG
>CAYOXW010000094.1:0-10240 GCA_964408005.1 uncultured Methylibium sp.
GACCCGCTGCGACGCCTGCCCGCAGCCCTCAAGTCCGTGCCACTCGTGGTGCTGGTGAATGAAGGCTCTGCCTCGGCCAGCGAGATCGTCGCGGGCGCCCTGCAGGACCACAAGCGCGCCACCATCATGGGCAGCCAGACCTTCGGCAAGGGCTCGGTGCAGACGGTGCGCCAGCTCTCGCCCGACACCGCGCTGAAGATCACCACCGCGCGCTACTACACGCCCAGCGGCGCCTCGATCCAGGCCAAGGGCATCGTGCCGGACGTGTGGCTGGACGAGACGGCCGAGGGCAATGTGTTCGCCGCGCTGCGCACCCGCGAGGCCGACCTCGACAAGCACATCTCCAGCGGCCAGGGCCCCGAGGTCAAGGACGCCGCGCGCGAGAAGGCCCGCGAGGAGGCGATCAAGAAGCTCGAGGAGGCCAATGCCGCCGCCAGCGCCGACAAGGACAAGGCGCCCAAGCCGCTGCCCGAGTTCGGCAGCGCCGAGGACTTCCCGCTGCAGCAGGCGCTGAACCAGCTCCGGGGCCGGCCGGTGGTGGTCTCCAAGACCCAGGTCGAGCGCAAGGCCGAGGCGGACACCAAGGCCAACTGAGCGCGGCAGCGCAGGGCAGAATCGAACGGGGCCTCGGGCCCCGTTCGCCTTTCCAGGACCCCGCCATGACCGACGACCAGTTGCTCCGTTACAGCCGCCACATCCTGCTCGAAGAGATCGGCGTCGAGGGCCAGCAGCGCATCCTCGACGGCCGCGCGCTGGTGATCGGCGCCGGCGGGCTGGGCTCGCCGGTGCTGCTCTACCTCGGCACGGCGGGCGTCGGGCGCATTACCGTGGTCGATCACGACCGCGTCGACGTGACCAACCTGCAGCGCCAGATCGCCCACGACCTGGCGCGCGTCGGCATGCCCAAGGCCGAGTCGGCGGCACGCAGCATCCATGCGATCAACCCCGAGGTGCATGTCGAGGCCCTGGTCGAGCGCGCCGACGCGCAGCGCCTCGACGCGCTGGTGCGCGAGGCCGACGTGGTCATCGACTGCAGCGACAACTTCGCGACGCGCCACGCGGTCAACCGCGCCTGCGTCGCGCACCGCGTGCCGCTGGTCTCGGGCGCGGCGATCCGCTTCGACGCGCAGCTCGCGGTCTACGACCCGCGCGATGCGGCCAGTCCCTGCTATGCCTGCCTGTTCCCCGAGGAGGCCGGCGCCGAGGAGGTGCGCTGCGCGGTGATGGGGGTGTTCGCGCCGCTGGTGGGCATTGTCGGCAGCGTGCAGGCGGCCGAGGCGCTGAAGCTGCTCGCGCGCAGCGGCGAGAGCCTGGCGGGACGGCTGCAGATGCTCGACGCGCGCTCGATGCAATGGACCGAGATCCGTATCGCGCGGCGCCCCGGCTGCAGCGTGTGCGGCACGCTATCCTGAGCCATGGACGATTCATCGAATGCACTGAGGGCGCGCAACTTCCCGAGCGCGCAGGAAGAGGCGGCGGCGCTGGTGCCGCCCTCGCGCTACGCCGGCCCCGAAAGCGCCTACCGGCTGGCCTTCACCGACAACGACTTCCTGCTGCGCGAGGAGCTGCGCCCGGTGCGCATGCAGCTCGAGCTGCTCAAGCCCGAGCTGGTGCAGCGCGAGCACGGCATCGAGGCCACCGTGGTGATCTTCGGCAGCGCGCGCATCCTGCCGCCGGAGGTGGCGGCCGAGCGGCTCGCCCAGGCCGAGGCCAGTGGCGACGACGCGGCACGCCAGCGCGCGGCGATGCAGGTCGCGATGTCACACCACTACGAGCAGGCGCAGCGTTTCGCCCACATGGTGACCACCGCCTCGAAGCGGCTGGAGCAGGCGATCGCGGTGGTGACCGGCGGGGGACCCGGGATCATGGAGGCTGGCAACCGCGGCGCCTACGAGGCCGGCGGGCCCAGCATCGGGCTGAACATCGCGCTGCCGCACGAGCAGCAGCCCAACGACTACATCACGCCCGAGCTGTGCTTCCAGTTCCACTACTTCGCGATGCGGAAGATGCACTTCCTGATGCGTGCGGTGGCTCTGGCGTGCTTCCCCGGCGGCTTCGGCACGCTCGACGAGCTGTTCGAGGCGCTGACCCTGATGCAGACCGGCAAGATCCGCCGGCGCGTGGTGCTGATGTTCGGCCGCGAGTTCTGGAGCCGGCTGATCGACTTCGAGCTGCTCGTGGGCACCGGCATGATCTCGCCCGAGGACGTCAAGCTCTTCCACTTCGTCGAAAGCGCGGAGGAGGCCTGGGGCGTGATCGAGCGACACTACGGTCTCGACGCGCCGGACACCCAGACCGGCCCTTTCGCCGAGGACATGTGATCCATGCATGCCGTCGATCGCGCCCGACTGGCGCACCGCCCTGAACCCATGCTCGCCCCTGCGGCAGGCCACCGGGCGCGCACGCCGGAGCAGGAACGGCCATGAGCCGGCGGCCGGTCTCGCTGATCGGCGCGCCGACTGATGTCGGCGCCGGCACCCGCGGCGCCGCGATGGGACCGGAGGCGCTGCGCGTGGCCGACCTGCAGCGCGCGCTCGAGGGTCTGGGGCTCGACGTGCTCGATCGAGGCAACCTCGCCGGCCCCGCCAACCCCGGACGCCCGCCGGTGGACGGCTACCGCCACCTCTCGGAGGTCGTCGCCTGGAGCCACGCAGTCCACGACGCGGTCCATGCCGAGCTGCAGGCCGACCGGCTGCCGATCCTGCTCGGCGGCGACCACAGCCTGGCGATCGGCAGCATCAGCGCGGTCGCACGCCACTGCCGCGCGACGGGCAGGAAGCTGCGCGTGCTGTGGCTCGACGCGCACGCGGACTTCAACACCCATGTGCTGACGCCGAGCGGCAACGTCCACGGCATGCCGGTGGCCTGCCTGTGCGGACTCGGCCCGCCGGCGCTGGTCGAGCTCGGCGGCCAGGCACCGGCGCTGCAGCCGAAGTGGATCCGTCAGATCGGCATCCGCAGCGTCGACGCCGGCGAGAAGCGCCTGGTCCACGAGGCCGGGCTCGAGGTCTTCGACATGCGCTACATCGACGAGATGGGCATGCGCCACGCGATGGAACTGGCACTCGCGACGCTCGATGCGAACACCCACCTGCACCTGAGCTTCGACGTCGACTTCCTCGACCCGTCGATCGCCCCCGGCGTCGGCACGGCCGTCCATGGCGGTCCGACCTACCGCGAGGCGCAGCTGTGCATGGAGATGATCGCCGACACCGGCCGGCTCGCTTCGCTCGACTTGATGGAACTCAACCCGGCCCTGGACGTGCGGAATCAGACTGCCACCGTGGCCGTGGATCTGGTCGAGTCGCTGTTCGGCAAGAGCACGTTGATGCACCGGTAGCATGGCGGCGCGGGGTCCGTTCACCTCTGGGCATGCCGGTATGCCCTCACCTGGGAGCTGATGACGATGAAGACCACCTGGCGAGCCGCTTGCGGCCTGGCACTGACCACCCTGATGGCCGGCTGCGGCGGCGGCGGGAGTGGCAGCGACACGCCCTACGCGGTCGCGACCGCCTGGAACGACCTGATCGCGCCGAGCGCGGTGCGCACCATCCTCGCCAGCGGCCGCGGCAGCGATGGCAACGACTATGAGTTCGAGCTCCGGCTCACGCCGCTGGGGGACTCGGCCTACCCGAAGAGCGGCGCGGCCGCCCAACGCACCGACCAGCGGATCAGCGTCGGCGTCAACGGCGGCACCCCCGTCGTCGCGCTGCAGTCGCTCTACTACACCGGTGCCGCGCAGCTGATCGGCGCGAGCGCCGACGACGGCTCATGCAGCGACATCGTCACGACGCTGCCGCCGGCAAGCGCCCGGATCGGCGACAGCGGCGCGCTCTACGCCGCGACCGACTACGGCAGCTGCGCCTCCGGCGACACCACGGTCACGTCGCGCAGCAGCGCGCGCTGGTCCGTTGACGACATCGGCGGCACGGTCTACTTCTGCGTCAACTACAGCTACCGCGACGCCTCCAACAACCCGGAGGGCACCGAGTCCGATTGCATCGAGGTCAACCCGAACGGCTCCTTCGGCACCCGGGTGCGGATCGAGCTCTCGCTCCCTGACGGCTTCTCGCTGGTCGCCACCGGCGGCTGAACCGCCGTCACGGGCAAGGCCCGTGACGGCGCCGGAAGTCGCGCGGCAACTCCGGCCGCTCGGCGGCGAACAACCCGCGCCGCGCGGCGCGGGCCTCGGTTTCCTCGCGCGCGTAGGGCCCCGGATCATCACGCCAGCGGGCCGACCAGGCGTGCCCGTCGCGCACCAGCGCGGCGCCGACATCGCGGCCTTCGAACACCACCCGGCTCAGCGCGCGGCCGTGCGCGTCCGTCGCCTCGACGTCCACGACGACCTGTCGGCCTAACACGCGCTGCTTCAGGGCGTCACGCGCCTGGGCGCCATGCGGCTGGCAGCGCTCCGGTGCGTCGAGACCGATCAGGCGCAGCTTCAGGCGCCTCCCGCGCGGGTCCTCCGCCGTCGGCACGCTGCGCACCCACAGGGTGTCCCCGTCGCTCACATGCGTGACCTCGGCCTCGAACCCCGCCCGGGCCGATGCCGCCGCGCCGAGCAGCAGGCCCAGCGCGGCGAGCCGGCGCCAGGTCGCCGAGGGCAAGATTCGTCCTAGCCCGTGCGACCGACGATCGACGCGGTGGCCATCAGCTCCTCGAGCAGGGCCATCGAGACCTTGCCCGACACGGCGTAGGGATCGAGCACCGGCTTCTCGCTGTACTTCAGCAGGATCGAGGGGTTGACCTTGGCCAGATTGACCTGGCCCATCGTCCAGTGCGCGAAGCGGCGTTCGGTGACCTCCTCGAACAGCAGCACCGCGACGTCGCGGTGCCGCGGGTCGCGCACGATGTCACCATACAGCGCGTTGACCACCTCGCGGCCGCCCTCGAGCACCTGCATGAACACATCGCCACCATGGCACAGGATGCCGGTGATGCCGAGCGCCGGGTTGTGGTGGCGCGACTGCGCCAGGATCGAGTCGATCGCCTCCGGCGTCACCGCCGCGGCGGCGCGGCTGGCGTAGAGCAGTCGCACCAGCATGCTCACCCCCGCCTGGTGTTGACCAGCGCGAGGAATTCGCGCCGCAGATTCGCGTCCTTCAGGAAGCTGCCGCGCATCACGCTGTTGACCATCTTCGAGTCGAGGTCGCGCACGCCACGCCACTGCATGCAGAAGTGATCGGCCTCCATCACGACGGCCAGACCATCGGGGCTCATCTTGTCCTGCAGCAAGTCGGCGACCTGGGTCACGGCCTCCTCCTGGATCTGCGGACGGCTCATGATCCAGTCGGTCAGGCGCGCGTACTTCGACAGGCCGATCAGGTTGGAGTGCTCGTTGGGCATCACACCGATCCAGACCCGGCCCATGATCGGGCAGAAGTGGTGCGAGCAGGCACTGCGCACAGTGATCGGGCCGACGATCATCAACTCGTTCAGGCGCTCGACGTTCGGGAACTCGGTGACCGGCGGCTCGGGCGTGTAGCGGCCCTTGAACACCTCGTTGACATACATCTTCGCGACGCGGCGCGCGGTGTCCTGGGTGTTGTGGTCGTTCTCGGTGTCGATCACCAGGCTGTCGAGCACACCGCGCATCTTGCCCGCGACCTCGTCGAGCAGTTGCTCGAGTTCGCCCGGCTCGATGAAGGCGGCGATGTTGTCGTTGGCGTGGAAGCGCTCGCGGCTGGCCTTGATCCGCTCGCGGATCCGCACCGACACGGGCGTACCGTCGTCGCCGGTGCCGGGCGCAGGCACGACCGCGTGCAGCGGCGTGCCGAGGGGCTTCGGGGCATTCATGGGCGCGATCCTAACGTTTCGCGCCCGCCGCCACGGCCAGCAGGGGCTCCGGCGCGGCGCCCCGGCGCCGCCCGCTCAAGCGCCAGCGAGGCGGCTGCGCACCTTGCCGACCAGCCGCACCGCCTTGTCGATCGCCCGCACCGCGATCGGCGGGGCCCAGTCCTGCAGATACTGGCGACCCCGCAGGCGGCGCGCCGAGGCCTGCACCTCGGCGGCATCGCCGGGTCGGGCCTGGTACATCGTCGACAGGTGCGGCACCTCGCGGTAGATCGCGCGCGAGGCAGTGTAGTAATACAGCGCGATCGAGCGCCGCTTCACCCCGGGCGGACTGGCCAGCGGGTCCGGGTGGCCGTGGTAGGTGTCGGCATCGGTGTTGAACACCACGCAGCGGTTGAGCAGCGGCGCGACCGAGCGCTCGCAGCGCTTCATGCCGCGATCCCACAACTCGAGCCGGCCGCCCCACTCGTCACGCCAACCCTCGTTCAGGTAGATCAGCATGTTCAGGCGGCGCTGCAGGTGCAGCTGGTCGTTGATGCGGAAATCGGCGTGGATGCCGAGCAGGCCGCCCGTGGAGATCTCGTGGAAGCCGCCCCCCGAGAAATACGGGTCGGGCAGCAGGGCCTCGATGCCGGTCAGGCCCTCGAGAAACTGCAGCACCGGCCGCGAATTGAAGAAGTGGAACAGCTCGCGCATCTCGGCGTCGCAGTCCTCCGGGAGGATCTGGCGCTTGTGCTGGCCGGCGTAGCCGATCTCGAAATTGGTGTCCGAGGGCAGCGGCGCGGCCGGGAAGTGCTCGACCACCTGACGCACCAGCCCGTCGGGGAGGATGCCGTCGATCACGATGTGCGGGAAAGGCTGCGCGCGCGCGTACTCGTCGTGCAGCAGCGCCCCCAGCGCGCGTGCTTCCGTGGCGTCCATCCTCAACCCGTTGCGGTGGTCGATCGGCAGGGTCGCAGCGCTGATTTCCATGGTGGTGCGGGCGGCCACTTGGCCGCGATGTCCAGTGGCCGTATGGTGCCATGCGAGCCGCCCCGCATTCGCGGGGCGGCCACCCTCAGTAGCGCACCGTGGCCCCGGCCAGCCGCAGGTAGACGCCGGCCGCCCAGGCGACGAAGCCGCGTCGCAGCACGCGCCGCCAGCCCGCCAGTCGCATCGGCGCGGTGACCTCGGTCGCGGCGGCGAAGTCGCGCTCGAGTTCGCGCGCCAACGTCGCGGCGAAGCCGCGGTCGCGCACCGCGAGGTTGGCCTCCAGGTTGACGAGCAGCGACAGCGGATCGATGTTGGAGCTGCCGACCGTCGCCCAGTAGTCGTCGACGCGAGCGACCTTGGCATGCAGGAAGGCGGGCATGTACTCGAAGATCCGCATGCCGTGCGCCAGCAGCTCGTCGTAGAGCACGCGCGCCGCAAGTGCCGCGAAACGGTAGTCGGCCTTGCCCTGCAGCAGCAGCCTTATCTGCACGCCACGCTGTGCCGCCTCGATCAGCGCACGACGGAACTCGCGGCCGGGGTAGAAGTAGGGCGAGACGAGGTCGATACGCTCGCGCGCGCTGCGCAGCGCATCGATGTAGTGGCGCTCGATGCTGCGCCGCTGGCGCAGGTTGTCGCGCACGATCAGCGCGGCGCGCACCGATGCGAGCACCGCCTCCGAAGCCGCGCGCCGCGACGCCGGCCGCATCGACAGCCGCATGCGCTCGAGCAGGCGCCGCGCGCGGATGAGCGGTCGGCGGCTGCGCGCGATCCCGAGCACCTCTTCGCGCCAGTCCCGCCCGAAGGCCGCGCGCGACCACATTGCTCGCACCGTGTGCTCGATCGGCGCGACCACCGGGCCGCGCGCGCGCACCGCGTAGTCGAGCCGGGGCTGCTCGCTCCAACCATGGTGCAGGTCGTGGCGGTCGTCGATCAGGTTGATGCCGCCGACGAAACCGATCTGGCCGTCGACCACGCACAGCTTGTGATGCAGCCGCCGCAGCGCCCCCGGCTGCAGCCAGCTCCACCAGCCATGCATCGGCCGGAACACCGCCAGCGCCACACCGGCCGGCTCGAGCCAGCCGCGCACCGTCTCGAGCGCGTGCTGGCTGCCGAAGCCGTCGACGACGACCCGCACGCGCACGCCGCGGCGCGCACAGGCCGCCAGGGCCTCGGCGACCGCACGCGCCGCGTCGTCGCTGTCAAAGATGTAGGTGGCCACCCAGACCTCGTGCAGCGCGCGCCCGATCGCCTCGCACATCGCCGGGAACAAGGCATCCCCGCCGCGCAGCAGCAGGACCTCGTTGCCGCCGGTGTACACGGCGCGCGGCTGCGCGTACCAGACCTCGGGCGGCGGGATGGACCGGCGCGCACGCCGCATGCTCAGGCTCCGGCGAGCTCGAACTCGGCCACCAGCGGCAGGTGGTCGGACATGCGCGCCCAGCTCGCGCCGCGCGGCACGAAGGTCGAGGCGCAGCGCAGCCCGCGGGTGTAGATGCGGTCGAGCGCAAACACCGGCGCGAGCGACGGGAAGGTCAGGCTGCGGTGCTGGCTGGCCGCGCCGCCGGACGGCGCGCGCGCGCGCGCCAGCCCGGCCTCGCGCAGTGCGCCATCGAGGCGCTCCCCCCAGTCATTGAAGTCCCCCGCCACCAGCAGCGGCACGGCCGGATCGAGCTCGCGCTCGACGAAGTCGGCCAGCCGCTGCACCTGCCGCACCCGGCTCGCGTGCGCGAGGCCGAAGTGCACGACCACCGTCTCCACCACCAGCCCCTGCCACTGCACCGGCACGTGCAGCAGCCCGCGCTGCTCGAAGCGATGATCCGAGACATCCCGCTGGCGCGGCTCGCCGATCGGCCAGCGCGCCAGCAGCGCATTGCCGTGCTCGCCGTGGCGGGTCACGGCGTTGGTGCGGTAGGCCGCGTCGTAGCCCTCGGGGGCGAGGAACTCGGCCTGTCCTCCGGCCGGCCAGCCGAACCAGGTGCGCTCGAAGTGACGCTGGTCGCGGCGATGGAACTGGCGCACCTCCTGCAGGCAGACGATGTCCGCGTCGAGCGCCTCGATCGCGAGGCCGAGGTTGTGGATCTCGAGCCGCTTCAGCGGCCCGATACCGCGCACGCCCTTGTGGATGTTGTAGGTCGCGACGCGCAGCCGGCGCTCGTCGGTGCCGGCCGGCGGCAGGACGGTGGACTGCAGAGGCTTGAGCATGCGCTCAGTCCGTCGCCGCGAAGCGCGGCAGCTGCAGCAGCGCCTCGGCGTTCGATGGCGAGAAGCAGCGGTCGGCCGCCTCGCGCCAGGGCAGCCAGAGGTAGCGCAGGTGCTCGCGCGGCGCCAGCCGCACCGGCGTGCCGGCCGGCACCTGCAGCCCGTACACATGCTCGGTGTTGTGGGTCACGCCGGGCGCGTAGCGGTGCCGCCAGCGCGGATAGATCTCATAGACATTCGACATCCCCCAGTCGCGCAGCGCCGTCCTCGGCACGCTCGCCCCGCCGATCACGATGCCGGTCTCCTCCTCGACCTCGCGGACGCAGGTCTCGAGCAGGGTCTCGCCAGGGCTGTCCTTCGAGCCCGTCACGCTCTGCCAGTAGCCGGGCGCATCGGCACGCTCGAGCAGCAGCACCTCGAGGGCCGGCGTGTGGATCACGACCAGCACCGACTCGGGAACCTTCGGGGGACGGGGCGTCGTCACGTTGTGGCCGGCTCTGAAACGGACAAGGGGCGCCGAGGCGCCCCTTGATTGTGCGGGAGGTCGCCCGGACTCAGGCGAGCGCCTGCGGATTGCGCAGCCGGATGTGCAGCTCGCGCAACTGCTTCTCGTCGACCAGGCTCGGCGCGTGGGTCAGCAGGCACTGCGCGCGCTGGGTCTTCGGGAAGGCGATCACGTCGCGGATGCTGTCGGCCTTGGCCATCATCGTGACGATGCGGTCCAGGCCGAAGGCCAGGCCGCCGTGCGGCGGCGCGCCGTACTGCAGCGCGTCGAGCAGGAAGCCGAACTTGACCTTGGCGTCCTCGGCCGAGATGTTGAGCGCCTTGAAGACCTTGCTCTGCACCTCGGCGCGGTGAATGCGCACCGAGCCGCCGCCCAGTTCCCAGCCGTTGAGCACCATGTCGTAGGCCTTGGCGATGCAGGCGCCCGGGTCGGTGTCCATCAGGTCCTCGTGCCCGTCCTTGGGCGCGGTGAACGGGTGGTGCACGGCGCTCCAGCGCGCGTTGTCCTCGTCGTACTCGAACATCGGGAAGTCCACCACCCACAGCGGCGCCCACTTGTCCTCGAACAGGCCATGTTCGCGGCCGAACTCGCTGTGGCCGATCTTCACGCGCAGCGCGCCGAGCGCGTCGTTGACGACCTTGGCCTTGTCGGCGCCGAAGAAGATCAGGTCGCCGCTGCAGGCGCCGGTGCGCGCGATGATCTCGGCGATCGCCGCATCGTGCAGGTTCTTGACGATCGGCGACTGCAGGCCCTCGCGGCCCTTGCCGGCGT
>CAYOXW010000095.1:0-10230 GCA_964408005.1 uncultured Methylibium sp.
GTCAAGCCGATGACCTTGTGCCTGATGCTGGCGACGGTCGACCAGGCGCTGCGCGAGCCTTGAGCGTGCGGCGCGGGCGGTCGGCGGGCTCTGTCACTTGATCTTGCCGGGCTGCGTCTGCTGGCCATCCGGGGAAAGCGCAGCTTCGAGGCGGCCCATCTCCAGCGCATTCTGGCCGCCGTCGATCCACTTGGCGTAGGTGCGGAGGAACATCTCGACCGAGTGGCCGAGCTGCTTGGCGCAGAAGGCCGGCGTCATGCCGGCCATCAGCATCATGGTCGCGTAGGTGTGGCGGGTGTTGTACGGCGGCCGGTAGCGCATGCCCAGGCGCCGCAGCGTGGGTTCCCAGAAGCTGCGACGGAAGGCGCGTTCCTCGAGCCAGGGTTCGCCGTAGCGCGGGTCGAGAAAGACGTGCGCGTCACGCATCTGGGTGTGCTTGCGCTGGCGCTTCAGCGCCGCGAGCGCGCGGCTGTTGAGGATGACCTGGCGGGCGGTGTTGGTCTTGGTGTTGTTCTTCTCGATACCACGCACGATGGCGCGGTGCACGAGAAGGTGCTTGCCGGCAAGGTCGACATCGCGCCAGTGCAGGCCGAAGCTCTCGGAGGTGCGCAGGCCGGTGAAGAACTTGAACTCGATGTAGTTCGCGATCGGTGCCGGGTAGTGGGCCGTCATGTCGGCGACGATGGACTCGGCCTCATCGCGCGAAAACGGGTCGGGCAGGGGCTTCTGGTGCTTGGCACGGGTGACAGCGCTGACCGGGTTGGTCGGGATCGCCTTGTCGGCGACGGCGAGTTCCATCGCCTTGCGCAGCACCGACACGTAGTTGTTGACGGTCTTGCCCGACAGGGTGGGGCGCGAGGCGAGGGCGGTCAGCACGTCGCTGTGCTTGAGCATGCGTACCGGCCGGTCGCCGAGCTTGGCCCCGCGGCGGTCGCAGATCGCGGCCTTCCAGAAGCGGATCGCGCTCGAGTAGCCGGCGCTGGTCGAGACCTCCAGGCGCTGCGCGGCGAGCCAGTCGTCGAGCTGGGTGCCGACGGTCATCGGCTGGCCGACGTCGCCATCGGCCGGGAAGTATTCGGCGAGCGAGAAGCTGCCGAAGCGGATGCGCTCCCGGATCTCCGCCGCCAGGCGGTGGGCGTACTTCAGGTTTGCCGCGGTCGGGGGCAGCGGTTTGCCTTCGACGCTGAGCGTGCGGCGCAGCACCTCGCCGTTGAAGGTGAACTGGACGCGGATCGAGTTGCCGCGAACCTCTACGCCCGACCCCTTTCGACCCATAGCTCGTACCCCTTCACGCTGATCAGCACATGACCGTCGGGTGCGCGGCGGAACTCGCGGCCTTCGAGCCAGACCCCGGCCTCGATCTTGCGCCGGATAGCCTTGGCTGAATACCCCGTGATTGCCGCGGCGATCGGAATGGTGACGTAGTCAGCCCGCGCGGGGGTGACGGCCCAGCGGGACAGGTCGGGCGGGACCTGCGGCTTGCGGCCAACCCGACTGGGTGGCCTCGATGGCGGAGATTCGAGGGTGGCGGTCTGGCTGGGCATGTGCACAGCGTAGGCGAGGGCAACTCACGATCGTGCGATGACTTCGCCCGCAGAATCATCGAACCGGACAGTTCATCACCAGCCCATCAGGCTGACCTGCTGGCTTTCGTCGCGGCTCGCTCGATCGACTCGGTCACTCGATGTTCAGCGCTCGAAGCCGCAACGCGTTGCCGATGACGCTGACCGAGGACAGCGCCATGGCTGCAGCTGCCACGATGGGCGAGAGCAGCAGGCCGAAGAGGGGGTAGAGCACGCCCGCGGCCAGCGGGATGCCGGCCACGTTGTACGCGAACGAGAGGAAAAGGTTCTGGCGGATGTTGCGCATCGTCGCCTGCGACAGCCTGCGCGCGCGGACGATGCCCATCAGGTCGCCCTTCAGCAGCGTGATCCCGGCACTCTCCATTGCCACGTCGGTGCCGGTGCCCATCGCGATGCCCACGTCGGCGGCGGCCAGCGCGGGCGCATCGTTGACGCCGTCACCGGCCATGGCCGGCACCCGGCCTTCGCGCTTGAGCTGCTGCACCACGCGGGCCTTGTCTTCCGGGAACACCTCGGCGACGACCTCGTCGATGCCGAGCTCGCGGCCCACCGCCTCGGCGGTGGTCCGGCCGTCGCCGGTCAGCATCACGATGCGGATGCCGGCCGCCTTCAGGGCCTGCAGGGCCTGCGGCGTGGTCGGCTTGATCGGGTCGGCGATCGCGACGAAGCCGGCGACGCGACTGTCTACGCCGACGAAGATGACCGTGGCGGCCTTCAGTCGCTGGCGCTCGGCCGCGTCGGCCAGCGGCCCGACCTCGATGCCCTGCTCGGCGAGGAAGCGGGCGCTCCCGGAGACGATCCGGGCGCCGTCGACCGTGCCGACCACACCCTTACCGACGGGCGAGTCGAAGTCGGTCACCGGCGACAGCGGCAGCCGGCGTTGCAGCGCGTCGTTCACGACCGCCATCGCGAGCGGATGCTCGCTGGCGCGTTCCACGCTGGCGAGCTGCTGCAGCACCTCGTCGGCCGTGTGGCCCGGTGCTGGCTCGACGTGCACGACCTTCGGGCGGCCTTCGGTCAGCGTGCCGGTCTTGTCCACCACCAGCGTATCGACCTTCTCCATGCGTTCCAGCGCCTCGGCGTCGCGGATCAGCACGCCATGCTGGGCGCCGCGGCCGACCCCGACCATGATCGACATCGGCGTGGCCAGGCCCAGCGCGCAGGGGCAGGCGATGATGAGCACGGCCACGGCCGTGATCAGCGCGTAGCTGAAAGCGGGCGACGGTCCCCAGACGAGCCAGGCCGCAAAGGTGAGCAGCGCCACGAGGATCACGACCGGCACGAACCAGCCGGCCACCTGGTCTGCCATCCGCTGGATCGGCGCCCGGCTGCGCTGCGCCGCGGCGACCATGTGCACGATCTGCGACAGCAGCGTGTCGGCGCCGACCTTCTCGGCGCGCATCACGAAGCCGCCGGTCTGGTTCAGCGTGCCTGCCGTGACCTTGGCGCCGGGCGCCTTGGCCACGGGCATCGGCTCGCCGGTGACCATCGATTCGTCGACCGTGCCCTTGCCTTCGGTGAGTTCGCCGTCCACCGGAACCTTCTCGCCGGGGCGCACGCGCAGCAACTCGCCGACCTGGATGGTGTCGATCGCGACGGTATCGTCCTGCCCGTCAGCGCCGACCCGGATGGCCGTCTTGGGCGCAAGGTCGAGTAGTGCCTTGATCGCGCCCGAGGTCTTCTCGCGGGCGCGCAGCTCCAGCACCTGACCGAGCAGCACCAGCACCGTGATCACGGCGGCGGCCTCGAAGTAGATCGGCACCGCGCCATCGGCCAGCCGCAGGTCGGCCGGAAAGAGCTGCGGGGCGACTGTGCCGACGATGCTGTAGAGCCAGGCCGCGCCGGTGCCGAGCGCGATCAGCGAGAACATGTTCAGGCTGCGGTGCTCGACCGATGCCAAGGCCCGCACGAAGAAAGGCCAGCCGGCCCAGAGCACCACCGGTGTGCCGAGCAGCAGCTGGATCCAGTTCGACAGCTGTTGCCCTAGCAGGTGGTTCAGGGTGGTCAGGTGGCCGCCCATCTCGAGCGCGAAGACCGGCAGCGTGAGAACGGTGCCGATCCAGAAGCGCTTCGTCATGTCGCGCAGCTCGGCGCTGTCGCCGGCGGCGGCGGTGACCAGCACCGGTTCGAGCGCCATGCCGCAGATGGGGCAGTGACCCGGGCCCATCTGGCGCACCTGCGGGTGCATCGGGCAGGTGTATTCGACCTCGTCGGGGTTGCCCTGGAGCGCCGTTGGTGTCGCGTTGGTGCTCGCGTGACCGTGCTGGTGGTGCTGGTGATCACAGTGCTGCTGACCGCCATCGGTCCGTGTCGGTTTCAGCGGACCGTGTTCCCGGTGCGCACCGTCTCCGCGCGGGTGATCGGACATCGCCGTGGCCGTGGCCTGATGGTGGGTGTGATCGTGAGGGGTTCCAGGGCTGCCCTGCATCGCGTGCTCCTTGTGATGGAAGGCAGTCTCGACCTTCCCACCGTTGGAGAGTCAAGCGGTACGTTGACGAAGCGTCGGGCCAGGGCGCTGCGAGGTCAGCGGGGTGGTCGTTCCTCGGTCGGTGCGCCGCCGGGTTCACCGCCGCCGTGGCGGCCATGATGGCCGCGGTGGAACAGGTGCATCAAGGGGCAGGCCAGCAGGATCAGGAAGGGCACGGCCTGGAGCAGGTGATCGAAATGCCGGGTCAGCAGAACATAGCCGCCGAACGCCGCGGCCGCCAGCAGAACGAGGCCGAAGGGGCTGCGCCAGATCGGCGGCCGGCGTGGTGCGGGATGGTCCATGGCGAGGGATCCCGGCCTAGCGCTCGGCGGGCGGCTTCGTGGCCTCCCGGTCCATCATCATTTGCATCATCATTTCCATCATGTCCATGCGGCGCTTCATGGTCTCCGGGTCCATCGCCATCGACCTCTTGGCGCCCATGCCCTCGCGCATCCGGCCCATCATCGCCATGCCGTCCTGCATCGACTGCCTGTGATCCTTCATCAGCGCCGCGCGCTCCTCCGGCGTCTTCGCGGCGGCCATCTTCCGGTGCATCTCGTGCATCGCGGCCATCTGCTGCTCGTAGGCGACGGGTGCCGCCGCCGCCGGCGACGCCGTCGGATGGTGGCCCTTGTGCTCGTCCTTCGCGTCGCTGCCGACGGCCGTCGCGCAACCCGTCAGTGTCGCCAGCGCGATCGATCCGATGATGAGCTTCATGGTGTTCTCCGCAAGGTGACGGCGCCGTCGTGGCGTCCATGCGGCCAGCTTGCGCCCGTTCGGCGGCGCCGGGCTTGACGGAGGTCAATCCCGGCGTGCCGTGGTGCGTCAGCAGCAGCCGCAGGCGCCGCGCCGTGCGGCCTTGACGTTGGGCGCTTGCGGCGTCGGTGCGTCGGATACCGCCACCGGCGTGTAGCCGGCCGTGGCGATGGACCGCCTCAGCCGGCTGGCGTCGACGGCGGCCGAGTCCACCTGCACCAGGCGAGTCGCCAGATCGATCTCGACCTCGGCTCGCGGGTCGGTCGCCTGGATCGCCGCGGTGATGGTGCGGACGCAGTGGCCGCAGGTCATGTCGTCGACTCGGAACCGGATCGTGTTGCTCATGGTGCTCTCCTGCACGTTGATGACCCGGTTACTTTCGTCCTTGCCATCGTGGGAGGGTCAAGCCGCTTCGAGGGCTTCGTCCAATTCGCTGCACGGTGCTTGACCTTGCCATGATGGAAAGGTCTAGACTGGGTGCTCATTCGAGAGTTCGAGGAGCGTGTCGTGATGAACATCGGCGAGGCGGCGGAGGCCTCCGGGGTCTCCGCAAAGATGATCCGGCACTACGAAGGTCGTGGCCTTCTGCCGGCCGCGCGGCGCACCGAGTCGGGCTACCGCCAGTACGAGCCCGGCGAGGTGCACACGCTTCGCTTCATCCGGCACGCGCGCGACCTGGGTTTTTCGCTGACCGAGATCGCCGAACTGGTCGGCCTGTGGCAGGACCGGCGGCGGCCGAGCCGGCAGGTCAAGGCCCTGGCCGAGGCACATGTCCGTCAACTGGAGCAGAAGGCCTCGGAGTTGCTGGCGATGAAGGCCGCCCTCGAACACCTGGTTCATGACTGCCACGGCGACGACCGTCCGGACTGCCCGATCCTCGTGGGCCTGGCCGACCCCGGTGTCGCGCGGCCTGTGGCGGGTCGTGCCGCGTCGCGGCCCGCGGTACGGCGGGGCTAGACCGGCAGCCGCAGACCGACGGCGTTGCCGTTGGTCTCGGACCGGACGAAGACGCTGCCCCGGTGCATGACGGCGATGGCCCGGACGATGGCCAGGCCGAGCCCGACACTCTCGCCACGGTGCTGGCGGGATCCGTCGGCGCGGAAGAAGCGGTCGAACATCCGTGTCCTGACGGCCTCAGGTATGGGCTCGCCGGGGTTGTAGACCTCGACGATGGCCTGACCGTCCTCCTGGCCCAGGCGCAACTCGATCGTGCCGCCGCGGGGCGTGTGCTTGATGGCGTTGGACAGCAGGTTCGACAGTGCGCGCCGCACCAGGCCGGCGTCACCGCGCGAGCGCGCGTCGCCGACCAGCTCGGCGGTGATCGACGCGTCGGCGAGGGCCGCCTCGAAATAGTCCAGGGCCTTGCGGGCCTCGGTGCGCAGGTCGAGGTCGTGCCACACGGCCGCGGACTCACCGCGGTCGGCGCGGGCCAGGAACAGCATGTCATTGACCATGCCTTTCATCTCCTCGAGCTGGTCGAGCTGCTGGGCCAGCGTCTGTTCGAGCTCTTCGTGGGGGCGGGCACTGGACAGCGTGACCTGGGCGGCATTGATCAGGCTGGCGAGCGGTGTGCGCAGTTCGTGTGCCACGTCGGCGTTGAAGGCCTCCATGCGGCGGTAGGCCTGCTCGACGCGGTCCAGCGCCGCGTTGAACGCCCGCACCAACCCATGCACTTCCGGATCGACGGCGTCGTCGCGCAGCCGCACCGAGAGGGACGCCGGGGCGATGGCGCTGGCTTCCGCGGAGAGCCGGACCAGCGGCTGCAGACCGCGCCGGGTCGTCCAGGCCGCGAGACCGATGCTCGCCAGCACGCCGATGGTGCAGGCAGCCACCAGCACGACGAGGTAAGCGGCCAGCAGGCGCAGGCGCGGACGGATGTCGATGGCGACAAGCATCGTCGCGACGGGCAGGGCTCCGGCGTTGTCGACGGCAACCTCCAGGCCCTCCATCGGCGTGCCGTCCGCATGCGCCAGGCGCAGCACGCCTTCCATGCGATGGGCGACCGTCGGCAGGGCCGGGGCGCCGACGGTCACGCGGCGCTGCGCGTCCAGCAGCCAGACGCGCAGCTCGCCGTGGCCGATCAGCACGTCGTCGATGTGATGGCGCAGGTCGTCCACGCTGCCGCCCCGCGTTTCATCGATGAAGTGGCGGACGATCCGGACCTTGCCGGCCAGGCCGTCGCGGTCGGCCTGTTCGAGCTGGTGAGCCAGGGCCCAGTAGAGGATCCCGCCGACCACGGCGAACACCGCCACGGCGCTCAGCCCGAGCGTCAGCACGAGCCGCTGGCGGATCGAAAGAACCGTCATGGCGGCGGAGCCTCGCCGGGGCCGCGCCATTCCATCACGTAGCCCATGCCACGCACGGTGTGGATCAGCTTGGCGCCATAGGGCTCGTCGACCTTCGCCCGCAAGCGACGGATCGCGACGTCGACGACGTTGGTGTTGCTGTCGAAGTTCATGTCCCAGACCTGTTCGGCCAGCGTCGTGCGCGACATCGCTTCGCCGCGTCGCCGCATCAGCAATGTCAGCAGGGTGAACTCCTGCGCCGTCAGCTCGATGCGTTCCCCGGCGCGGTGGACGCGGCGGGCCGACAGGTCGACCTCCAGGTCGGCCAGGCGCAGCAGCAACTGGTCCTCGATCGGCTGGGGCGTGCCGCGCCGCATCACCGCGTCGATACGCGCCAGCAGCTCGGAGAAGGCAAAGGGCTTGGCCAGGTAATCGTCGGCGCCGGCGCGCAGCCCACGGACGCGGTCCTCGACCTGGTCGCGGGCAGTGAGCATCAGCACCGGCGTGTTCTTGCGGGCCCGCAGATCCTTGAGGACGGCGAAGCCGTCTAAGCCGGGCAGCATCACGTCGAGCAGCACCAGGTCGTAGTCGCCCTCGAGGGCGAGGTGGCGTCCGTCGATGCCGTCGCGTGCGACGTCGACGACATGGCCGTGCTCTCTCAGACCCTTGTGCAGGTAGGCGGCAAGCCGCGGCTCGTCCTCGATGATCAGCAGTCGCATGGCGGGGCAGGAGTCGTCGATTGCTGAAGTGTCCGCCAGCGAACGCGCCGGCCGGGCCAGCGGCAGGCCTTGATGACGAAGCTGTAATGATTCGGACCAGTTCCTGACCGAGGCTGCGGCCGATCATCGCCGCGATCCCGGAACTCCGGCACGACGTCGGGTGTCCGAGGCAGGCCGGGTCATCCCCCGCATCGACCGGTCCATTCGTCTTGCGATAAGCTCAGAACCATGTGGGTTTCCGTCCGTGCCGCGTTCATCTGGCTGGTGATGCTGGCGATCCCCCTCCAGGGGATCGCAGCGTCCTCCATGCTGCATTGCGGCCCCGGGCATGAGCGCCAGATGGTGCAGGTGAGCGCGGCCGACCATCACGGCGACCGTCGCGGGCTTGGCTCGGTGCACCATCATCCGGCTGCAGACCACCAGGCCGCGCACGTTGACACCGCGGCGGCAGAGGCTGCATCGACGGATCACGGCCAGCCGTCGGCGCAGGCCGACCAGGCCCATCTCGGCAAGTTCAAGTGCAGCGCCTGTGCCCAGTGCTGCGCCTCGGTCGCACTGCTCGACCGGGTGTCCGATCCGATCCGGCTCGAGCCGGTGTCGATCGCCCCGGTGATAGCGGCAGACGACTACCCCCAGGTCGCCCAGACCGGCCCCGAGCGGCCACCCCGACCCTTCCTCGCCTAGCGACGCGCCCTGCGCGCGCACCCGTGCGCGCCCCGTTCCCGTCGCGATGAACCGTTCCCGGCTGCCCTGGCAGCCGGACCGATCACGAGTTCCTGCGAGGACACCATGCTCCCTGTTCCCATCCGCCGGATGCTGCCGGCACTGGCGCTGACCGCAGCAGTGACGGCGCAAGCCGGTCACGAGGCTCCCACCGCCGCACGCGCCAGCCCGCTCGACGCGACGGCCGACGTGCCCGCCGTCACCTACGACTCGGCCTTCACGCGCTACCGCCCGCACGCCGACCAGAAGCTGCGTCCATGGAAGGACTCCAACGACAACGTCGGCCGCATCGGCGGCTGGCGCTCGTATGCGCGCGAGGCCGCCCAGGAGGAGCCTGCAGCCGCGCCCGGTCCCAAGGCTGCGGGGGGCGAGGGCCGCGCAGTGCCGGCGCCTAAGGCCGCTGATGGCCACCACAAGCACTGAGGACGATCATGCGCACAGATTCCATGGCAGACACCCGGCGCACGGGTCTCGGTCGTCTGAGACTGCCCGGGGCGGTGATTTCCGTGCTGGTGCTGGCCGGCTGCGCCAGCTTCAGCCCGGACGGCGGCTTCGGCCCGGTGCAGCAGACCGCGAGCGAGCGGCTCGGCAAGGAAGTCCGCTGGGCCCGGACGGCAGAAGACCAGGACCGCATCGACGCCCGCGTGACCGAGCTGCTGGCCAAGCCGCTGACGGTCGACGACGCGGTGCAGGTCGCGCTGCTCAACAACAAGGGGTTGCAGGCCCGGTTCTTCGAGCTGGGCATCGGCGAGGCCGAGCTGGTGCAGGCCAGTCGACTGCCGAACCCGGGCTTCAGCTTCGGCCGGATCAAGCGCGGCGACGAGGTCGAGCTGGAGCGTGGCTACCACCTCAACCTGGCGCGGCTGCTGGCGATGCCGCTGGTTCGCCAGGTCGAGGAGCGGCGCTATGCGCTGACCCGCGGCGCGGTCTCGGTGCAGCTGCTGTCACTCGCCTCCGAGGCTCGCAAGTCCTACTTCACCGCGGTCGCGGCCGAGGAGACGGTGCGCTACATGCGCCAAGTGCAGCAGGCCGCCGAGGCCAGCGCCGAGCTGGCGCGCCGCATGGCCGAGGTCGGCAACTTCAACAAGCTGCAGCGCATGCGCGAGCAGGGCTTCTACGCCGACGCGACGCAGACGCTGGCGCGCGCCGAGCGCGCCGCGCAGGCCTCGCGCGAGAAGCTGACGCGGCTGATGGGCCTGTGGGGCGCGCAGACACGCTTCCAGCTGCCCGAGCGCTTGCCCGACCTGCCGGAGGCACCGAAGGACCAGCCCGACATCGAGCGCGTCGCGCTCGCCCAGCGGCTGGACGTGCAGGGCGCCAAGCTCGCAGCCGAGCAGACCGCGAAGAACCTCGGGCTCACCAAGACGACGCGCTTCATCAACGTGCTGGAGCTGGGCTGGGTCCACAACAGTTCCAACGAGGAGCCGACCCAGACCGGCTGGGAGGTGGGGCTGGAACTGCCGCTGTTCGACTGGGGCGGCGCGCGCGTCGCGCGGGCCGAGGCGGTCTACATGCAAGCCGTGAACCGCGCCGCGGAGACCGCGGTCAATGCCCGCTCGGAAGTGCGCGAGGCCTACGGCGCCTACCGCAGCAGCTGGGACATCGCGCGCCACAACCGCGACGAGATCATCCCGCTGCGCCAGCGCATCGCCGAGGAGAACGTGCTGCGCTACAACGGCATGCTGATCGGCGTGTTC
>CAYOXW010000096.1:0-10228 GCA_964408005.1 uncultured Methylibium sp.
GGCCCGGCGCGGCGCTGCTCGCGAGCGCCTGGCCGATCGCGACGCTGCACGCCGCCCACCATGGCGGCGCCGACCTCGAGGCCGCGCGCGCGACGCTGGCGGCCGGGCGGGGCGAGGCGGTGCTGGTTGCACGCGAGGGCTGGCGCGCCCGCGTCAGCGCGCTCGACGCACCGGACTTCGCCTGGATGCGTGCGCTGGCGCAGGGGGCCACGCTGGCCGCGGCGCTCGCGGCCGCGGGCCCGGACTTCGTTTTCGAGGCGTGGCTCGTCCGCGCGTTGCAACAAGGCTGGCTGTGGCGCGCCGAGCACGCCGCGGTCGCCCCCGAGGAGAGCCTTCCATGAGCCTGATCGATACCGGCCTGGCGCTGTGCCGCCAGGCGACCCGCGCCCTCGAGGCGCTGCAGCCGGCCGCCCAGCTGGCCGCGCGTCTCTATGTCGGCGCGGCCTTCTTCCGCTCCGGCCTGACCAAGATCGCCGACTGGGAGACGACGCTGGCGCTGTTCCACGACGAATACCGGGTGCCGCTGCTGCCGCCGGAACTCGCCGCGGTGATGGGCACCGGCGGCGAGCTCGCGTTGCCGGTGCTGCTGGTGCTCGGGCTGGCGGGCCGCTTCGGCGCGCTGGGGCTGTCGGTGGTCAATGCCGTCGCGGTGCTGAGCCTGGCCGAGATCCCGGAGCCCGCGCTGCAGCAGCATGTGTTCTGGGGCAGCCTGCTGGCCGGCCTCGCGCTCTGGGGGCCGGGGCGCTGGTCGCTCGACGCCTGGTGGTGGCCGCGGGTGGGCGGCGCCGCGGCGCGTGACGCCCTCGGGCGCGCCTAGCGGCGGCGCCCGAACAGGGCGGCCAGCCCGATCGAGACGCCGACCCCGCCCAGCGCGAGCGCGACGTCGGCCGCAGCGGGCCGCGCGAAGTGGAGCAGGTCCCGCGCCGCCGGCACGCTGATCGCCAGCAGCAGGGCGGCGCCCGCGAGGGCCGCCACGGCCCAGAAGGCGCGGGCGCCCGGCGCGAGGATCGCCCGCCAGCCGATGCCCGCCGTCACGTTGAGCGCCACCAGCAGCAGGTTGCCGGCCGTCAGGCCGACGACCGCGAGGGTGCGGGCCACGTCCTCGCCCCGCCCTTGCTGCAGGGCCGCCATGTAGATCAGCAGCGTGGCGACCAGCAGGCACCCCCCTTGCAGCAGGCCCTGCCACAGCAGGGGCCAGCCGACGAGGCCCTCGTCGGCGCGCCGCGGTGGGCGCTGCATGCTGCGCGGGTCTTCCGGCGCGCCCTCGAAGGCCAGCGAGCAGACCGGGTCGATCACCATTTCGGTGAGCACGACATGCGCCGGCAGCATCAGCACCGGCAGGCCGAAGAGCACCGGCAGCAGCGACAGGCCGGCGATCGGGACATGGATCGCCGTGATGTAGACCATCACCTTGCGCAGGTTCTCGAAGATGCGCCGACCCATGCGCACGCCGCCGACGATGCGGCCGAAGTCCTCGTCCATCAGCACCAGGCCGGCCGCCTCGCGCGCCACGTCGGTGCCGCGCACGCCCATCGCGATCCCGACATGGGCCGCCTTCAACGCCGGGGCGTCGTTGACGCCGTCGCCGGTCATCGCGACCGTCTCGCCAAGGCGCTTGAAGGCCTCGACGAGCCTCAGCTTCTGCTCGGGCATGACCCGGGCGAACACCCGCACGCGGCGCACCGCCTCGGCCAGCGCCGCATCGTCGAGCGCCGCGATGTCCTCGCCGCTCAGCGCGCCGGCGTCGCTCTCGATGCCGGCCTGCCGGGCGATCGCCAGCGCGGTCGCCGCATGGTCGCCGGTGATCATCGCCACCGCGATGCCGGCCTGACGCGCCTGCGCCACCGCCGCCGCGACGCCGGGCCGCAGCGGGTCCTCGAAGCCCACCAGCCCCAGCAGTTCGAAGTCGTAGTCGTGCTGCTGCGCCGCCGGGGCCGGCCCCGGGGCCACGCCCCCGGCCACCGCCAGGACGCGCAGCCCCTGGCCGGCCATCGCGCGCACCTGGGCCGCCAGCGCGGCCGCGCGCCCGGGGGCGAGGTGGCACAGGTCGAAGACAGCCTCCGGCGCGCCCTTGGCGGCGATGTGGCGCCGGCCGTCCTCGCCGTGCCAGGCGTGGGACATCGCCAGCAGCTCCGGCGTGATCGGGTATTCGCGCTCCAGGCGCCATGCGGGGTGGAGGTGCTCGGTGTCGGCCAGCGTGGCGTCGCCATGCGCGAGCAGCGCGCGGTCCATCGGGTCGTTGCCGTCGCGGCGCGAGGCCAGCATCGCGTACTCGAGCAGCCGGTGCAGCGGCTCGGGCAGCGTGGCGCCGGGCGAGACCGCGAGGTCGGCGTCGGGCGTGACGAGGCGGCGCAGCTGCATGCGGTTCTCGGTCAGCGTGCCGGTCTTGTCGACGCACAGCATCGTCGTCGCGCCCAGGGCCTCGATGACCGCGGGCCGCCGCGCCAGCACCTGCAGCCGTGCCAGCCGCCACGCGCCCAGGGCCAGGAAGACCGTCAGCGCCATCGGGAACTCCTCCGGCAGCATCGCCATGCCCAGCGCGATCGCGGACAGCAGGCCCTGCAGCCAGTCGCCGCGCTGCAGTCCGTGCCACACCAGCAGCAGGCCGCTGGCGCCGATGGCGATCAGCCCGAAGAGGCGGACCAGCCGACGCAGCTGCCGCTGCAGCGGTGTCGGGGCCGATTCGATGCGCGCGAGCGAGGCCCCGATGCGGCCAACCTGGGTGCGCCCGCCGGTCCTCAGGACCTCGACCAGGCCGTGGCCGCTGACCACCAGCGTGCCGGCGTAGACCTGGGGCAGGTCGTCGCCTCCCGCAGGACGCTCCGGGGCCGGGGCGGCGTCCGCCGTCGCGAGCTTGCGCACCGGCACCGACTCGCCCGTCAGCAGCGACTCGTCGACCGCCAGGGCGCCGGCCTGGCGTGCGAGGCCGTCGGCCGCGATGCGTTCGCCCTCGCCGATGAGGAACAGGTCGCCAGGCACCAGCTCGCGGGCGGGCAGGCGCTGGATCCGGCCGTCGCGCAGCACCCGGACCTGCGGCTCGGCCATGACGCGCAGCGCATCGAGCGCATGGGCGCTGCGCCGCTCCTGGAGGACGACGAGCCCGACCGTGGCCAGCGCGAAGCCGGCGAGCAGCAGGCCCTCGCCGAGATCGCCGATCAGCAGGTACAGCGCCGCTGCCGCCAGCAGCAGCAGGAACATGGGCTCGGTCGCGATGCCGCGCAGCGTCGCGACCCAGCCGCGCCGCTCGCGATCGGCGATCTCGTTCGGCCCGTGCAGCGCGAGACGCCGCCGTGCCTCGTCCGTGCTCAGACCGGTCGGTGCGGGGGTGTCGGGCATGGGCTTCCCCTTCGGTCGCGACGGCCCTCGTGCCGCGGTGAACCGGTCGCCCGGCGTTGCGGCGCTCTGCCCGGCATGACGATCCGTCGGCGGCGCGCCTCAGTCGCGCGGGCGGAAGTCGATGAGCATCGAGGGCGGCACGCGGCCGTCGACGTCGCGCGGCAGCACCTCGGTCTTGTCGATCGCGCGCAGCACCGCCTCGTCCCAGGCCGCGACACCGCTCGAGCGGGTCAGCCGCCGCCCGACGATGGTCCCGTCCGGCGCGACATTCACCTCGACGCTGGCCACCGGGTTGCCGGCCATCTCGTCGGCGAACACGATGTTGGGCTTGATGCGCGCCTTGATGCGGCCGGCGTAGCTCGCCGACGGGCCGGCACTCTGGGCGGCGGTGCCGGTGCTGCCCGGCGCGCCGGTGGCGCCGGCTTCCCCGGCGATGCGCTTGAGGTTCTCGGCGCGCAGCGCGTCGAGCTTCGCCTGGCGCTCGGCCTCGGCCTTCTTGCGCTTCTCGGCCTCGCGCTTTTCCTCGCGCTTGTGCGCCTCGCGCTCCTCGGCGAGGCGCTGCTTCTCGAGCCGCTCGCGGCGCTCCTCCTCGTCGCGCTGCTTCTCGAGCCGCGCCTTCTCGGCCGCGCGCTTCTCGCGCGCGATCTCGGCGTCGCGGTTCACCGGCGGTGGCGGCGGGGGTTCGGCGCGCGGGGCCGGCTTGGGGGGCGGCTCCGGTTGCGGTTCGGGCTCGACGGCACGGGGCGCGGCGACCTGCGGGATCGCGGCCCAGAGCTCGGCCTCGACGCCGGCCGGCTCGGTGCTGCGCCAGCTCACGCCCAGGCTCAGCGCGACGATCAGCAGTGCATGCGCGAGCAGCGCCAGCGAGGCCGCGCGCGGCAGCCCGCCGCCCGGCTGCGGGCGCAGGTCGTCGAGGGTCGAGGCGGCGTGCATGGGCGGCGCGGCCTCAGGTCCCGCCGGTGGCCTTCAGCGCGAGGCCGACGCGCTGCACGCCGGCGCGCTGCAGCGCGTCCATCACCTTGACGACCTGCTCGTACTGCACCTTCTTGTCGGCCGCGATCACGACCGGCGCGTTCGCATTGCCCCCCTGCAGGCGTTTGACCTTGGCGGTCAGCCCGGCGAGGCGGGTGCTCTCGACGTCCTTGCCGTCGACGCGCAGGCGCAGGCTCTCGTCGGCGGCGACAACGATCTCGATCACCTTGTCAGGCTGGCGCTTGGCCTGGCCGACGCTGGGCAGATCCACCACGCCAGTGGTGATCAGCGGCGCGCTGACCATGAAGATGATCAGCAGCACCAGCATCACGTCGATGAACGGGACCATGTTGATCTCGTTGATCGTGCGGCGGCGCGAGCCGTGACGGGCGACGACGGAGGCCATCTCAGTGGCTCTGGCCGATGTTGCGCTGCAGGATGTTGGAGAACTCCTCGATGAAGGTCTCCATCTGGATCGCGATGCGGTCGATGTCGCGCGCGAAGCGGTTGTAGGCCAGCACCGCGGGGATGGCCGCGAACAGGCCGATCGCGGTCGCCACCAGCGCCTCGGCGATGCCCGGCGCGACGGTGGCCAGCGTCACCTGCTGCAGGTTCGCCAGCCCGGTGAAGGCGTGCATGATCCCCCACACGGTGCCGAACAGGCCGACATAGGGCGACACCGAGCCGACCGAGGCGAGGAAGCTCAGGTGCGACTCGACCGTGTCGAGCTCGCGCTGGAAGCTCGCGCGCATCGCGCGGCGCGCGCCGTCGAGCAGCGCACCGGCATCGGCGACGCGCCGCTCGCGCAGCTTCAGGAACTCGCGCATGCCGGAGGCGAAGATGCGGTTCAGCGGGCCGGCGCTGTCGGCGCGCTTGGCCGCCTCCGTGTACAGGTCCTGCAGGTTCTGGCCCGACCAGAACTCGCGCTCGAAGCCCTCGTTGAGCGCGCGCACCTTCTTCAGGCCGAACAGCTTGCCGAAGATCACCGTCCAGCTGGCCAGCGACACCGCGAGCAGCGCGAGCACGACGAGCTGCACCACGAAGCTCGCATGCAGCAGCAACTGGACGATCGACAGGTCTTGGGAGTTCATGCGAGGCGTTCGAGGATGGAGTCTGGGATGCGGCGCGGGCGGAAGGTTCCGTCGTCCACGCAGCCGATGCGGATCGTGCCTTCGGCCAGCAGCGTGTCGTCACGCCAGGCCTGCTGCGCGACGACGAGGCTGGCGCGGCCGAGCTCGCGCGGCTCGACGGTGATGCGCAGCAGGTCGTCGAGGCGCGCCGGCACGCGGTAGCGCAGCGCCGTCTCGCTGACGACGAAGATCGCGCCCTCGTCGCGGCGCAACTGCTGCTGGCCGACGCCGAGCGCGCGCAGCCACTCGGTGCGCGCGCGCTCGAAGAACTTCAGGTAGTTGGCGTAGAACACCACGCCGCCGGCGTCGGTGTCCTCCCAGTAGACGCGCACGTCGAGCGTGAACGGCGGCGCGGGCGTGGGGTCGTGGGGCAAGGCGGCGGGGCGAGGGCTGGCGGAACCCCGCGATTATCCCGGTCGCCGCGCTCCCCGCGCGGCGGCGACTGCATCAGGGCGTTGCAGTGAGGCGGCGGTACAGCGGCCCCCAGGCCGGGTGGCCGGCCTCGGCCTTGCTCAGGGCGAACTCCGGGTCGGCGGCGCGCGCGGCGCGGAACTCGTCCTCGCAGGCCTTCAGGCGCTTGCTGGTGCAATAGACGAAGGCCAGGGTCTTGTGCGCGGCGGCGCGATCCCTGGGGGCGGCCAGCCCGGCCTTCAGCGCGGCCTCGAGGCGGCGTTCGGCCAGCGGGTACTGGCCGTCCTCGTAGGCGCGCAGGCCGGCGAGCAGGGCCTGCTCGGCCGGACGTGCCATCAGTTCGAGCACGCCGACCGGCGGGGCGGCCACCGGCGCGGGTGCCGGGACCGGCGGCGCCGCGGCGGGGGAGGTCGGCGAGGGCGTGCCCTCGCCACCGGGCAGCTGGGCGCAACCGGCGAGCGCCAGCAGCAGGACGGCCAGCGACCGGCTCGCGGGTCCGGTGGGGACGGGCCGGCTCATGGCCCGAAGCGGTGGCGCAGGGTGCTGCCGCCGTCGCGTTCGATCGTGACGGTCGTCGTGTACGGCGCGTGGGCGCTGTTGCGCAGCGTGATCTGGTGCTCGCCGACCGGCAGGGTGAGCTGGTTGATCGGCGGGGCCGTGCCGACCGGCGTTCCGTCGACCAGCACCTCGGCCCAGGGGCTGATGGCGAGCTGGAGGCTGCCGGTGGCCGGCGCCGTCGCGGGGGCCGCGGTCGCGGTCGACGCGGCGGCGGCGGGTTCGGGGGTGGCCGTGGCGGCCAGCGGCAGGGCCGTATCGGGGGGCGCCGAGCGGGCCGTGGGGGCTGTCGGCCGCTCCGGGCTCGTCTGCAGCAGCACGAAGCCGATGGCGACCAAGGCCGCCAGCGCCGCGCCGCTCCACAGCAGCAGCCGGCCGTCGTGGCGGCGCGGTTCGCCGGCGTCGTCCTCGCCGGCTTGCAGCGCCTGCGGATGCTCCTCGAGCCACTTGTGCAGATCGCGCGCCAACGCGCGCGCCGAGCGGTAGCGGTCCTCGGGCCGCTTGGACATCGCGCGCTCGGCGATCTCGGACAGCGCGTGCGGCACGCCGGGCGCGAGCTCGTGAGCGGGCGCCGGCTGATGCTCGCAGACGGCCCCGGTGATGGCCTCGAGGCTGTGGCCGTCGAAGGCGCGCGTGCCGGTCAGCAGCTCGTAGAGCACGACGCCGAGCGAGAACACGTCGGTGCGCCGGTCGGTGGCGTCGCCACGCACCTGCTCCGGCGCCATGTAGTGTGGCGAGCCTCCCTGGAAGATGCTGCAGTCGTGGGCCTGCGCGATGCTGGCGATGCCGAAGTCCAGCACCTTGGGCTGGGTGCGCCCGACCATGAAGATGTTGGCCGGCTTGATGTCGCGGTGCACGACGCCCTTGCTGTGCGCATAGGCCAGCGCGTCGGCGACGCGGCGCGCGATCAGCGCCGCCTGGCCGGGGGTCGGTCGCCAGCCGTCGACCATCAGCTGGCGCAGGTCCTTGCCCTTGAGCAGCTCCATCGCGATGTAGGCACCCTGGCCCGGCGTCTGGCTGATGCCGGCATCGAACACCGTGACGATGTGCGGGTGCGACAGCTGAGCCGAGGCGCGCGCCTCGTGCAGGAACATCTCGTTGAAGGGCGCGCGCGCGTCGGTCTCGAGCGGCGTGCGCTCGCCGGCGGGCATCAGGTTCAGCGTCTTGATCGCGACCCGGCGCGACAGCAGCGGGTCGTCGGCCGCGTAGACGGTGCCCAGGCCGCCGTCGCCGATGCGGTACTTGAGGGCGTAGCGGCCGATCTGGCCGATCGTGGGCAGCGGGTCGCGCTCGGCCTCGCTCGGCAGCTCGGACATGAGCACCGTGTCTTCCATCTCGTAGGGAATGCTGCTCGCGCCCGCGACGGCGCCGGCCTTGGAAGTCGCCCCTTTGTCCACGCCGCGCAGCTTAGACGATGGTCCGAGCCCGCTCAACAAGACCGAGCGCGCGACCGTGCCGCAATGCGCCGCCGTGAGGGATACGTCACGCGCCGGCGCTCAGCAGGCGTTGCAGCCGGTGCACGGCCTCCTGCAGCTGATCGAGGCCGCTGGCGTAGGACACGCGCAGGTGACGCCCGGTCGCGGCGCGGCCGAAGTCGCGCCCTGGCGTCAGCGCGACATGGGCGCGCTGCATCACGTCGAACACGAAATCCCAGCTGTTCGCCGCATGGCGCGAACAGTCGGCCCAGACGTAGAAGGCGCCGTCGGGCATCACCGGCACGTCGAAGCCGAGGCCGCGCAGCGCCGGCACCAGCCAGTCGCGCCGCGCGGTGAAGGCGGCGCGGCGGCGCTCGTATTCGGCGATCGACGCCGGCTCGAAGCAGGCCAGCGCCGCATGCTGGGCGATCGACGAGGGGCAGATGAACAGGTTCTGCGCCAGCTTCTCGACCGGGGCGACCAGCGCCGGCGGCAGCACCAGCCAGCCGAGCCGCCAGCCGGTCATGCTGAAGTACTTGCTGAAGCTGTTGACCGAGACCACGTCGGCGCCACCCGGCGCGTCGTGCGCGAGCGCGCTGCCGGCGTAGGCGGCGTCGTGGCTCAGGCCGAGGTAGATCTCGTCGGCGATCGTCACGCCGCCGCGCGCGCGCACGGACTGCACGATGCGCCCCATCTCATCGGGGGCGATCGAGGTGCCGGTCGGGTTCGACGGCGAGGCCAGCAGCACGCCGCGGGTGCGCGGCGTCCAGGCGGCCTCGAGGCCGGCGGCGTCGGGCTGGTAGCGCTGCTCGGGCCCGCAGGGCAGCAGCACCGCGCTCGCGTCGGCCGCGGCGACGAAGTGCCGGTTGCACGGGTAGCAGGGGTCCGGCATCAGCACCTCGTCGCCGGCCTGGAACAGCGCCAGGCAGACGAGTTCGAGCGCCGCCGAGGCCCCCGCGGTGATGACGATGCGCGCCGGATCGATCGCGAGGCCGTGCTGGCGCGCATACCAGTCCGACAGTGCCTCGCGCAGCGCCGGCAAGCCGGTCGCATCGGTGTACTGGGTGCGCCCGGCGGCGAGGCAGCGCGCGGCGGCCTCGAGCACGAGCGGCGGGGCGGTGAAGTCGGGCTCGCCGATGTTCAGGTAGATCATCGGCGTGCCCCCGCGCGCGGGGTCGCAGGCCGGCGTGGCGGCGATGCGCGCCGCGGCCTTGGCGCACTCCATCACGTAGAAGGGTTCGATGGACTGCAGGCGGTCGGCCAGTTTCATGGGCTGTTCATCATTCAGGCCCCGCCGAGCACCGGTGCATGCAGGGGCGGTGCAGCGCCCGGGCCGGCCGCGAAGCGGCTGGCCCGGGCGCCCGGCGCGTCACGGTCCCGGGATGTCAGGGGAGGGGACCTCACGCGCCCGAGGGGGAGCCGCCGCCGGCTACTGCAGGCCCTTGGGGGCCGGCACCGTGGGGGGCATCTGCTGGAGCTGGCGCACCAGATCGGTCGCCTGGGACTTGCTGAGGACGGCTTCGAGGCGAAGACGCCCGAACTTCAGCATCAGGCGGGCTTCGCCCGAGGGGCCGAAGCCGGCCCGCACGTCGCTGACGCCGATCGGCTGAGTGAGCTCGTCGGTGACCGAAATGGCATCCGGCGCCGGCCGGGCGACCGCGAGTTGCAGCGCGCCGCGCAGCACGTCGTTGAAGAACTCCGTCGTGTCGGCCGCGGTCATGGCGAGGTCGATCGCCTGGATCGGTGCGTTGCCCTGCGCATCGGGCCTGGGCTCAGCCTGCAGGCGGACGACCAGTTGCATGCCGTCTGCCGTGACGCCGATACCGTCGAACTTGGTGACGCTGAACCGCATGAGTACTTCCTTCCGGGCGGGTGAGTTCGGAGCCGCCAGCGTAGCGCAAGCGATGCGAGCGCCTTGGCGGCTGCCGCGGAGGGGGTTCAGCGGCGTCGGACTTTGCCTCGCCGGGGGCGCGAGACGCCCCGGGGCGGGGCGCCAGCGGACGCGCGTCTCGAGCGCGTCCGGTCTCAGCGCGCCGCGCGGCGGGCCTGCACCTCGGCGGGCCTCAGGTCGCTGGCGGCCTTGTCGAGCACGCCGTTGACGTACTTGTGGCCGTCGGTGCCGCCGAAGCTCTTGGCGAGCTCCACCGCTTCGTTGATGGCGACGCGGTAGGGGATGTCGAGGCAGTGGGTCAGCTCGTAGGCGCCGATCATCAGCACGCCATGCTCGATCGGCGAGAGCTCGGTGGTCTTGCGGTCGACGTGGCGGGTCAGCACCGCGTCGAGCGTCGCCGCCTCGGCGATGCAGCCGTGCAGCAGGGCGTCGAAATGCGCCGTGTCGCACTGGCGAAAGCCCTCCTGCTCGCGCATGTGGGCCTCGATCGCCTTGCCCTCGGACTTGCCGACCAGCCA
>CAYOXW010000097.1:0-10120 GCA_964408005.1 uncultured Methylibium sp.
ACCTTGACGCTGCCGGTCTTCGCGATGCGGCCGATGTCGTTGCGCGCCAGGTCGATCAGCATCACGTGCTCGGCGCGCTCCTTCGGGTCGGCCAGCAGTTCGAGCTCGGCCGCCTTGTCCTGCTCGGGCGTCGCGCCGCGCGGGCGGGTGCCGGCGAGCGGGCGGATCGTGACCTTCTCGCCCTCGGGCACATGCTCGTGCCGCACCAGGATCTCCGGCGACGAGCCGACGATCTGGAAGTCGCCCAGATCGTAGAAGAACATGTAGGGCGAAGGGTTCAGCGAGCGCAGCGCGCGGTACAGGCTCAGCGGGCTTTCGGTGTAGCGCTTGGAGAGGCGCTGGCCCAGCACCACCTGCATGCAGTCGCCGGCGGCGATGTACTCCTTGCAGCGCCGCACCGCGGCCTCGTAGTCGGCGCGCGCGAAGCCGCGCTCGACCGGCTGCGCCGCGCAGCCCGCCACGCGGGGCGCCTCGACCGGCGCATGCAGGCGCTCGCGCAGCGCGGCCAGGCGTGCCGCGGCGCGGGCGTAGGCACCGGCTTGCGTCGGGTCGGCGTAGACGATCAGGTAGAGCCGCCCCGACAGGTTGTCGATGACCGCCAGTTCCTCAGTCTGCAACAACAGGATGTCCGGCGTGCCGATGCCCCCCGGCTTGGCGGTGGCCGCGAGCCGGGCCTCCATCGAGCGCACCGCCTCGTAGCCGAAATAGCCGGCCAGCCCGCCGCAAAAGCGCGGCAGCCCCGGCTTGAGCGCGACCCTGAAACGCGCCTGGTAGGCGGCGATGAAGTCCAGCGGGTTGCCGCGGTGGGTCTCGACGACCGCGCCGTCGCTCACGACCTCGGTCAGCGCGTCGGCGCCGGCCCCCGTGGCGCGCAGCAGCGTGCGCGCCGGCAGGCCGATGAAGGAGTAGCGGCCGAAGCGCTCGCCGCCCACGACCGATTCGAGCAGGAAGGACAGCGGCGCGCCGCCGGCGAGCTTCAGGTACAGCGACAGCGGGGTCTCGAGGTCGGCAAAGGCCTCGCCGACCAGCGGGATGCGGTTGTAGCCCTCGCGGGCAAGTGCCTCGAATTCGGATTCGGTGATGGTCACGTCAGGGCCCTCCGTCGGCCCGGTGCGCCAGGGCGGCGCCGTGTTCGCAAGCAGGGCACGCGGCCCCGAGGATCCTCGATCAGCCGTGACGGCGACGCCAGGGCCAGGCTCCCCGGTCGCAGGACCCGGTGATGTGCTTGCGCGACATGAACATGCTTTTCAGTCTAGCAGGCCCGACGCGCCGGTCGCCCTACAGGAACGCCGCCGCCGGCCGATAAACCCGACAGCGTCCGCTCTGCGCAGGATCGACATGCCTGACCTTGCTCCTCTTTTGCCCTGGCTCGCCGCCGGCCTGTCCGGCGGCAGCCTTCTGGCGATCCTGGCCCTGAGCGCGTGCGCGCTGGCCGTCGCGGCGCTGGGCGCCGCGGTCAGCGCCCGGCAGCGCCTGACGCAGGCGCGCGCGCAGGCGGAAGAGGCCCGCGCCCGCCACCGCACCGCGCTTGCGCGCATCGAGGGCGAATGCGCCGCCGTGATGAGCACGCAGCACCTCGATCTCGCCGCGCGCGACGCGCTGCTCGAGGAGCATCCGCGGCTCGGCCCCTTCAGCTGGTCCGTCCGGGACGACCGGCTCGAGGTGTCGCCGCAATGGGCCACGCTCGGCGTGGGCGGCCCCGACGGCCCGCCGAGCACCCTGCAGGCCCTGCGCCTGCTGCTGCACCCGGCCGACCTCGATCGCTTCGACGAGGCGATCGCGGCCCACCTCAAGGGCAGCCCGCACCTGGACGTCGAGGCGCGCGTGCGCAGCAAGGGCGGCGAGTGGCACTGGCTGCACTTCATCGCCCGGGTGGTCGCCCCGGCGAACGACGGGGGCCTGCCCGAACGCATGGTCGGCAGCTTCTTCGACGAGCACGCGGTCAAGGCGGCCGAGGAGACGCTGGCGCTGGAGCGCCGCCTGTTCGACACCGGCCCGGTGATCGTGCTGAGCGTCGACACCGAGCCGCCCCAGCGGCTGCGCTCGGTCTCCGCCTCGGCCACCGCCGCGCTCGGGCTGCCGCGCGGCAGCGCGCTCGTGGGACGCCCGCTGCAGGAGCTGCTGGAGCCGGCCGACGTCGCCGCGCTCCAGGCCGGCATCGCCGCGCTGGCGGGCCAGCCCGGCGCCGGGTTCCAGTGCGAGGTCCGGCTGCGCCGCGCCGACGGCAGCACCCGCTGGCACAGCCTGCACGCCCAGGCGACCGGCGCCGAGGGCCGGCACCTGCGCGCCTACCTGATCGATGTCGAGCGCCTGAAGCAGGCCGAACACGAGGCCGCGGCCCACGCGGTGCACCTGCAGGCCGTCGTCGACCGCACCCTGCAGACCCAGCGCGCCGCCGAGAGCCTGCGCGAGCTGTCCGAGCTGATCCAGTGCTCGGCCTCGACCGTCGAGGCCTGCCGGCTGGTGGCCGAGCGCGGTGAGCAGCTGCTGCCGGGCTGGCGCGGCACGCTGCTGCTGCGCAGCCCGACGGCCCAGCTGGAGCCGGTCGTCCATTGGGGCGGCGGCGCGACCCAGGCCGCCACCCTCGCGCCGCAGGACTGCTGGGCGCTGCGCCGCGGCCAGCGGCACACCTCGCGGGGGCCGGGCAGCACCGCCGCCTGCACCCATTTCGCCGGCGACGGCCTTGAGCACGCGCACTGCCTGCCGCTGCCGGGCCTCAGCGCTGGCGCAGGCCTGCTCGTGCTCGCCCACGACACCGCCCTGTCCGACGACGAGTGGCGGCATGCCGAGCGCATCGCCGGCTCGTTCGCGGAGGCGGTACGCCTGTCCTTGTCGAACCTGCAGCTGCGGCTCTCGCTCGAGGAACAGGCCTCGCGCGACTGGCTGACCGGCCTGTACAACCGGCGCTACCTCGACGAGCGCCTGCCGCGCGAGATCAGCCGCGCGCTGCGCGTCGGCGAGCACCTGGCGTTCGCGATCCTGGACATCGACCACTTCAAGTCCTTCAACGACCGCTACGGACACGAGGCCGGCGACGAGGTGATCCGGCACGTCGCCCGGCAGCTGTTCGAATTCGGGCGCGACTACGACCTGCGCTGCCGCATCGGCGGCGAGGAGCTCGGCATCGTGATGCCGCGCTCCAGCGTCGAGGAGGCGCGCCAGCGCCTCGAGGAACTGCGCACCCGCATCGCGCGGGGGGTCGTGCGCCACGGCGCCACCGACCTGCCGCCGGTGACGGTGTCGATCGGCGTCGCCCAGGCGGACCAGGAGGGGGCCGAGCTGCTGATGCGCCGCGCCGACCTGGCCCTGTACGCCGCCAAACATGGCGGCCGCAACCGCATCGAGGCCTGGCGCCCCGAGCTCGAGGCCGGGTTGGACAAAACGACCGATCGTTTACCCCAGTAATTTGACAAAAGGATTACAAGCCCCCCGCTTTTCGCCGAAAACGAATCCAGCCCAGTTCTTACGATGCGTCGAACCCGGTCCAAGTCACCTCGGCGTGACGCGTAGCAGCGATTGGGAGTCCCCTGAGGCTCAGGGGCGAACTGGTCCATCAACCTGCCTGACCGAGTGGAGAACCGCCATGAAGCAATTCCTTGAACAGCTGCGCGCCGATGACGAGGGCGCAACCGCCATCGAATACGCGCTGATCGCCGCCCTGATCGCCGTCGGCCTGCTCGTCGTGCTCGGCGATGTCGGCACGGCGATCCAGGCCGTGTTCCAGAGCATCGCGGACGCCCTCAGCGCCTGATCACGGGCGCGCCCGTGGCCGACGCCGCGCCCGTGGCCACGACCGCCGCCCTGGCCCTCGCCGCCTGGCTGGTGTCGGCGGCCGTCTGCGACCTCGCGCGCCGGCGGCTGCCCAACGCTCTGATGCTGGCCGGCCTGCTGGCCGCCGGGCTGGCACTGCTGGGCTCGGCCCAGCCGCTCGGGCTCGACGGGCTGGCGGCGCTGGGCGGGGGATTGGCCGGCCTCGCGCTGACGCTGCCCTTCTACCGCCTGCGGTGGCTCGGCGGCGGCGACGTGAAGTTCCTCCCGGTCGTCGGCCTGTGGTTCGGACAACACCTGGCATGGATATGGATCCTCGGTTCGATCACGCTGGGCCTGCATGCGGTGGCAGCCTCCCGCGCGGCACGCGCACCGGCCGCGCCGCGCTCGCTGCCCTACGGCAGCCACATGGCGATCGCCGCCCTCGCCGTCCTGGCGCTGCAATGCTCGAGGCCGGCGGCATGAGCCGCGCGACCCTGCGACGCCCGGGGGCCCGCGGTGCGCGCGGCAACGCGGCCATCGAGTTCGCCCTGCTGCTGCCGCTGTTCCTGCTCGTGCTCTACGGCATCGTGAGCTTCGCGATGATGTTCGGCGCCCAGCAGCTGATGACGCTGGCGGCCGCCGAGGGCGCGCGCGCCAGCCTGCAATACCAGCCGGCCGACGACATGGACGCCGCGCTCACGCTGCGCCGCACGCGCGCCTGCTCGACGGCCATCGCCTTCGTCGCCTGGGTCCAGGAGCGCACGGCCAACAGCATCAGCTGCGAGACCCAGACCACCACCTGCGCGCACGACGCCGAGCTCATGTGCCTCGCCGTGACCCTCACCTACCCCTACCGCACCGTGCCCCTGCTGCCCGCCGTGCCCCTGTTCGACGCCCTGGTGCCGGAGCAGCTGCGCAGCAGCGCGACGGTGCAGATGAGCCCGATGAGCCTGTCCGACGCCGGCGATCACCGCCCGTCCGTCCCTGGAGCCCACGCATGAACCGCGCGATCAAGATCGTCTCCATCGTGCTGCTCGCCCTCGCCGTCTTGCTGGCGCTGGCGGCCTGGTCGATGTCGAAACGCTCGGCCCGGGCCGCCGCCACCGAGAGCGCGCCCGGCGCCCGGCCCGTGCCCACCTATCCGGTGGTCGTGCTGAACCGGGCGCTCAAGGCCGGCCAGCCGATCGGCGCCGAGGCCCTCAAGGTCGACGCGCTGCCGCTGAAGATCGAGGGCTCGTTCGCGACGCCGGCGCCGCTGATCGGACGCCGCAGCGCGCTGGACCTGCCCGCCGGCGCGCCGGTGCTCGAGACGCAGCTGATGTCCGGCCTCGCGCTCAAGGTCGCGCCGGGCGAACGCGCCGTCGCGCTGCGGGTCGACGACGTGATCGGCGTCGGCCACCGGATCCGCCCGGGCGACCTCGTCGACGTCTTCGTCGTGCTCAAGCGCGAGGACCGCGAGCTCCACGACTCCGGCGCGCGCCTGCTGCTGCCGGCCTTGCGCGTGCTGGCCTATGGCGCGAGCTCGATGGAGGCGCCCGCCGAGGCGGCCTCCCAGCCGCAGGGCGAGGCCGCGGTGTCGTCGGGCGCCGCCCAGAACCGGCGCGACCAGCCGCGCAGCGCGGTGCTGGCCGTCCCGGTCGACCAGGTAGCCGCGCTGATGCTCGCCGAACAGTCGGCGCGCCTGGGCCTGGCGCTGCGCCACCCCGAGGACAAGACGGTGCCGGCCCTGGCACCGCTGGCCGGCGCCAGGGCGGTGCTGCCCGCCGCCGCCGCGTCGGCCGGCGCCAGCCCCGAGGACCGCGCGCTGGCCGGTCTCACGCTGTCGTCGATGGGCGGCGCGTCGGCCAAATCCGGCGCGGCCACCGCCCGGCCGGCCACGGCCCGCGCCCCGGCCCAGCCTTCGGCGCGCTCCGCGCCGGCGGGCAGCACCGTCGAGGTGCTGCGCGGGACCAAGCAAGAGCACATCCCTCTTTGAAAGCCCCCATGTCCGGCGCCTTCACCCCCCTTGCCTCGCCCCGGCGCGCTCGCGCGCTGACCCTCGCCGCCGCGCTGCTGTTCGTCACGGTCGCCAGCGCCCCGTCGGTGGCCGCCACCTCGTCCCAGCGCGGCGCGAGCACCGCCGCGGCCAAGGCCGCGAAGACCCGCAAGCGTCCGCCGAAGACGGCGACCGCGCCGGCAGTGCCGCCCCGCGCGACCCCCGCCCCGGAGGCGCCCACCGCCAGCACGCCCGAGAACCTGCAGCTCGCGCCCGGCGAGCAGGCCGTGCTGCGCGTCGAGGGCCGGCTGCTGCGGGTCTCGCTGGCCAACGACGGCGTCGCCGACGTCACCCCGCTGCGCGATGCCGGCGGCGACAGCGTGCGACTGCGCGCGCTGTCCGCCGGGCGCAGCGATCTGCTGCTGTGGTCGGTCGGCGTCGCCGCCCCGCGCCGCTACACGCTCGAGGTGGTCGCGCGCAGCGGTGCGCTCACCGCCACCGCGGAGGGCGGCAGCGCGCGCCTGGACGGCAACAGCCCCGACCTGACGGCGCACGAGATCGCGCGCCGTCAGCTGCAGCGAGCCGGCAACGGCAAGGACGCGCCGGTCGACGCCAGCGTGGTCGGCGTCGGCAGCACGGTGCAGGTCGACGTCCGCGTGGTCGAGTTCAGCCGCAGCGTGCTGCACAGCGTGGGGCTGAACCTGTTCACCAACCGCAGCGGCTTCTCCTGGGGCGTGTTCTCGCCCAGCTCGCTGGGCCAGGTGAACGCCGGCCGGCCGGTCGGCGGCGTCGGCGGCGTCGGCCGCAACGACTACCCGCGCCTGACCTTCCAGGACAGCCGCTCGCCGGTGTCCGATGCCTTCAACCTGCTGTTCTCGCGCGGCGGACTGGTCGGCCACCTCAGCCTGCTGGAGGGCAACGGCCTGGCGCGGGTGCTCGCCGAGCCCAGCCTGGTGGCGCTGTCCGGGCAGAACGCCAGCTTCCTGGCCGGCGGCGAGATCCCGATCCCGGTGCCCCAGGGCCTCGGTTCGGTGGCGGTCGAGTTCAAGCCCTTCGGCATCGGCCTGACCGTCACGCCGACCGTGCTGGCCAACGACCGCATCGTGCTCAAGGTCGCGCCCGAGGCGAGCGACCTCGACTACAACAACGCGCTGCAGCTCAACGGCACGCTGGTGCCGGCGATCATCACGCGGCGCGCCGACACCACGGTCGAGCTCGGTGACAACGAGACCTTCGTGATCGGCGGGCTGGTCAACAGCAGCACCCGCTCCAACCTCGACAAGGTGCCGCTGCTCGGCGACCTGCCGGTGATCGGCAGCTTCTTCAAGAACCTGCGCTACACGCAGGACGAGCGCGAGCTGCTGATCCTGGTGACCCCGCACCTGGTGCGCCCGCTCGCCGCCGGTGCGCCGACCCCGCCGCTGCCGGGCGAGCGCGAGCAGCGCGACCCGTCCAGCGTCTGGCGCAGCCACCTGCTCGGGGCGGGCAGCGGCGACGCGGCCCCCGGCTTCTCCCGCTGAGGCGCGACTGCCATGGCGACCTCCATGCCCCCTCCGAGCCACGGCACCGTGGTGCTGGTGAGCGACGACGAGCGCGCCGCGCGCTGGCTCGGACAGGCGCTGGCCTCGGCGGCGCTGCTGCGCCGCGTGCCCGCCGATCTCGACGCGCTCGGCGCCCACCTCGAGCGCGAGGCGCCGGCGGCGGTCGTGATCGACTTCCAGCATGTCGAGTCGGAGCGCGCGACGCAGCTCGCGCACGGCGCCGCCCGGGCCTGCCCCGGCGCCGTGCTGGCCGCGATGGGCCGCTCGGCCGAGCCGAGCACCGCGCTGGCCGCGCTGCGCGCCGGCGCGCGCGAGTTCCTCGACGTCGATGCCGCCCCGGACGAGGGGGCGGCGCTGCTGCTCGGCCTGATGCGCGGCGCCGCCGCCGGTCCGGCGGTGCGCGGCCGGGTCGTCGCGCTGCTCGGCGCGCGCTGCGGCATGGGCACCAGCACGCTGGCCGCCCACCTGGCGGTGCGGCTGCAGCGCGCGCAGCGTCCGGGCCACCAGGCCGCGCTGCTCGACCTCGGCCTGCCGATCGGCGACAGCCATGTGATGCTCGAGACGCGCGGCAGCTACAGCTTCGCCGAGGCGGTGCGCAACCAGCACCGCCTCGACGCGACCTTCGTGCAATCGGCGCTACCGCGCCACGCCAGCGGCCTGCAGGTGCTGGCGCTGCCCAACAGCGTCAGCGAGCTGCGCGAGCTCACGCATGCCGCGGCGATCGCGGTGGTGCAGCGCCTGCGCGGACTGTTCGACATGCAGGTGATCGATCTCGGCGGCTTCGCCAGCGCCGAGTTCGTGGCCCAGGTGGCCGCCGCGAGCGACGAGTGCCTGCTGGTGTGCGACCAGGCCGCGACCTCGATCGTGTCGGCGCTGGAGGTCGTGCGCGGGCTGCGCGCCCGCCAGCTCAAGCCCAAGCTGGTCGTCAACAAGGTCGGCCACGGCGTCGATCCGCAACCGTTGCAGATCGCCGAGCGCCTCGAGCTGCCGCTGGCCGCGGCGCTGCCGCACCGGCATGCGGAGCTGCTGCGGGCCGTCAACGCGGGCCAGCTGCTGGTCGACACGGCGCCGCAGGACCCCTACTCGCTGGCCCTCGAGGGCCTGGCCACCCGGCTGCAGTCCGGACCGTCCGCGCCCACGCCCCCCGGCGCGGACGCCCCCTGGCGACGCCTGCTCGCCCGCATGCCCTTCTCGAAAGCCTGATCATGGACATGGACACGTCCTTCCTCGCGATGGCGGACGACGCCGGCGCGTTCACGACGACCCGCGAGTTCCTCGAGATCAAGTCGCGCGCCTACGAGCATGTGCTCACGCGCATCGAGGAGCTCGGCGCCGAGTTCACACGCCTGTCGCGCGCGGCGGTGCGCCGGCTCGTCGCCGGCGAGGTCGAGCGCTACGCGCTGGCGCACAACGCCGCGCTCAACGAGCACGAGCTGACGATCGTCTGCGATTCGCTGACCAAGGAGCTCACCGGCTACGGCCCGATCGAGGACCTGCTGCAGGACCCCGACGTCGAGGACATCCTGATCAACGGCAGCAACTCGGTGTGGGTGTCGCGGCGCGGGCGCCTCAAGCAAGTGCCGGTGCGCTTCACCGACAACGAGCACCTGCTGCGCATCGTGCGCCGCATCCTCGCGCCGATCGGCCGCCGCCTCGACGAGTCCTCGCCGATGGTCGACGCCCGGCTAGTCGACGGCGGACGCATCAACGCGGTGATCGAGCCGCTCGCGCTCGACGGCCCGGTCGTCTCGATCCGCAAGTTCCGCAAGGACCCGCTGAGCCCGCAGGAACTGATGGCGCTGGGCAGCTTCGACGCGCGCGTCGCCGAGCTGCTCGAGCAGGCCGTCAAGGCGCGCTGCAACATCCTCGTCAGCGGCGGCACCAGCTCGGGCAAGACCTCGCTGCTCAACGCGCTGGCCTCCTACATCCCGGGCAGCGAGCGCGTCGTCACGATCGAGGACACCGCCGAGCTCGCGCTCAAGCACCCGCACGTCGTGCGGCTCGAGTCGCGCCCGGGCAGCTTCGACGGCGGCGGCGTCGTGACGATCCGCGACCTGGTGCGCAACGCGCTGCGCATGCGACCGGACCGCATCGTCGTCGGCGAGGTGCGCGGCGCCGAGGTGATGGAGATGCTGCAGGCCATGAACACCGGCCACGACGGCTCGATGGGCACGATCCACGCGAGCTCGCCGCGCGAATGCCTGTACCGCCTCGAGATGCTGGCCGGCTTCGGCGGCTTCCAGGGCAGCGAGGCGAGCCTGCGCCGCCAGATCGCCAGCGCGGTGAACTTCATCGTCCAGATCGGCCGGCTCGGCGACGGCCGCCGCCGCGTGCTCTCGGTCACCGAGGTCACCGGCGTGGCCGACGACATCATCGCGACCCAGGAGCTGTTCCGCCACGAGGCCGGCAGCGAGCCCGGCGACGAGCGCTGGGCCGCCAGCGGCATCCGCCCGCACACGCCGCGCCTGAACGCGCAGGGCTTCGGCGGCCCGGCCACGCTGGCCGAGGGTCTCGGTGTCTAGTCCGCTGCTCTGGCTGCTCAGCGCGGCGGTGCTGCTGCTCGCCGGCGGGGTGCTGCTGTGGTCCTGGGCGCGCCAGCGCGGCCAGCGCGCGGCGGTCTCGCGCTTCCTCGATGCACGCATCGAGGCGCGCCAGGCCCCGGCCGGCGGCGACGAGGGCGCGCCGCACCGGCCGGCCGCACGCCGCCCGGCCGAGGGCGAGAGCGCCGTGCGCCGCCTGCTGCAGCGCCCCGGCCTGGTGCCCGGCGTGCGCAGCGCGGACCAGCTGATCGGCCCGACGCTCGTGCCGCTCGCGCTGACCGCCGCGGTCGCGCCCCCCCCCCTGGCCCCCCACC
>CAYOXW010000098.1:0-10071 GCA_964408005.1 uncultured Methylibium sp.
GATCAAGGCCGCGGTCGACGACTACAAGGCCAAGCACGGCGCGCCGTCGGTGCAATAAGGGTGTGCCGATGACTGTGACCCTGACCGAGGCGGCCGCCCGCCATGTGCTGCGCTATCTGGGCAAACGGGGCAAGGGCGTGGGCGTGCGCCTGGGCGTCAAGACCACCGGCTGCTCGGGCCTGGCCTACAAGCTCGAGTACGCCGACGAGGTGGCGCCCGAGGACGTGGTGTTCGAGGACCATGGCGTGAAGGTGCTCGTCGACCCGAAGAGCCTGCCCTATATCGAGGGCACGCAGCTCGACTTCGTGCGCGAGGGCCTGAACGAGGGCTTCAAGTTCTCCAACCCGAACGAACGTGACCGCTGTGGTTGCGGCGAGTCGTTCCGGGTCTGAGAACACGAGACGAATCCGAGGCGCGGCCTGGCCGCGCCTTTTTGTTGCATGAGGCGATGAAGCTCGACAGCGACGACTTCGAACTGTTCGGCCTGCCGCGCCGTCAGGCGCTGGACCGTGCCGAGCTCGATGCGCGCTGGAAGGCGTTGCAGGCCACGGCCCACCCGGACCGCCACGCGGCGGCCGGCAACGCCGCGCAGCGCGTCGCGATGCAGTGGGCGGTGCGCGTCAATGAGGCCCACGCGCGCCTGAAGGACCCGCTCCAGCGCGCCGGCTACCTGTGCGAGCTGCATGGGGCGCACATCGGCGCGGAGAGCAATACCGCCATGCCGCCGGCCTTCCTGATGCACCAGATGCAGTGGCGCGAGGCGCTGGACGAGGCGCAGGACGCGGTGGCCGTCGAGGCCCTGAACGACGAGGTCCTGGCCTACCGGCGCGCGGCGCTGGCCGAGCTCGAGCGCACGCTCGACGAGCGTCGCGACTGGCCCGCGGCGGCCCAGCAGGTCAGAGCCCTCATGTTCGTCGAGCGCTTTGCGCAGGACCTCGATCGGCGCCTGGAGGCGCTGGGACAATAAAACCATGGCTCTGCTGCAGATCTCCGAACCCGGCCAGTCGCCGGACCCGCACCAGCGACGCATCGCCGTCGGCATCGACCTCGGCACCACGCATTCGCTGGTGGCCGCGGTGCGCTCCGGCGAGGCCGTGTGCCTGCCCGACGCGCAAGGCCGGGTCATCCTGCCCTCGGCGGTGCGCTATCTCGACGGCGGGCGCCGCGCGATCGGCTTCGACGCGCTGGCCAGCCAGGCCGACGATCCCGAGAACACCATCGTCTCGGTCAAGCGCTTCATGGGCCGCGCGCTGGCCGACATCGGCGGGCGCGAGAAGCTGCCCTACCGCTTCGTCGACCAGCCGGGCATGCTCGCGCTGGCGACGCGCGAGGGCGTGAAGACCCCCGTCGAGGTCTCGGCCGAGATCCTCGCGACGCTGCGCTTTCGCGCCGAGGACAGCTTCGACAGCGAGCTCTACGGCGCCGTCATCACCGTGCCGGCCTACTTCGACGACGCGCAGCGCCAGGCGACCAAGGATGCCGCGCAGCTCGCCGGCCTGAACGTGCTGCGCCTGATCAACGAGCCCACCGCCGCCGCGATCGCCTACGGGCTGGAGAACGGCAGCGAGGGGCTGTACGCGGTCTACGACCTCGGCGGCGGCACCTTCGACATCTCGCTGCTGCGGCTCGCCCAGGGTGTGTTCGAGGTCGTCGCGACCGGCGGTGACTCGGCCCTCGGCGGCGACGACTACGATCACGCGCTGGCCGACTGGGCGCTGGCCGAGGCCAAGCTGCACGCCGAGACCGCACAGGACAAGCGCGCGGTGCTGGTCGCGGCGCGCGCGGCCAAGGAGGCGCTGTCGGCGGCGCCCGATGTGCGGCTGCAGGTCGCGCTGTCGGGCGGCCGGCTCGACGTGCCGGTGAGTTGCGAGCGCTTCGACGCCATCACCCGGCCGCTGACCGAGCGCACGCTCAGCGCGGTGCGCAAGGTGCTGCGCGACGCCAAGGTCGCGAAGGACGAGGTGCAGGGCGTCGTGATGGTCGGCGGCTCGACCCGCATGCCGCAGGTGCGCGAGGCCGTCGCGGCCTACTTCGGCCGCGTGCCGCTGACCAACCTGAACCCCGACGAGGTCGTCGCGGTCGGCGCGGCGGTGCAGGCCAATCAGCTGGCCGGCAACTCGCCGGGCGGCGAGTTGCTGCTGCTCGACGTGACGCCGCTGTCGCTGGGGCTGGAGACCATGGGCGGGCTGGTCGAGCGCATCATCCCGCGCAACAGCACCATCCCGGTCGCCAAGGCGCAGGACTTCACCACCTTCAAGGACGGCCAGACCGCGATGGCCATCCACGTCGTGCAGGGCGAGCGCGAGCAGGTCGAGCACTGCCGCTCGCTGGCGCGCTTCGAGCTGCGTGGCATCCCGCCGCTGGTGGCCGGGGCGGCGCGCATCCGCGTGACCTTCCAGGTCGATGCCGACGGCTTGCTGAGCGTCAGCGCGCGCGAGCAGGCCTCGGGCGTCGAGGCGGCGGTCACCGTCAAGCCCAGCTACGGCCTGGCCGACGAGCAGATCGCGCGCATGCTGCAGGACGGCTTCGCGACCGCGCAGAGCGACATGCGCGAGCGCGCGCTGCGCGAGGCGCGCGTCGAGGCCGAGCGCATGGTGCTGGCCACCCGCGCGGCGCTGGCCGCCGATGGTGACCTGCTGGCCGAGGCCGATCGCGCTGTGATCGAGCGGCTGATCGAAGCCACGCTCGTGCGTGCCGCCAGCGAGGACGCGGCCGCGGTCGACGCCGCGGTCAAGGCGCTGGCCGACGGCACCGAGGCCTTCGCCGCCGAGCGCATGAACCGTGGCATCCGCGAGGCGCTGGCCGGCCGCCGTGTCGAAGAAGTCTGAACCGAGGTGCACCATGCCCGTCATCAAGATCCTGCCGCACCCCGAGTACTGCCCCGAGGGCGCGCGCGTCGAGGCCGAACCCGGCACCTCGATCTGCGAGGCCCTGCTCGAGCACGACATCGAGATCGAGCATGCCTGCGACATGAGCTGCGCCTGCACCACCTGCCATGTGATCGTGCGTGAGGGCTTCGCCTCCCTGAACGAGATGGACGAGAACGAGGAGGACCTGCTCGACCGCGCCTGGGGGCTGGAGCCCAACTCGCGCCTGAGCTGCCAGGCCATCGTCGCGCGGCAGGACCTCGTGGTCGAGATCCCGAAGTACTCGATCAACCACGCCAAAGAGAAACACTGATCCCCAGGGGCGCTGCGATGACCCGCCAGATCTTCCTCGACACCGAGACCACCGGCCTGAGCCCGGACAACGGCGATCGCGTCATCGAGATCGGCTGCGTCGAGATGGTCAACCGGCGCCTGACCGAGCGCACGCTGCACTTCTACCTCAACCCGGAGCGGCCGAACCACGAGGACGCGGTCAAGATCCACGGCCTGACCGATGCCTTCCTGGCCGACAAGCCCAAGTTCGCCGAGGTGGCCGACGAGCTGCTGGCCTTCCTGGGGGGTGCCGAGATCGTGATCCACAACGCCGCCTTCGACGTCGGCTTCCTGAACGCCGAGCTCGCGCGTCTGGGCAAGTCGCGCTTCGGCGAGCATGTGGCGGCGGTCACCGACAGCCTGACGATGGCGCGCGAGATGTTCCCGGGCAAGTCCAATTCGCTCGATGCGCTGTGCAAGCGCCTGGAGGTCGACAACAGCCACCGCAGCCTGCACGGCGCGCTGCTCGACGCCGGCTTGCTGGCCGAGGTCTACATCCGCCTGACGCGCGGCCAGGAGTCGCTGGTGATCGAGGCCTCGGAGGCCGGTCCGGGCATGGCCGAGCTCGCGAGCGTGGATTTCGGCAGCCTCGCGCTGCCGGTCGTCGAACCCGACGCAGCCGAGCGCGCCGCCCACGAGGCACTGCTCGCCGAACTCGACAAGGCCTCGGGCGGCAAGACGCTGTGGCGGGCCGTGGCATAATCTGCGGCTTGCGCCAAACGGCGCACCCGGTCAGCCGGGCGGTTAGCTCAGCGGTAGAGCACTGCCTTCACACGGCAGGGGTCGCAGGTTCGAACCCTGCACCGCCCACCAAGATCAAAGCCCCGTAAGTCATTGACTTCACGGGGCTTTTTCTTTGCTCGGCTGGCTTGACGAAGCGCACCTGCAGCGCCTGGCGGGGCAGTGCGAGCCGGCTCCCGGGCTGAACAAGATCTTTCCGACCTCCGCACTCAGACGCATCGCCCGGCCACTGCTGCTCTGCGCTGCGCCGCCGCGCTAGCCCTCCCGGACTTCAGGCGTATCGAGGTGGGCGGGCCACTCCCAGCTCAGCAGTTCTGCCGTACGTCGGGTGACCCAGCATGCCTCTTGGGCGCTGACGCCGGACGCCGCGTGGCGCAGGCCGGCGAGGCAGCGCTCGAGCACCGTCGCTTCGTCGACCCCGTCGCGGAAGTGCACGGTCGAGCAGTGGTCGGTCATCAAGTTGGCCAAGTCCTCACAGAACTCGCTGCGCAATGCCAGCTCGGCCTTCGTGATGATCAGGCGCCTGCGGCCGTCGAGGTAGAGCGCCGAGAAGGACTCGGGCACGAAGGTTTGGTTCTCGTCGTACACGGACAGACTTAGAGCGGTGGCGCGTCGGACCCGACGTGGGCGACGAACCGGGTTTCGGCTGCGGACATCGGCCAATGATGCCGCGTCTACGGAACTAGCCGGCCCGATCTGTTGCACCGCTGTTCGCGGTGTCCCGTCAGGACAGACAATGCGGGCGGCCCGCGAACGCAGGTCACAACGCAACTTCAGGACGCAAGACTCCCAATGGCAACTGCAAAGAAGACGACGACCAAGACCGCGGTGAAGAAGGCTGTGAAGGCCTCGGTGGCGAAAGCCCCCGCGAAGCCGGTCGTCGCGGCCACGAAGGCCAAGCCCGCCAAGGCAGCCGCCCCCAAGGCGATCGACACCTCCAAGCCGATCAAGTCGGCCTTCAACAAGACCGAACTGGTCGCCCACTTGGCCGCCGCATCGGCGGTCGAGCCCAAGGCGGTCAAGGCCGTGCTTGCGTCCCTCGAGGCCACGATGCTGGCGTCCGTGCACAAGAAGGGCCTGGGCTCGTTCACGCTGCCTGGCCTGCTGAAGGTCAACGTCATCAACGTGCCGGCCAAGAAGAAGCGCACCGGCATCGACCCGTTCACCAAGGTCGAGCGCGTTTTTGCGGCCAAACCGGCGACCGTGAAGATCAAGACGCGCGCGCTCACGACCCCCACGGTGGCGGCGCTCTTATCGCACGCTTGTTGCGCACAGGTCCGGGGGCGCGTGGGGGGGGGGGGGGGGGGCGGGGCCCCCGGGGGCCCACGGCCGGCCCTTTTGTTTGCGCGTTTGCGCCGACCGTTGACGTCCAGATGAGGCGCGGCACGGTCCGATGCGGCATGGCCGCGACCGACACCCCGGTGCGCGTGCCCAGGGCGCTCAGTTGACCGAGGCGCGCACCGCCGTCACCCGGTTCCTGCCGGCCTGCTTCGAGGCATAGAGGGCCGTGTCGGCCCTCGCCAGCAAGCCGTCCGGCGTCTCGGCGGGCCGGGCGCTCGCGACGCCGAGTGACACGGTGACGCTCTGCAGGGTTTCGTCGCGGCCGCGGCGGATGCGGCTCATCGAAATGGTCGACCGGATCTGCTCGGCCAGCTCCTCCGCCTGCAGCACGTTGGTCTTGGGAAGCAGGATCGCGAACTCCTCGCCGCCGATGCGGGCGGCCAGCGCCGTCTCGGGAACGAGGGCCTTCATCATCTGGGCCAGGGCCTGCAGGACCTGGTCGCCGAAGCCGTGGCCGTAGCGGTCGTTGATGCTCTTGAAGTGGTCGATGTCGGCCACGATCAGGCAGGCCTGCGGCCCCGACGCCGCCCGCCCCGATTCGTCCAGCAGGCAGGTGGCCAGGCGCTGGTCGAAGGCGCGGCGGTTCGCCAGGCCGGTGAGCGCATCGACGAGCGATTCGCGCTGGGCGCGATGCACCTCGGAGCGCAGATCCATGATCTCGCGGTGGCTCTCCTCCAGCTGGCGCTGGAGCACCTGCACCACCTGGGTCATCGCGGTCGTGTGGTCCAGGATCTCCTCGACGGCCTCGCTGACCTCCTCGGACAAGCCGTCGCGCAACACATCCAGCGCGCGCGCGTACTGCAGGGTCTGGTCGCCCACCCGCGTCGCGGAGGCGGCCATGTCGGAGAGGATGCGATCGAAGCCGCTGGCCACGCGCTCGGCGGTTTCCGGGTTCACGTCGGCCACGTGCTGCCGGTGGATGGCGTAGGTCTTGGCCTCGTCGAGCCGGCCGTGGAGCCGCAGCGCCTCGTCCACGGCCTCCTTCAGGGGCTTGTTGGTGTGCGCGACGTACTCGTACCAGACGGCGTAGCTCACCGGATGCAAGGCGGCGGCCTGGCGAGACATCAGCGGAATGGCCAAGCGCAAGAGCTCGGCGCTGCGGTCGATCGTTTCGGTGTACTTCACTTCACCCTGCACTTCCTTGGGCTTCTCGCAGGGCGGATTATCCTCATCCTGGCCAGGGCTATTCGAGGACGCTGCCCGCGCCTCCCGGCGCGGGCAGCGTTTCAGGGGGGAGGGGCCTCCGGCCCCCTCAGGCCGCCCCATCCTTGGCCAGCACGATCAGCAGGTCCTTGGCCTGCACGCGGGCGCCCGGGGTCACGAGCACGCGCTCGATCACGCAGTCGCGCTCGGCGGTCATGTTCATCTCCATCTTCATGGCCTCGAGCGCCAGCAGCTGGCTGCCGGCGGCGACGCGCTGGCCCGGCTTGACCGCGATCGACACCACCGCGCCGGGCATCGGCGCGGCGATGTGCAGCGGGTTGTCGGGCTCGGCCACCTGGCGCCGCGCCGACGACTTGGCCTGCGTGCCCGCGGCGTCGCGGCGCTCCTCGACCTGGATGGTGCGGGGCTGGCCGTTGAGCTCGAACTGCAGCCGCTGCTCGTCGCCGCCGGAGGTCGCCTGCACCGACTGCAGCGTCACGACCAGGGTCTTGCCCGAGTCGATGTCCACCGTCAGTTCGTCATGGACCTGCATGCCGTAGAAGTAGATCGGCGTCGGCAGCGGCGCGGTGTCGCCGTAGCGGCGGCGGTGCTCGAAGAACTCGGTCGTGACCTTCGGGTACATCAGGTAGGAGGCGAACTGCGCGTCGTCGAGCTTCACGCCGCACTCGCGCTCGGCCTTCGCATGCGCGGCCTCCAGGTCCAGCGCGGCGAGGCGTTCGCCGGGGCGGTAGGGCGCCGGCGGCTCGGCCTTGAGCACCTTGCGCGAGATCGCCGCCGGGAAGCCATCCGGCGGGAAGCCCAGCTCGCCCTTGAACAGCGACACCACCGACTCGGGGAAGGCCACGTCGCGCTGCGGGTCGGCCACCTGCTCCACGGTCAGCTCGTTGGCGACCATCATCAGCGCCATGTCGCCGACGACCTTCGAGGTCGGCGTCACCTTGACGATGTCGCCGAACAGCTTGTTGACGTCCGCATAGGCGCGCGACACATCGGTCCAGCGGTGCTCCAGCCCCATCGAGCGGGCCTGCTCGCGCAGGTTGGTGTACTGCCCGCCGGGCATCTCGTGGTGGTAGACGTCGGCGGTGCCGGAGCGGATCTCGCTCTCGAAGGGGGCGTAGAAGCGCCGCACGCCTTCCCAGTACATCGAGGCCTCGTGCAGGGCCTTCAGCGACACGCCCGGGTCGCGCTCGGTGCCGGCGAGCGCCGCGGCGATGCTCGAGAGGTTGGGCTGCGAGGTCAGGCCGCTGAGCGCGTCGAGCGCGCCGTCGACCGCGTCGCAGCCGGCGTCGATCGCCGCCAGCACCGAGGCCGCCGCCGCGCCGCTGGTGTCATGGGTGTGGAAGTGCACCGGCATGCCGGTGGCGTCCTTGAGCGCACGCACCAGCTCCGACGCCGCGCGGGGCCGGCAGACGCCCGCCATGTCCTTGATGCCGAGCACGTGCACGCCGGCGGCCTGCAGCTGCTTGGCGATGCCCACGTAGTACTTCAGGTCGTACTTCGGGCGGCTCGCGTCGAACAGGTCGCCGGTGTAGCAGATCGCGCCTTCGCACAGCCCGCCGGCCTCGAGCACCGCGTCGATCGACACGCGCATGTTGTCGACCCAGTTCAGCGAGTCGAACACGCGGAACAGGTCGACGCCCTTCGCGGCGGCCTGCTTGACGAAGTAGCGCACCACGTTGTCCGGGTAGTTCGTGTAGCCCACCGCGTTCGAGCCGCGCAGCAGCATCTGGAACAGCACGTTCGGGACGCGCTGGCGCAGCTGCTCCAGGCGCTGCCAGGGGTCTTCCTTGAGGAAGCGCAGCGCGACGTCGAAGGTCGCGCCGCCCCAGCATTCCAGCGAGAACAGGCCGCTGAGCGACTGCGCGTAGTAGGGCGCGATCGGCAGCATGTCGGCGGTGCGCATGCGCGTCGCCAGCAGCGACTGGTGCGCGTCGCGCATCGAGGTGTCGGTCAGCAGCACCTGCTTCTGATCGAGCATCCACTTCGCGAAGCCCTGCGGCCCGAGCTCGCGCAGGCGGTCGCGCGTGCCGGGCGGCACCGGCGCGGCCGGGTCGATCCTGGGCAGCACCGGCCGCGGCAGCGGCAGCTTGGGCAGCTGGCGCCCGGCCATCTCGGGGTGGCCGTGCACGCTGGTCTCGGCCACGTAGCGCAGCAGCTTGGTGGCGCGGTCGCGGCGGCTGGCGAAGCGCAGCAGCTCCGGCGTCTCGTCGATGAACTTGGTCGTCAGCGAGCCGGCGGCGAAGGCCGGGTGGTTGATGACGTTCTCGAGGAACTGCAGGTTCGAGGCGACGCCGCGGATGCGGAACTCGCGCAGCGCGCGGTCCATGCGCGCCACCGTCTCGGTGGCGGTCGGCGCCCAGGTCGTCACCTTGACGAGCAGGGAGTCGTAGAAGGGCGTGATGACGGCGCCGCTGTAGGCGGTGCCGGCGTCCAGGCGCACGCCGAAGCCGGCCGCGCTGCGGTAGGCGGTGAGCTTGCCGTAGTCGGGCAGGAAGCCCTTCTCCGGGTCCTCGGTGGTGATGCGGCACTGCAGCGCATGGCCGTTGAGCCGGATCTCCGGCTGCGGCGGCACGCCGGTGGCGCGGCGCGTCAGCTTGCCGCTGGCCGAGCGCTCGTCCTCGGTCAGGCCGATGTGAGCGCCTTCGCTGATGCGGATCTGGGCCTTGACGATGTCCACGCCGGTGACCTGCTCGGTCACGGTGTGCTCGACCTGGATGCGCGGGTTGACCTCGATGAAATAGAACTGCTGCGTGTCGGCGTCCATCAGGAACTCGACCGTGCCCGCATGCGTGTAGCCGACCGAGCGCATCAGCCGCAGCGCGCTGTCGCACAGCGCCTCGCGCGACTCGCTCGACAGGTAGGGCGCCGGCGCGCGCTCGACGACCTTCTGGTTGCGCCGCTGCACCGTGCAGTCGCGCTCGAACAGGTGCACCAGGCCGCCGTGCTGGTCGCCGAGGATCTGCACCTCCACGTGGCGGGCGCGCTGCACCAGCTTCTCGAAATAGACCTCGTCGTTGCCGAAGGCCGCCAGCGCCTCGCGCCGCGAGGCCGTCAGCGAGGGCTCGAGGTCCGACTCCTGCGCGACCACGCGCATGCCGCGCCCGCCGCCGCCCCAGCTCGCCTTCAGCATCACCGGGTAGCCGACCTCGGAGGCGAGGCGGTGGCACTCGGCCAGGTCCGCCGGCAGCGGCGGGGTGGCCGGCATCACCGGCACGCCGGCGGCCAGCGCGGCATGGCGCGCGGCGACCTTGTTGCCCAGCGTGCGCATCACCGCCGGGCTCGGACCGATCCAGACCAGGCCGGCATCGATCACCGCCTGCGCGAAGTCCGGGTTCTCGGACAGGAAGCCGTAGCCGGGGTGGACTGCGTCGACCTTGGCATGGCGCGCGATGCGCAGGATGTCGTCGATGTCCAGGTAGGCGGCCAGCGGCGGCTTGCCCTCGCCGACCAGGTAGCTCTCGTCCGCCTTGAAGCGGTGCAGCGCCAGCCGATCCTCGCGTGAATAGATGCCGACCGTGCGGATGTGCAGCTCCGAGGCGGCGCGCATCACGCGGATGGCGATCTCAGAACGGTTGGCGACGAGGAGCGAGTGGATGCGGGGGGCGGTCATGGTGGCGGGGTGGTC
>CAYOXW010000099.1:0-9908 GCA_964408005.1 uncultured Methylibium sp.
GCCAGGAACGGGTTGGCGGTGGCGAACCACAGCGCGATACCGGTGCCGATGATGAAGGCCGCGTCGATCAGGCCGGCCAGCAGGAACATCTTGGTCTGCAGTTCGCCCATCAGCTCGGGCTGGCGCGCGGCCGACTCGAGGTACTTGCTGCCCATGATGCCGATGCCGATACAGGCACCGATGGCGCCCAGACCGATGATCAGGCCGGCGGCGAGGGCAACAAAGCTGATGACTTCCATGATGACTCCTAGTGCGAGAGGTGAGTTGTCGAGAGGAAAAGTGATCGTCGACCGGGGCTCGCTGATCGACGGAACTGCGGTGAAAAGCGGATCAGTGGGCGTCGTGCGCCTGGCCGACATAGACGAGCGTCAGCATCATGAACACGAAGGCCTGCAGCGTGATGATCAGGATGTGGAAGATGGCCCAGGCGCTGCCGGCGATGATGTGCAGCAGCGCCAGGCCGAGGCCGGTGGCGCTCAGGCTCCAGGCGCCGCCGAGCAGCGCGATCAGCATGAAGATCAGCTCGCCGGCGTACATGTTGCCGAACAGACGCATGCCGTGCGAGACCGTCTTGGCGACGAACTCGATGACCTGCATCAGGAAGTTGAACGGCCACAGCAGCGGGTGCGCGCCGAAGGGTGCGGTGAACAGCTCGTGCACCCAGCCGCCCGCGCCCTTGATCTTGATGTTGTAGAAGATGCAGATCAGCAGCACGCTGACCGACAGGCCCATCGTCATCGACAGGTCGGCGGTCGGCACGACGCGCAGGTAGGCGTGGTGCGGATCGTGGCCGGCGGCACCGTAGACGCCTTCCCAGAGCTTGGGCAGCAGGTCCAGCGGCAGCAGGTCCATCGCGTTCATCAGGAAGATCCAGACGAACACCGTCAGCGCCAGCGGCGCGACCAGCTTGCGGCTCTCGGCGTTGTGGACGATGCCCTTGGCCTGGGCGTCGACCATCTCGACCAGGATCTCGACGGCGGCCTGGAAGCGCCCCGGCACGCCCGAGGTCGCCTTGCGCGCGGCGCGCCACAGCAGCCAGCAGCCGAGCAGGCCCAGCAGCACGCCGATCACGATCGAGTCGAAATTGAACACCGACAGGTCGAACGGACCGTTCGGCTTGGTGTTCTGCAGATGGGTCAGGTGGTGAACGATGTATTCACCGGCGGTCGGGGCGTGGCTTTCAGCTGCCATGTTGTCGTCTCGATCCTGTCGTCCGTCAGCGGCCGCGCCACAACAGCGCGAACCAGTTCACCTTCATGCACACCGCCATCGTGACCAGCAAGGCCGGCCAGTTGAGCTGCGGCACCACCCGCGCGGCGATCAAGAGCATCGCGATCGCCACGCCGATCTTCAACATTTCCCAGAACAGGAAACCCGCGGCCGCAGCCACCGGATGCCCCGTCCCTCTGGTCAGGCCGCGCGCCAGCAGGGCATTCGGCAGGACCGCGGCGGCCGCGCCGTACAGCGCGGACCAGCCCGCCGAGCCGCCGAAGAGCGTCCCGATGAGGGCGCCGCACAGCAGTCCGGTACAAGCCTGCACGGCCACCACGCGCCACGGAGATATCGACGGCTGGGCCCGGATCAGGGCCCGCGCTTCGTCGCGGGACAGGCGCCTGATCGGCGCCTCATCGACCTCTGTATCTGCCGGCCCCTCGGCTCGGCCACTGACGGCAGGGCGGTTGGGCATGGGCAGGGCGGGTTCAACCAGCAAAGCCCTGGGAGTATACGTGGTAACCCGCGCTCTTTATGAGATCGCCGACCGATTTGAGCGGCTGTCAGCGCCGCCGCCACTCAGACCTAGTAGGAGTGCGTGCCGCCGCTGAGGGTGTGCACCAGCGGCGCATCGCCGCTGCGCAAGGCCGTCAGCGAGGCCTGGGCCGAGCGCACCAGCCAGCCCAGGTCGGTGCCGATGCCGACGAAATCGTAGCCCGCCGCACGCACCTGCGCGGCGACTTCGGGCGTGCCGGCCAATGTCCCGATCGGCTTGCCGAGCGCCTGCGCACGCGCGGCCGCCCCGACCAGCGCCTTCATCACGTCCGGATGCGCAGGATCACCGCCCAGGCCCATGCCGGCCGACAGATCGGCCGGACCGACGAACAAGGCGTCGACCCCGTCGACCGCGGCGATGTCCTCGAGCGCGTCCAGCGCACGCGGGCTCTCGAGCTGCACGATCAGCGCCACGCCCTCGTTGGCCGCCTCGAGGCTGACACGCTGGGTGCCGAAGCGGTTCGCGCGGCTCGTGCCGACCACGCCGCGCACGCCGCGCGGCGGATAACGCAACGCCGCCGCCGCGCGGCGCGCCTCGGCAGCGTCCTGCACGAAGGGCACGATGACCGTCTGCGCACCAGCATCGAGCACGCGCTTGATCACGACCGTATCGTTCCAGGGCACCCGCACGATCGGCGCCGCCTTGGTCGTGCCCAGCGCCTGCAGCATCTGGGCGACGCCGCCGATCTCGACCGGCGAATGCTCCATGTCGATCACGACCCAGTCGAAGCCGGCACAGCCGACCGCCTCGACCACCAGCGGGCTGGCCGACATCACCCAGGTGCCCAGCGGCACGCGCTGGTGACCATGGCCCGGTGCACCCCCACCCCGCAGCCGTTGCTGCAGCAGTTGCTTGAAGGCATTCATGCGCGTCTCCTCGCTTGCGGCCTCAGTAGCGCGACCCGGTGCCATCCAGCGCCACACGCAGGTAGTGTGCGCCAGGAACGGGATTGAAGTAGTACGGCGCAACGTCCTCGAAGCCGAGCGTCGCGTAGAGCTCGCGCGCGGCCTCCATGTCGTCGAGCGTGTCGAGGTACATCGCCGAGTACCCACGGCTGCGGCCGTGGTCGAGCAGCGCCTCGGCGAGCTGCCGACCCAGGCCGAAGCGGCGGAACGCCCGGCGCACGTACAGGCGCTTCATCTCGCAGGCGTTGGGCTCGTCGATCTCCGGCGCCGGCCGCAGCGCGCCGCAGCCGGCCAGCGCGCCGTCGCACCAGGCCAGCAGCAGGATGCCGCCGGGGCTGGCGTAGTCGCCGGGCAGGCCGGCGAGCTCGGCGTCGAAGTCCTGGAAACCCAGGTCGATCGCGAGCGAGGCGGCGTATTCGCGGAACAACTCGCGCGCCTTGTCGAGCTGTTCGGCGCCGCCCGGGGTGAGCAGCAGCACGCGCGGCAGGTCGATCATCGGCAAGGTGGGCGCGGGTCGGTCGAGCGGGGCGGCGGAGCCGGTACGCGCCAATTTACACCGGGCCGGAGCCCGGCCCTCGAAGCCGGGGGGCCGAAAGCCCGGGTGGGTGGTCAGCCGGGCCCAAGGCCTCTACAGTCCCGGTTACAACATGGACGAACCGACCATCCCCTTCGGCGAGCCGGAACTCTGGCGCGTCAGCGCCTTCCGCCGCGCGCTCGAGATGGGCGGCGAGGCCTCGCGCTACAACCAGCTCAGCCCCTCGCTGCTGGCCGACCTGCAACGCTTCGAGAAGGCGGACCAGCGCGCCGAGGTGCTGGAGGTGCTGGCGGCCTGCCTGCGGCACCCGCAGGACATCTCGCTGCACCTGGACCGCGACGGCCATGTGCTGCCGCTGACGGTGTTTCCGCGCGACCGGCTGTTCCACACGCCGCTGTCGCTCGAGGCCCTATACGCGACCCGCTTCGACAGCGTGCGGCTGCTGCAGGTCGAGCGCGCGCTGCTGCGCTCGCCAGCCGGGGCGCCGGGCGAGATGGTCGCGCCGGCGGCCCTGTGCCACCCGCTCGGCCCGCTGTTGTGGCACCTGGCGCTGCACGGCACGCGCGCCGAGCTGCTGCCGGAGATCGCCGGCCCGGCGGTCTACCGCATCGCCCCCGACCTGGAGGTGCCGGTGCCGCTGATCGGCGCGCTCGGCGGGGCCATGAACCGGCTGCGTCAGGAGGCGATGTCGCTGAAGGCGCTGGCCGCCTGGCCGGGCTTCGATGCCGAGCGCGCCGCGCGCCTGCTCAACGGCCTGTATCTGCAGGCCGGCCTGATCGTCAGCCGCACCCACCCGGGCGCGTCCGGCGACTCCTGGTTCAGCACCCTGAGCAACTGGTGAGCCGACGCTCCTCCGCAGGAGGAGCTCAGCGGCTGCCCAGCGCCTCCCAGCGCTCCAGCGCGGCCATCAGCTCGTCCTCGATCTGCGCATAGCGCGCCTGCACCGTGGCGACCTGCTGCGGCGTCTCGGTGTACAGGGCCGCATCGGCAAGGCGCTCGCCGAGCATGCGCTGCTCGACCTCGAGCGCCTCGATGCGCGCCGGCAGCTCGTCGAGCTCGCGCTGCTCCTTGAAGCTGAGCTTGGCGCGCTTGGCCGCCGGGGCGGCGGCCGGCGGCGCGGGCGCGACCTTCGGGGCGGCGGACGCCGTGGCCGCGCGGCTGCGCGCCGACTGCAGCAGCCAGTCCTCGACGCCCCCCTCGTACTCGCGCCAGCGGCCCTCGCCCTCGGCGACCAGCGTGCTGGTGACGACGTTGTCGACGAAGCGCCGGTCGTGGCTAACCAGGAAGACCGTGCCAGCGTAGTTGGCGAGCAATTCCTCGAGCAGCTCGAGCGTGTCGATGTCGAGGTCGTTGGTCGGCTCGTCGAGCACCAGCACATTGGCCGGCTTCGCGAACAGGCGCGCGAGCAGCAGCCGGTTGCGCTCGCCGCCGGACAGGCTCGAGACCGGCGAGTTGGCCCGCACCGGCGCGAACAGGAAGTCGCCGAGGTAGCTCATCACATGCTTGCGCTGGCCGGCGATCTCGATCCACTCGCTGCCGGGGCTGATCGTGTCGGCCAGCGTCGCGGCCGGGTCGAGCGCCTCGCGCATCTGGTCGAAGTAGGCCACCTGCAGCTTGCTGCCGGTGCGCACCGTGCCGCGGTCCGGCGCGAGCTGGCCGAGGATCAGCTTGAGCAGCGTGGTCTTGCCCGCGCCGTTCGGCCCGATCAGGCCGACCTTGTCGCCGCGCAGGATGGTGGCGCTGAAGTCGCGCACCACCGCCCGCTCGCCATAGGACTTGGACACGCCCTCGAGCTCGGCGACGATCTTGCCGCTGCGCGCGCCGGGGTCGACCTCGAGCGCGACCCGACCGACCGCGTCGCGGCGCGCCACGCGGGTCGCCCGCAGCGCCGCGAGGCGCTTGATGCGCGCGACGCTGCGCGTACGCCGCGCCTCGACCCCCTGGCGCACCCAGACCTCCTCCTGCGCCAGCAGCTTGTCGGCGCGCGCGTTGGCGAGCGCCTCGTCGGCCAGCTCGCGCGCCTTCGCGCTCTCGTAGGCGGCGAAATTGCCCGGGTAGCTGCGCAGCACGCCGCGGTCGAGCTCGACGATGCGCGTGGCCACCGCGTCGAGGAAGGCACGGTCGTGGGTGATCAGCAGCAGCGCGCCGCGGCGCTCGATCAGCAGCTCCTCGAGCCAGCGGATCGCATCGAGGTCCAGGTGGTTGGTCGGCTCGTCGAGCAGCAGCACGTCGGGCGCGGCGACCAGCGCCTGCGCCAGCGCGACGCGCTTCTTCGTGCCGCCCGAGAGCGCGCCGACGCGCGCGTCGGCCGGCAGGCGCAGCCGCTCGATCGTCTCGGTGACGCGCTGCTCCCAGGTCCAGCCGCCGAGCGCCTCGAGGCGATTCTGCAGCGCGTCGAGGTCGTCGCCCGGCTGGTGGGCCTCGTAGCGCTCGCGCAGCGCGCGGGCCTCGGCGACGCCCTCGGCGACCGCATCGAACACCAGGGCCTCGCCGTCGAGGGCCGGCTCCTGGGCCACCAGCGCGACCCGCAGGCCCTGCTGCAGCCGCCGCTCGCCGTCGTCGGGCTGCTCGAGACCGGCGACGATCTTCAGCAGCGAGGACTTGCCGGTGCCGTTGCGGCCGATCAGGCCGACGCGCTCGCCAGCCTCGAGCGCGAAGTCGGCGTGGTCGAGCAGCGCGGCGTGGCCGTAGGCGAGTTGGAGGTTCGAGAGCGTGAGCAGGGCCATGGCGGGGAATCGGGTCGGGGCGCGGATTGTCCCGCGCCCCGGCCCCGCCGGCCACGCCTCCTGCGCCGGCCTCAGCGGCGCAGCGCCGCCTCCAGCGCGTCGACGTAGCGGGCCGCGACGTCGAAGCCGGTCTGCTGGGCGATTTCCTGGAAGCCGGTCGGGCTGGTGACGTTGATCTCGGTCAGGCACTCGCCGATCACGTCCAGGCCGACCAGTAGCAGGCCGCGCGCGGCGAGGATCGGGGCCAGGCCCTCGGCGATCTCGCGGTCGCGCCTCGACAGCGGCTGCGCCACGCCCTTGCCGCCGGCGGCGAGGTTGCCGCGCACCTCGCTGCCCTGCGGGATGCGCGCCAGTGCATAGGGCAGCGGCTCGCCGCCGATCAGCAGGATGCGCTTGTCGCCCTGCACGATCTCAGGCAGGAAGCGCTGCACCATGATCGTCGTCGCGCCGTGGCGGTTCAGCGTCTCGGTGATGCTGCCGAGGTTCAGCCCGTCGGCACCGACGCGGAAGATGCCCATGCCGCCCATGCCATCGAGCGGCTTGAGGATGATGTCGCCGTGCTCGGCATGGAAGGCGCGGATCTCGGTCGCGTCGCGTGTCACCAGCGTCGGTGCGATGTACTGCGGGAACTCGAGGATCGCGAGCTTTTCCGGGTGGTCGCGCAGCGCGCGCGGGCTGTTGAAGACGCGCGCGCCCTCGCGCTCGGCCTGCTCGAGCAGGTGGGTGGCGTAGAAGTACTCGCTGTCGAAGGGCGGGTCCTTGCGCATCAGCACCGCATCGACGTCCTTCAGCGCGACCGGCGCCGACGCGTCGGCGCAGTACCAGTCGTCGGTCGCGCCGGTCAGCGCGAGCGTGCGCGCCTGCGCGGTCACGACGCCGCCGCGGCGCCAGCCGATGTCCTTGGGCTCGCAGGCGAGCAGCACGTGGCCGCGCGCCGCGGCCGCGCGCATCATCGCGAAGGTCGAGTCTTTGTAGGTCTTGAAGCCGTCCAGCGGATCGGCCACGAACAGCAGGCGCATCGGAGGTCCTTGTCAGCCGCGCCGTGCGACCCAGCAGGTCGCGTCGTCGGGCCCATAGCGTCCGGCGCGCAGCACGCCGGCGTCGAGTTCAAACGTCTGTCCGGGCCGCCCATGGGAGGTCGCGGCGAGGCTCAGGGCATCCATCGCGGGCTCCGGTGGCGGGTCACGAAGCCCCGATGGTGCCGCAAGCGCCGCCCCGGCGCAGCACCCCGGCTCAGATCTCGACCTTGGAGCCGAGCTCGACCACCCGGTTGGTCGGCAGGTTCAGGAAGTCGGCCACCGCGGCGGCGTTGCGGTGCATGCTGGCGAACAGCTTCTCGCGCCACAGCGCCATGCCGCCGCCGATGGTCGGGATCACGATGTCGCGGCTGAGGAAGTAGCTGGTTTCCATGTCGTCGAGCACCACGCCGCGCCCCGCGATCAGCGCCAGCGCCTCGGGCACGTCGGGCTCGTTCTTGAAGCCGAAGTGCAGCGTGACCTGCCAGCAGTCGTGCCCCAGCGACTCGACCTCGACGCGCTCGCTGAACGGGATCCACGGCACCTCGTGGTGCCTGACGGTGACGAACAGGTTCTGCTCGTGCAGCACCTTGTTGTGCTTGAGGTTGTGCATCAGCGCGTTGGGCGTGCTGCCCGCCTCGGCCGACAGGAACACCGCGGTGCCGGCCACGCGCGTCGGCGGGCTCACGAACACGGCGTCGAGGAAGCTCGTCAGGTCGATCGCGTCGTCGCGCAGCCGCTCGCTCATCAGCCCGCGGCCCTGCTTCCAGGTCATCATCAGCGTGAACATCGCCGCGCCGATGAGCAGCGGGAACCAGCCGCCGTCGATGATCTTGACGAAGTTGGCCGCGAAGAACATCGCGTCGACCACGAAGAAGGAGCCGGTCGCCGCGATGCACAGCGCCCAGGGGTACTTCCAGCCGTAGCGGATCACGAAGAAAGTCATCGTCGTCGTGATCAGCATGTCGATCGTCACCGCCAGCCCGTAGGCCGACGCGAGCTTGCTCGAGGAGCCGAAGATCACCACCGCGAGCACGATGCACACATACAGCCCCCAGTTCACGAAGGGCACGTAGATCTGGCCGGTCGCCTTGACCGAGGTGTGGGTCAGCCGCAGGCGGGGAAAGTAGCCGAGCTGGATCGCCTGCTTGGTGACCGAGAAGGCCGCCGTGATCAGCGCCTGCGAGGCGATCACCGTGGCCAGCGTCGCCAGCCCGATCAGCGGGAACAGCGCCCAGGCCGGCGCCATCTCGTAGAACGGGTTCTTGACCGCGTCCGGCTGCGCGAGCAGCAGCGCGCCCTGGCCGAAGTAGTTCAGCGTCAGCGCCGGCCACACCAGGCCGAACCAGGCCAGCCGGATCGGCCGCTTGCCGAAGTGGCCCATGTCCGCATACAACGCCTCGGCGCCGGTGACGCACAGCACGATCGCGCCGAGCGCGACGAAGCTCGTGCCCGGGTGCTCGATCAGGAAACGCAGCGCATGGTGCGGGCTCAGCGCCACCAGCACCGCCGGGTTCTGCCCGATGTGCAACACGCCCAGCAGCGCCAGCACGCCGAACCACAGCGCCGTGACCGGCCCGAAGAAACGCCCGATGCCGCCGGTGCCGAAGCGCTGCGCCGCGAACAGCACCGTCAGCACCAGCAGCGTGACCGGCACGATGTAGGGGTGCAGGCCGGGCGCCGCGACCTCCAGGCCCTCGACCGCCGACAGCACCGAGATCGCCGGCGTGATGACCCCGTCGCCGAAGAAGATCGCGGTACCGAAGATGCCCAGCACCAGCAGCCGGCGCCGCAGCACCGGCTTGTCGTGCACCGCGCTCGAGGCCAGTGCCAGCATCGCGATCAGGCCGCCCTCGCCATGGTTGTCGGCGCGCAGGATCAGCAGCACGTACTTCAGCGAGACGATGACGGTCATCGTCCAGAACATCAGCGACAGGATGCCGTGGATGTTCTCGGGTGTCAGCGCGATGCGCCCGTGCGCGAACACCTCCTTGAAGGCGTACAGCGGACTGGTGCCGATGTCGCCATAGACGACGCCGACGGCACCGAGGGTCAGAGCCGCCAATGCGGCGCCGGTCGGCGGTTTCGAGGGGGTGGACTGCACGAGGGACGGCCGCCGTGGGACGGGAGCGCGATCGTACGCCCGCCGTTTCGAGCCGGCGCTCTATTTTGTTGCGACGCAGCAACGAGCCCGCGGGCCGCGGGCTCGTTGCTCACTCATAGACCTCGGCGTCGGGGTCGGTCGCCTCGAGCTCGTAGCTCGCGCCCAGCATCGCGAGGCGCCCGATCACGCCGTACATGTAGAAGCGGTTCGGTGCGCTGGCGCCGGGCTTCTCGCCGGGCTTGGGCAGCTGGTGGTGCTCAGCGAAGGCCAGCGGCACGAAGCTGGCGCCGGGCGAGTTGAGGTTCTCGTCGATGCCACGCTCGGCATGCACGCGGTAGAAGCCGCCGACGACATAGCGGTCGATCATGTAGACCACCGGCTCGGCGACCGCGTCGTTCATGCGCTCGTAGGTCGGCACGCCCTCCTGGATGATGACCTCGGAGACCTCCTGGCCGTCCTTGATGGTGCTCATCTTGTTGCGCGTGCGGCGGTTCAGCTCGTCGAGGTCCTTCGCGTCGCGCACCGTCATGATGCCCATGCCGTAGGTGCCGGCGTCGGCCTTGACGATCACGAAGGGCTTCTCGTTGATGCCGTATTCCTTGTACTTGCGGCGGATCTTGCCGAGCAGCGCGTCGGCGTGGCTCTGCACGCACTCCTGGCCGGTACCGTCCATGAAGTTGACCTTGCCGCACTTGGCGAACATCGGGTTGATCAGCCAGGGATCCATGCCCAGCAGCTTGGCGAACTTCTTGGCCACCTCCTCGTAGGCCTGGAAGTGCAGGCTCTTGCGCCGCACCGCCCAGCCGGCGTGCAGCGGCGGCAGCAGGTACTGCTCGTGCAGGTTCTCGAGCACC
>CAYOXW010000100.1:0-9689 GCA_964408005.1 uncultured Methylibium sp.
AGGCCGACTTCAACAGCTACGGCTCGCGCCGCGGCAACCACGAGGTGATGATGCGTGGCACCTTCGCCAACGTGCGCATCAAGAACCTGATGCTGCCGGCCAAGGCCGATGGCTCGCGCGAGGAAGGCGGCTATACGCTGTACCAGCCGAGCGGCGAGAAGCTGGCGATTTACGACGCGGCGATGAAGTACATCGACGCCGGCGTGCCGACCGTGATCTTCGGTGGCGAAGAGTACGGCACCGGCTCGTCGCGCGACTGGGCCGCCAAGGGCACGCAGCTGCTGGGCATCAAGGCCGTGGTTGCGAAGAGCTTCGAGCGCATCCACCGCTCGAACCTGGTCGGCATGGGCGTGCTGCCGCTGCAGTTCAAGGCCGGTGACTCGTGGGAAAGCCTGGGCCTGACCGGCAACGAGCAGATCGACATCGAACTCGGCGCCGAGATCAAGCCGCAGAGCGACGCGACGCTGGTCATCACCAAGGCCGACGGTTCGAAGAAGAAGGTCAAGCTGACGCTGCGCATCGACACGCCGATCGAGGTCGACTACTACAAGCACGGCGGCATCCTGCCCTTCGTGCTGCGCCAGCTGCTGGCCGCCTGATCCTCGCAGGCTCCAGCAAGAAGGCCGCGGTCCCGTCAGGGGCCGCGGCCTTTGTCTTGGAGCGCCCGGCGCTTACCAGCTGACCTCGCGGTCCGGTGTCGCGCCGATGCGGTGGATCGACAGGTCGGCGCCGTTGTGCTCCTCTTCCTGCGTGAGCCGCAGGCTGGTGATCGCGCGGATGCCACCATAGACCGCCAGGCCGCCGAGCAGCGCCCACAGCATGCCGGCCAGCGTGCCGAGCAGCTGCGCCGCGAAGCTGACGCCCCCGAGACCACCGAGGGCCGTGCTGCCGAAGATCCCGCAGGCGATGCCGCCCCAGGCGCCGCACAGGCCGTGCAGCGGCCAGACGCCGAGCACGTCGTCGATCTTCCAGCGGTTCTGCGTCAGCGTGAACATGAAGACGAAGATCGCGCCGGCGATGCCGCCCACCACCAGCGCGCCGGCCGGGTGCATCACGTCGGAGCCAGCGCACACCGCTACCAGCCCGGCCAGCGGGCCGTTGTAGGCGAAGCCCGGATCGTTGCGCCCCATCAGCACCGCCGCCAGCGTGCCGCCGGCCATCGCCATCAGCGAGTTGACCGCCACCAGGCCGGAGATCTTGTCGATGGTCTGCGCGCTCATCACGTTGAAGCCAAACCACCCGACCGCGAGGATCCAGGCCCCGAGCGAGAGGAAGGGGATGCTCGAAGGCGGGTGGGCGCTGATCGCGCCGTCCTTGCGGTAGCGGTTGCTGCGCGGCCCGAGCAGCAGCACCGCGGCCAGTCCGATCCAGCCACCGACCGCGTGGACCACCACGCTGCCGGCGAAGTCGTGGAAGGCTGCACCGGTCCTCGCCTCGATCCAGGCCTGCAGGCCGAAGCGGCCGCCCCAGACCGCCCCCTCGAAGAGCGGGTAGACCAGACCGACGATCACCGCCGTCGCGATCAGCTGCGGGCCGAAGCGGGCCCGCTCGGCGATCCCGCCCGAGACGATCGCGGGAATCGCCGCGGCAAAGGTCAGCAGGAAGAAGAACTTGACGAGCTCGTAGCCGTTCCTGTCGGCCAGCACGCCGGCACCGCTGTAGAAATCGACGCCATAGGCGACCGTGTAGCCGACAAAGAAGTACACGACCGTCGAGACCGCAAAGTCCACCAGGATCTTGACCAGGGCATTGACCTGGTTCTTCTGCCGGACTGTGCCGAGTTCGAGAAACGCGAAGCCCGCGTGCATCGCCAGCACCATGATGGCGCCGAGCAAGATGAACAACGCGTCTGTGCCCTGCCTGACCTGATCCATGTCTTCTCCAGCCGATGTGCGCAACGCACCGAACGGGCGACATGCGCACCATTGGCGCCCGGCAAACGCACCGAAATAGCAAGTTGGATGCCGTGGCGGCACTGGGAAGCCGCCCGGCGCTGCCAGCCCATGGCCTCTCAGGCCTGCCTGGTCAGCCGCCTATTGGTGCGCAAGGCACCATCAGTGGGCTTTTTGCACCTCCGCGGCGCTCAGGCCGGGCGATGGACGGTGAAGCGCTCCGGGGCGAAGCCGACGGTCAATCCACCCGGCCCGTCCACCACCGGCCGCCGGATCAGGGTCGGGTGCGCGCACAGCAGCTGCACCGCGCCCTCCGGGGTCTCCGCCATGGCCCGGTCGGCTTCGCCGAGCGCGCGCCAGGTCGCGCTCTGGCGGTTCAACAGCGTCTGCGCCGGAACAGCGGCAAGCCAGCCGGCGACCAGCGATGCGGGCGCCCCGTCGCGACGCAGGTCATGGAAGCGATGCTCGACGCCGTGTGCATCCAGCCAACGGCGCGCCTTCTTGACTGTGTCGCAGTTGGCGATGCCATAGACGACCACCGCGCTCACAGGCCGATCCCCCGGTCAGCGCAGCGCGGATCGGGCTTGCAGCCGGGCCCGGCCACACGGCCGTCGTTGCCGAACGGGGGGCAGAGCGGCGCCTCGCATCGGCAGGACCGCAACGCGCGCCGCGGGCACGCCAGATCACTTCGCTGTGACGGGGGGCCGATGCGGCGTCGCACTTGCAGCCATGGATGTCGGACGGGAGGTCGAAGGGCGGCGAGGACAGCGGGCATGGCGCGATCTGACCACAAGCGCCGGCGCGCCGCGACGGCCGGCGAGAAGGCCGCCGCCGTCCGGGGGCTTCGTCAATCGGCGAGCACCAGCCGTTCGCGGCTTTGCCGGCGGACCCACTTCATTGCATTGGCGATCGCGTACTGCAGTGCGTCGCCGGGTTGGAACCAGGCGTAGCCACCGGCCATCGCCTCGTCGCGGTACACCACGGCCAAGGGCTGCGGACCGGCCAGGTGTCGCACCGCCACCGCGGCCGTGTAGCCGCTCGGGGTCTCCATCGCCCCGGCGTAGATCCGGAAGCCGGCCTCGTCGCGTTCTTCGAAGTGCATCGTCGTCTCCTGCCGGGCGCCGTGATCCCGCGCTCCGTAGCTTCATCGAAGTGGCTGCGCAACGCATCCACCGGAGGAGCACCCTCCGATGGGGGAAGCATCGGCGGGGGCGATCGGATCGACGGCGACTCAACGCGCCCGGCGCCTTGCCGCCACGCATGCACTCGGCCGTACCAGGCGACGAACGGCGCCCAGGAGGCTCCGGTGGTTCACTCGATCGTCAGGCGCGTCACCCAGCGCGAGCCCTCGGCGATCTCGTCACGCAGCGCCGGCGCGTAAGGCGGCACCGAGAGGTCGTCGGGCGGCACACCGATGACCGTGAGATCGATCGCCTGCGGCGTACCGACCAGGCCCCGGCCACCGGGCTCGAGTCGGAAATAGAGGCCATTGCGCAGCTTGGCGCCGAAATCGCGCGGCTGCTTGTAGAGGAACAGCAGCGCGTGTTCCAGCCAGCGGTAGTCCCCACCGCGAACGACCGAGGGCTGGGCGTAGGGATAGGGAACATGGCACAGGAGCTCGGTGTCGCCCTCGGCACACTTGAACTCGCGCATCGACAGGAAATGGTCCTGCATGACCGAGCGATCGATGTCGAGGGTGAAAGCAAGCGCACCGTCAGCACGCGGCTCGAAGCGCAAGGTGCCGATGGGCACCTGGCGGCCGTCGCGCCCATGGAGCGTCAGGGTTTTGAGGCCCTGCAATTCGCTGCTCTGCGCCGCAGTGCCGGCGACGGCCAACAGCACACCGGCAACCCATGCGCCGCAGCGGCGCGCGAAGCGAGAGTTCATGCTGATCTCCCTGCGATAGCCATGTCGCGACGGAACCTCGGCCTGCCTCCGGGTCCGGCGAGCCAGGCTCAGACCCGAGCGCGCCGCTCCAGCACCTCGAACAAGCCCATGCCTGCGAGCATGGCGGCGACGAACACCATTGCCTTGATTTCCCCCAGACCGACCGCCACCAGCGCCGGCCCCGGGCAGAAGCCGGCCACGCCCCAGCCGACACCGAAGGCGAGGCTGCCAAGCAGCAGCCGGCGATCGATCGCCGTCGCGGTGGGCAGCAGCATCGGCTCACCGAGCAGCGATACCGAGCGCCGCTTGGCCAGCGTGAAGGCGACGACCGCCACCGCGATCGCCCCGCCCATCACGAAGGTCAACGACGGATCCCAGGCACCGGCCAGGTCGAGGAAGCCGAGCACCTTGGCCGGATCGGCCATGCCCGAGACGATCAGCCCGAGGCCGAACACCAGCCCGGCCAGCAATGCAGTCAAGAGGCTCATTGGAAAGCTCCTCAGCCGCCGAGCACGTGGCGCAGCAGGTAGACGGTCGCGAAGCCCGCGGCCATGAAAACCAGCGTGGCCACCAGCGAGCGCGGCGACAGGCGCGACAGCCCGCACACGCCATGGCCGCTGGTGCAGCCGGCGCCGTAGCGCGTGCCCAGCCCGACCAGCAGCCCCGCGACGACGAGCGCCCCCCAGCCGGCGTCGATGGTCGGCACCGGCGGTGGCGTGAGCACCCCCCAGACCAGCGGCGCGGCGAACACGCCGGCAACGAAGGCCAGCCGCCAGCGCACGTCGCCCGCCCTGGGCGCGATCAGGCCCCCGAGCACGCCGCTGATGCCGGCAACCCGCCCGTTGAGCAGCACCAGCAAGGCCGCGGCCAAGCCGATCAGCGCGCCGCCGGCCAGGGCCGACCAAGGGGTGAAATGGCTCCAGTCGATCGTCATCATTCCTCCTTGGGGCAGTACAGACGGTACAGCACGGCCAGGATCTCCAGCATGGCCGGCTCGCTCACGCGGTAGTAGACGTGCTTGCCCTCACGCCGCGTTGCGACCACCGCCTCGCTGCGCAGCACGCCGAGCTGCTGGGACAAGGTCGGCTGGCGGATGCCCAGCCGCTCCTCGAGCTCGCCGACATTCGCCTCGCCCTGCGAGAGCTGGCACAGCAGCAGCAGGCGCTCCGGATTGGCGAGCAGTTTCAGCGCGGCCACCGCCGCGTCGGCCGCGCCGCGCAGGCGCTCGGGGTCGATCGTGGAAGTCGGCATGCGCATCAAAACATCAGTTGACAACAATATATTTACATATATATTGATTGTCAACCCACCCCTTTGCTCCACGACACGTCATGAGACCTCACGCCACCGTCCGGTCCTTCTTCGACCCGCACACCGGCACCGTGAGCCATGTGGTCTGGGATCGCGCAAGCCGCCGCGCCGCCGTGATCGATCCCGTGCTGGACTTCGACTTCAAGTCCGGACGCACGGGCACGGCGTCGGCGGAGCAGGTGCTGGCCTACCTCGCCGAGCAGTCACTGACGGTCGACTGGATCCTCGAGACCCACGCCCACGCCGACCACCTCTCGGCCGCGCGCTGGCTGCACGAGCGCGTCGGTGGTCGCGTCGCGATCGGCGAACGCATCCGCGAGGTTCAGGCCAGCTTCCAGCGGCTGTTCAGGCTCGAGCGCGGCTTCCTGCCCGACGGCAGCCCGTTCGACCACCTGTTCGCCGACGGCGAGGTCTTCCGCATCGGCGGTCTCGAGGCACGCGCGCTGTGGGTGCCCGGCCACACCCCGGCGGACATGGCCTATCTGATCGACGGCGCGGTATTCGTCGGCGACACGCTGTTCATGCCCGATGTCGGCACGGCCCGCGCCGACTTTCCGGGTGGCAACGCACGGCGGCTCTACCGCTCGGTGCGCCGCCTTCTCGGTCTGCCGCCGGACACGACGATGTACGTCTGCCACGATTACCCGCCCCCCACGCGGGCACCGGCCTGGCAGATCAGCGTCGCCGCACAACGCGCCGGCAACATCCACGTGCACGACGGCATCGGCGAGGACGCCTTCGTCGCGATGCGCACGCAGCGCGACGCAACGCTCGAGGTCCCGACGCTGATCCTGCCCTCGATCCAGGTCAACCTGCGTGCCGGTCGGCTGCCGCCGCCCGAGGACAACGGCGTGGCCTATCTGCGCATCCCGATCAACCAGTTGCCGGCCACGGCGCCCCGCGCATGAGCCGCCCTCCCAGCGTGGCGCGACGCGGGTGGCCACGGCTGCCGGTGTTCGACTGGGGGCGCCGCTACGACCGCGAAACGCTCGCCGCGGACGCCGTCGCGGCGATGGTCGTGACGGTGATGCTGGTGCCGCAGAGCCTGGCCTATGCGCTGCTGGCCGGCCTGCCGCCCGAGACCGGCCTGTACGCGAGCATGGCGCCGCTGCTGCTGTATGCGCTGCTCGGCAGCAGCCGTGCGCTCGCGGTAGGACCGGTGGCCATCGTGTCCCTGATGACGGCCACCGCCATCGGCCAGGTCGCGCCGGCAGGATCGGCACAACAGGCGCTCGCGGCGTTGACTCTCGCCTTCCTGTCGGGCGCCATGCTGCTCGCGATGGGACTGCTGCGCATGGGCTGGCTCGCCAGCTTCCTGAGCCATCCAGTGATCTCCGGCTTCGTCTCGGCCTCGGCGCTGCTGATCGCCACCAGCCAGCTCAAGTCCCTGCTCGGCGTCGCGGTCGAGGGCCACACGCTGTCCGGTATGCTGGCCTCGCTCGCGCAGCACGCAGGCGATCCGCACCCGCTGACGCTGGTCCTCGGAGGCGCGACGCTCGTCTACCTGGCATGGGCACGCCGGGGCTGCAAGGCCCTGCTGCGCCGCGCCGGCCTGGCCGAGCGGCCGGCAACGCTGCTGGCGCGCGCCGCGCCGGTGCTGGCCGTCATCGTCACCACCGCGCTGACCTGGGCCCTCGGCTGGGCCGAGCAGGGCCTGCGGGTCGTCGGTCACGTGCCGCAGGGCCTGCCGCCGCTGACCCAGCCGGCCTGGGATGCCGCGCTGTGGCGGCAGCTCGCGCTGCCGGCGCTGCTGATCAGCGTGGTCGGCTTCGTCGAGTCGGTCTCGGTGGCGCAGACGCTCGCGGCACGGCGGCGCGAGCGCGTCGACCCCGACCAGGAACTGGTGGCGCTGGGCGCCGGCAATCTCTCGGCCGCCTTCACCGGCGCCTTCCCGGTGACCGGCGGCTTCGCACGCTCGGTGGTCAACTTCGATGCCGGTGCGCGCACGCCGGCGGCCGGGGCTTACGCGGCGCTCGGATTGCTGCTCGCCGCGCTCGGCCTGACACCGCTGCTGCACCACCTGCCGCATGCGGTGCTGGCCGCGACCATCGTCGTCGCGGTGCTGCCGCTGGTGGATGTGCGTCTGGCGCTGCGCACCTGGCGCTATTCGAAATCGGACTTCGCGGCACTCGCGGCCACCCTGCTGGCCACGCTGGCCTTTGGCGTGGAGATCGGCCTGCTCGGTGGTGTCGGCGTGTCGCTGGCGCTCTATCTGTGGCGCACCAGCCGACCGCACATCGCCGTCGTCGGCCTGATGCCCGGGACCGAGCACTTCCGCAACGAACAGCGCCATGCGGTGCTCACCAGCCCCCGCCTGCTCGGCCTGCGCGTCGACGAGAGCCTGTACTTCGCCAACGCGCGCAACCTCGAGGACCGCGTCAACGCCGCGGTGGCGCGCCACCCGGGACTCGAACACGTGGTGCTGCAATGCTCGGCGATCAACGACATCGACGCCAGTGCGCTCGAGAGCCTGGAGGCGATCGATCGCCGCCTCGGCGAGGCCGGCATCGCGCTGCATCTGTCGGAAGTGAAGGGGCCGGTGATGGACCGGCTGCAGGGCACCGGCTTCCTGCGCGAGCTCAGCGGCCGCGTCTTCCTGACGCACTACCAGGCGGTCAGCGAGCTCACGCCCGAGCTGCTGCGCTAGAGCCCGGCTCAGCGCCCCGGCGGGCGCAGCCCCGGCAGCAGGCGCTCGGCAGCCGGGATGTCGGCGTCGCCGTCCATTTCGGTGGCGATCTGCGTGCACACCGCACGGCACAGCATCGCCGCACGCTGGCTCTGCAGCCGGTAGAAGATCTGCGTGCCCTCGCGGCGCTTGCCGAGGATGCCGGCGCGGTAGAGCGTCGCGAGGTGCTGCGACAGATTGGGCTGGGTGGCCTCGATCTCCGTGAGCAGCTGCGTGACGTTCTTCTCTTCGGTGCACAGCGCACTGATCAGCCGCAGCCGGATCGGCGTGGCGAGCAGCCCGAACAGCTCCGCTGCGCTGGCAAAGACCTGTTCCGATTCAGCCGCTTCCGAACTCACTGCACTCCTCCTTGCCAGCACGGCCTCCATCGTAGCGGCTCGCGCCACCGCAGCGTCCTGAGCGCACAGGCGCGCCGGCAAGCGGGCCAGGCTTCGCGCCGGCTCCGACGCGATCGCGGGGCTGCGGTCACTGCCGTGTCCGATGCGCTCGCTTGCCAGCCACCGATCGCGGGCCTCGAAGCTTTGTCAACATAAATATCATCACATGCGCAAGTATTGAGACAATTCTCGGGAAACCTGCCTCACGCCGCCGCCCACAATGAACCCGCCCCTCGGACCCGAAACCGCCCACACCGCCGTCGTCTGGGGCGGCCTGCTCCTCGGCCTGCTGCTCGGCATGGCGGGACAGGCCTCGCGCTTCTGTGTCCGAGGTGCGATCGCCGACTGGTACCTGTTCGGCGCTCAGGCGCGCATGCTGAACTGGGTACTGGTCATCGCCGTCGCCGCCAGCGCGACGCAGATCCTGATTGCGCTCCAGGCTTTTGACGCATCGCGCACGCTCGCCTGGAGCGAACGCTTCGCGTGGGCGTCCTACCTGGTCGGCGGGGGGCTGTTCGGCGTCGGCATGGTGCTGGCGGCAGGCTGCCCGCAGCGCAGCCTGGTCAAAGCCGGCGCCGGCAACCTCAAGGCGGTGGTGACGCTGCTGGTGGCCGCCCTCGCCGCCCAGATGACGCTGCGCGGCGTGTTCGCCGAGGCCCGCGCGGCGACGCTCGACGCCTGGGCCGTGCCTCTGGGCGGGCCACAGGATCTCGGCACGGTGCTGGCGCAGTGGTTGCCGCTGGCGGCCACGCCCTTGCGCTTCGCCCTCGTGGGCTTGCTGCTCGCCGGCACCGGCTGCTGGCTGTGGCGGCGACGCAGCGATCTGAACAATGTGCAGTGGTTCGCCGGCATCCTCATCGGTCTGCTGGTGCCAGCCGCCTGGCTGCTGACGGGGTGGATCGGCTTCCTGCCCGAGCACCCGGAAACGCTGGAGCCTGCGTGGCAGGGCACGCAGTCCCGCCGCCCTGAGGCGCTGAGCTTCACCGCCGCGATTGCGCACGCGCTGGACCTGCTGACGCTGTGGACAGACAGGAGCATGAGCGCGAGCTTCGGCGTGATGCTCGCGCTTGGCGTGCTGCTCGGCAGCTTCGTGTCGGCACGCTGGCGTGGCGAGTTCCGCGTCGAGTCCTTCGGCAGCGCGCGGGAACTGCGCGACCACCTGTCCGGCGGCGTGCTGATGGGCATCGGCGGCGTGACGGCGGCCGGATGCTCAGTCGGCCAGGGCGTGAGCGGCCTCGCGATGCTGTCGTGCGGCGCCGTCCTGGCCGTTGCCGGCATCACCCTCGGCGCGCTGGCCGCCTTGAAACTGCAGCCCGCCGCGCCCAAGACCTCACCATGAACTGACCGGGACCGGCCTTGGGGCTCCCCGAGGGACAACGCCGCTGACAGCGACGCCGCGATCCGAGGGGTTGCCGGCCGCTCAGTCACGACGCCACATAGACCAACGGCTTAGGCATCGCTGCCTAAGCCGTTGATTTTTCTGGTGGGCCCTGAGTGACTCGAACACTCGACCTACGGATTAAGAGTCCGCTGCTC
>CAYOXW010000101.1:0-9603 GCA_964408005.1 uncultured Methylibium sp.
TCGGGAAGCGCTCGAACAGGCCGTCCCGGATCATCTCGCGCGCGCCGCCGCCGCCTTCCTCGGCGGGCTGGAAGACCAGGTAGACGGTGCCGTCGAAGTGCCGGTGCTGCGCGAGATGCCGGGCCGCGGCCAGCAGCATCGCGGTGTGGCCGTCGTGGCCGCAGGCGTGCATCTTGCCCGGGTGGCGGCTGGCGTGCGCGAAGCGGTTGTGCTCGGTGATCGGCAGCGCGTCGATGTCGGCGCGCAGGCCGACCGCGCGCGGCGAGTCGCCGCCCTTGACGATGCCGACCACGCCGGTGCCGCCGAGCCCCCGCTGCACCGGGATGCCCCAGTCCGTCAGCAGCCGGGCGACCGTGTCGGCGGTGCGGTGCTCCTCGAAGCAGAGCTCGGGATGGGCGTGCAGGTCGCGGCGGATCGCCGCGACGGCGCCCGCATCGGCGAGGATGGATTCGATCAGCTTCATCGCGGTGGACTCCCGCACACGGCCGTGGTGCCGGGCGATCTTACCGGGCGGCCCGGTGGCGCCACCGCATCAGTGGATGAACTGCCCCTCGCGGGTGACCATCGACAAGTCGACGAAGTGGGAGCCTTCGTGCTCGGACGTGCTGTAGCGCACGCGCACGCCGCCGAGATCGAGCGGCGTCGTCTGCAGCGTGCGCACGAGGCCGGCGCGGCTCAGGTCCTTGCCGGTGGCGCGCAGCGCCAGCACCAGGGCCTTGGCGGTCATGAAGCCCTCCAGGCCGCCGTAGCTGAGCTCGTGCTTGCCGCCGGCCGCGCGCACCGCCTCCTGGTATTCGCGCGAGATCTCGTGCTTGCGCTGCCAGGGGCTGGGCACGACCTGCGCGAACACCATGCCCTGGGCCAGCGGCCCCAGCCCCTTGGCGATCTGCGAGGAGCCCGAGTTCACGCCCATGAAAGTCGTCTTCAGGCCGGCCACCTTGGCCTTGGAGAGCAGCTTCAGGTACAGCCCCGCGGAGCCGTGATTGAAATACAGGTCGGGCTTGGTGCTGGCGATCTCGGCGACCATCGCGTCGACCTGCGCATCGGTCGTGTCGTTCTTGAAGGGCTGGGTCAGCACGACCTGCAGGCCGAGTTCCTTCGCGATGAGCTGGACGTTCTTGACGTGCTCGCGGCCCCCGTCGGTGTCGGCATGCAGGAAACCGACGGTCTTCAGTCCGGTGGCATGGCCCCATTGCATCAGCGCGCGGAACTCGTCGCGGTGCTCGGCGCGCACCGGGAAGACCGTCGACTGGTAGGGCCGGCGCAGGATCGGCGGGCCGGCCATCGGTCCGAAGAAGGGCACCTTGGTCTCGGCGGCCACCTTCAGCACCGCGGTCGACGGCCCCCCCTCGACGCTGCCGAACAGCATGAACACGCCCTCGTCGATCAGCCTGCGCGCGTTGGCGTCGGCGGTCTTGGCGCTGTTGTCGTCGTCGAGCGTGCGCATGACCAGCTTGCGGCCGTGCACGCCGCCATCGGCGTTGACCGTGTCGAGGTAGAGCAGCATGCCGTCGCGCGCGGCCACGCCGTAGGCGTTCTTGCCGCCTTGCAGCGTGATGCTCTGGCCGATCACGACCTCCTTGTCGGAGACGCCGGGCTCGGCCGCGCCGGCCCCCCAGGCCGCCATGCACAACAAGGCGGCAACCAGCCTCTTCGTCAGACCACGCATCTGCTACTCCTCGGTGAAACCCGCGAATCGTTACGGCTTGTCTCGTCGGCACGACGCTTGCTGGTGCATTGCAAGCAACTAACTGTTAATTTTCAACCACTTAGTCGTCAACCAGAATGTAGTTTGTGAACAATTGCATACAAGTCCGGTTTCACGAACAGTGACCCCTCTTGCTGCAATGTGCCGCTTCGCTTGGAACCCCTGCCAACCATGAATCAAACCCGCTCGCGCTCCGACCTCCCGACGATGCTGCTGCACTGGGGGCTGGTGCTGGCCCTCGTGCTCAGCGTCTCGACCGGCTGGCGCATTGCCAGCCTGACCGACAGCAGCTTGCTGATGCGCTGGTTCGACGTGCTGATGCTGCAGGGCAATGTGATGCGCTGGCATTTCTTCAGCGCCGTGGTGCTGGTGGCGCTGGTGCTGGGCTACATCGCCTTCCTGTGGCGCATGGGGCTGCAGGGCCGGCTGCAGGTGCATTGGGCCAGCCTGCGCAGCCCGGATCGGCAGACACGCTGGCAGGCGATCAACAAGCTGATCTACTGGGTCGCGCTGGCCTTGCTGGTCGGGGCGGCGCTCACCGGCGTGCAGCTCTATTTCATGCCCGGGCTGCTGCCGAGCGAGCCTCTGGTCGTCGTGCACAAGTGGCTGTCCTGGGGTTTCGTCGTCTACGTGCTGCTGCATGTCGTGGCGCAGCTGATGCTCGGGGGCGTGCGCCAGCTGCTCAAGATCATGACCCCGCGACTGGCCTACGGGCTGGGGGCCGGGATCGCGCTGAGTGTCGGCCTGGCCGGGGCGGCGCTGGCCTACTGGGCCGACACGCAGACCCAGAGCACGCTGACGCTGGCGCATGCCGAGACAGCGCCGATCCTCGACGGCGAGGACGGCGACGCCGTCTGGCAGCAGGCTCAGGAGATGACGGTGCGCACCCACCGCGGTGTCGGCCTCGAGGGCGGGGCGGTCGACGTCAAGGTGCGTGCGGCGCATGACGGCGAGTACGCCTACTTCCTGTTCCGCTGGGCCGACGCGACGCGCAGCCAGAAGCACATCCCGCTGATGAAGACCGAGCAGGGCTGGAAGCTGCTGCACACGAACTACTACAACAACGACGAGAACGAGTTCTACGAGGACAAGTTCGCCGTGATGCTGGCGCGCTCGCCGGTGGCGGCCGGCAACACCGTGCGGCTCGGCCCGAAGCCGCTGGCCGACAAGCCGGGGCCGAGCAACGGTCTGGGGCTGCACGCGGCGACCGACGGCAGCCTCGCGGACGTCTGGCATTGGAAGAGCGTGCGCAGCGGCTCGATCGAGCAATTCGACGACAACTACTTCGGCGCGCCGATGGAAGCCAAGCCGGGCCGCTACACCGGCGGCTACGCCCAGGATCCGAAGACCGGCGGCGGCTTCGAGCAGAACTTCGAGAAGATCAAGGACAGTCCCTATGTGAAGCTCAAGTGGTTGCCGAAGAACCTGGCCGCGCAGCAGGCGCGCATGGGGCCGTTCAACCCGGACCCGGGCGTCAGCGACCCGGGCCAGTTCGCGATGCACACCAGCGAGGTCGATCCCTACAGCGAGGCGCTGGACGCGAAGATCCCGGTCGGCACGGTGCTGCCCTCGGTCGTCTACAGCCGGCCCTTCACCGGCGATCGCGGAGATGTCGACGTCAAGGCGGTCTGGCGGGAGGGCTGGTGGACGCTCGAGGCGCGCCGCAAGCTCGACACCGGATCGCAGTACGACCAGCCCATCGAAGATGGCATCTTCCTGTGGGTGGCCGTGTTCGATCACAACCAGGTGCGTCACACCCGCCATATGCAGCCGCTGAAGCTGGCGCTGCAGCGTTGATCCCCCTTAGCCTGCCCGATCCGAGGTCCGTTCCATGTCGATGATCCATATCACCCAGTGGCCGCAGGCCGTACCGGCCGGGCGCCAGCGCATCCTCGAGGCGGCGCTCGACGCCGGTGTCCCGTTCCCGCATGGCTGCGGCTCGGGTGAATGCGGCGGCTGCAAGTGCGAGCTGCTCGGCGGCGACGTCACCTGCGATCGCTACAGCCCCGACGCACTGAGCGCCGACGAGCGCGCGCGCGGCCTGATCCTGGCCTGCCGCTCGCGGCCGGTCGGCGACGTGCAGATCCGCTGGTTGTCGGATGCCGCTCCGCTGCCGATGGTCAAGCTCGACGCGGTCGTCTCGGGCATCAAGCCGGCGGGGCAGGATGTCGTCGTGCTGACGCTGCAGCTGCCCGAGCGCACGCCGCTGCACTTCCGTCCCGGCCAGTTCGCCAAGCTGCGGTTCGGCAAGCTGCCCTCGCGCAGCTACTCGATGGCCAACCAGCCGGGCGAGGGCAAGCTGGTGTTCCACATCCGCGTGCTGCCCGGCGGGGCGGTCAGCCAGCACATCGCCGGCGGTCTGATGCCGGGCGACCGCGTCGAAGTGCGCGGACCGTTTGGCGAGGCCTGTTGGCAGCAGGGCACGCGCCCGGCGGCGCTGCTGCTGCTGGCGGGCGGTACCGGGCTCGCGCCGCTGCTGTCGGTGCTCGACGCCGCGCTGGCCGAGGGCATGCCGGCCGAACAGATCCACCTCTACCACGGCGTGCGCACGCCCGATGACCTGTACGCCGGCGACCTGCTGAACTGGCGCTCGCGCCAGGAAGGCTTCCGCTTCGTGCCGGTCTACAGCGAAGCGGCCGGCCCGCAGGACCGCAGCGGCTATGTGCACGAGGCCGTCGGCGAGGACTTCGCGATGCTGACCGGCGCGATGGTCCATGTCGCCGGCCCGCAGGCCATGGTCGACGCGGTGCGCCATCTCGTGACCCGGCGCGGCGTCAGTCCGTCGTGGATCCGGGCCGATGCCTTCACCGCGGCCGAGCCCGAGAAGAAGAGCCTGTGGGAGCGGGTCACCGGCTGGGGCACGACCGGCTTCGGCGGCGCGAGCGGCTTCGGCGGGCTCGAGTAGCGTCGACCGGACCGCGCGGCTGCGCCGCGCGGCCGGTCTTGGTGCAGGCCGCCCACGACCCGCACGCGTGCTCCGCCGTGGGGAGCGGAGCGGGCCCCGTCGGGGCTGCGCGCGGGCGCGCAGCGGGGTGGCATTTCCCCGGGGCTCGCCGGGCGCGGGTGCGCGCGGCGCTGGTGTGAGGGGCGCGGCGCGTCAACGGCGGGCGGGGTGCGCAGTCCGTCACGGCCGTGCGCGGCGGCACGCTGACACAGGCTGCCGGTGGCATGTGTCTTGCCCTCTTGCGTCGGTTGCACGACGACGGGAGGCCCCGGCTTGAACACGAACGCACTGCGCACCTTCGGCGCCGCCTTGCTGGCCTGCGCGTCGCTCGCGCATGGCGCGGACGCCACGCCGCTCGATCAGCTCAAGGCCGGCACCGACATGGTCTGGCTGATCGCCGCCGGGGCCCTGGTCTTCTTCATGCAGGCCGGCTTTGCGCTGCTGGAGTCCGGCATGAGCCGGGCCAAGAACGCGATCAACGTGATCATGAAGAACTACTGCGACATGTGCTTCGGTGCCATCGCGTTCTGGGCCCTCGGCTTCGGCCTGATGTTCGGCGTCAACGCCAGCGGCTGGATCGGTCTCAGCCACTTCCTGCCGCACGGCCTGCCCGAGGCCGACTACGGCATGCTGTTCTTCCAGATGATGTTCGCCGCCACCTCGGCCACCATCGTCAGCGGCGCGATCGCCGAGCGCACCAAGTTCGTCGGCTACATCGCCGGCTCGGTGCTCATCACCGCGCTGATCTACCCGGTGTTCGGCGCCTGGGCCTGGGGGGCGCTGTACGGCGGCCAGGGCTGGCTCAAGGCGCTGGGCTTCATCGACTTCGCCGGCTCCACCGTCGTCCACTCGGTCGGCGGCTGGGCGGCGCTGGCGGCGATCCTGGTGGTCGGCCCGCGGCTCGGCCGCTTCGGGGCCGACGGCCAGGCGCGGCCGGTGCTGGGCCACAACCTCACCTCGGTGGCGCTGGGCGGCTTCATTCTGTGGCTGGGCTGGTTCGGCTTCAACGGCGGCAGCACCGCGGCGGCGAGCGTGGGCATCGGCAAGATCGTGCTCAACACCCACCTGGCCGGCGCGGCCGGCGCGATCGGGGCGCTGTGCGTGCTGCAGGCCGCCCGCCAGCCGGTGCTGATGACGGCGGCGGTCAACGGCAGCATCGCCGGTCTGGTCGGCGTGACCGCCGGTTGCCACGTGATGGAGCCGGCGTTCGCGCTGCTGACCGGCTTCATCGCCGGGGGGCTGAGCGTGATCGCCGGCTGGTGGCTGGAGTCGCGCCGCATTGACGACGTGGTCGGTGCGGTCTCGGTGCACGCCGTCGGCGGCGTCTGGGGCACGCTGGCGGCGGGCCTGTTCAAGGCCGATGCGATGTTCGATGCGCGGCAGTTCGGCGTGCAGCTGTTGGGCTGCGCGGTCGCCTTCGCCTGGTCCTTCGGTGTCTCGCTGGCGATGTACGGGCTGCTGGCCCGCGCGATCGGCCTGCGGGCCAGCACGCTCGACGAGCAGCGCGGGCTCGACTTCACCGAGCACTACGAGGTCGGCTACCCCGAGTTCCAGCGCGAGGCGGTTCACCGCGGCAAGCTGTGAACGCGCGCGCTCCGATGCCCCAGCCCGAGCACGACCCCATCACGGCGCGGCGCGCGCTCGCGCAGGCGCTCGGGGCCTACCTGGATCGCGTGCGGGTGCGCGACGCGGTCGCGCTGTGGCGCGGGCATTTCGAAGGGCAGGGCAGCCAGTTCAGCGCGCTGCACCGCTACTGCCGCCAGGTCGCACGGAGCTACGGCCTGGTGGGGCTCGAGGCCGAGCTGCACCTGAAGATCTTCCGCGCGCTGCAGGCCGACCCGCGCGAGCTGCCCGAGGACCCGCTGTCACTGCCCCCCGAAGAGCACGAGCGCACCGCGCCGGCGGCGCTCGAGCCGGGGCTGCCGGCCGGCGGGACGGGTCGCAACGCCACGAGCGACAGCGCCAGGCTGCTGCAGAACTTCTACGCGGCCATCGAGGAGCAGCTCGCGCGCGACCTGCCGCCGGGCATCACGCCGGCGCGGGTGCGGCGCACGCTGATCCGCCACGCGGCGATGCTGCCCCGGCCGCAGCAGCATGCCGCGTCGCTGTGGTGGAGCAACCAGGTGGGGGCGCTGGGCGGCGACTGGCCGCCGGGCGGCCACGGCACCGCGCTGGTCAACGTGATCTACGTGGCGCTGGCCGAGCTGGTCGGGCCGGTGCGCGCCGACCAGTGCTTCACGCAGGCGGTCGCGCGGCTGGAGCACGGCGACGAGCCGGCGAACGCGGAGATCCGGGGCTATCTGTAGCAGGCCCTAGACTGCGCGCCATGTCGAGGATCCCGAGGCACCGGGCCACGGTGCCGCTCGTCGTGGTGCTGCTCGGCGGCGCCTTGGCGCTGCTGGCCGGCTGCGGCTCGGTCGGCTACCTGTCGCAGTCGGTGCGCGGTCACCTCGACGTGATGCGTGCCGCGCGCCCGGTCGAGGCCTGGCTGGCCGATGCCGCGACGCCGGCCGAGCTGCGCGAGCGGCTCGAGCTCAGCCAGCGCATGCGCGACTTCGCGGTCGTCGAGCTGGCGCTGCCCGACAACGCCAGCTACCGTCGCTACGCGGAGCTCGGCCGGCCCGCGGTGGTGTGGAACGTGGTCGCGGCGCCCGAGCTGTCGCTGACGCTGCGCACCTGGTGCTTCCCGGTGGTCGGCTGCGTCGGCTACCGGGGCTACTTCGCCCGCGCGGACGCCGAGGCCCTGGCCGCCGAGTTGCGCGCCGGCGGCGAGGAGGTGTCGGTCTACGGCGTGCCGGCCTACTCGACGCTGGGCAGGCTGCCGGGCGACTTCTTCGCCGATCCGCTGCTCAGCACCTTCATCCGCTGGCCCGAGGGCGAGCTGGCGCGGCTGATCTTCCACGAGCTCGCCCACCAGGTCACCTACGCGGCCGACGACACCGAGTTCAACGAAAGCTACGCGACCGCCGTCGAGCGCCTGGGCGGCGCGCGCTGGCTGGCCGCGCACGCCAGCCCCGCGGCGCGCGAGGCCTACGAGCGCCTCGAAGCGCGCCGGCGCGACTTCCGGGCGCTCGCCGGGGCCACGCGAGCGCGTCTGGCCGCGATCTACCACGGCCCGGGCGGCACCGCCGACAAGCGCCGGGCCAAGGCCGAGGCGCTGGCCGCGATGCGCGCCGAGCATGCGCGGCTGAAGGCCGGCCCCTGGGGCGGCTATGCCGGCTACGACGCCTGGTTCGACAACGCCAACAACGCCAGCCTGGGCGTGCAGGCCGCCTACAACGCGCTGGTGCCGGCCTTCGAGGCACTGTACGAGCGCGAGGGACGCGACTTCGCGCGCTTCCACGCCGCGGTGCGCCGGCTCGCCGCCTTGCCGAAGGCCGAGCGCCGCGCCACACTCGCCGCCGCGCTGGCGCCGTCGCCGGCCTCGGCGCTATCCCTGTCCCGTTGAGTGACGCCGTGCCCACCATCCATATCCACCGCGACCATGCCCTCGGACTCGACCGCGCCCGCGAGATCGCGGGACGGTGGTCCGAGGACGCCGAGGCCAGGCTCGACATGCGCTGCACCGTCATCGCGGGCGACAGCAGCGACACCGTCCGGTTCACGCGCAGCGGCTGCAGCGGCACGCTGGTCGTCGCGGCCGACCATTTCACGCTCGAGGCCAAGCTCGGCCTCCTGCTCGGCGCCTTCACGAAGACCATCGAGGCGCAGATTGAGGCCAACCTCGACGCGCTGCTGGCCGGCGGCGCGCGGCCCGGCGCTGCGCCGCCGGTGCCGACGGGGAAGGGGCGTGGCGGGTGAGGCGGGCGCCAGCGACGGATCCCGCCCCACGGCCCCGGGCAGGGCAGGCGGTCGCGCGGCTAGACTGGGCACCATGGTGACCCGTTCGCGTGCGATCGCTCCGTGCATCGAGATGCAAACCGCTGTAAGCGATCGTGGCGACGGCGTGGCGCCCTGGCTGCTGGGGGCGGTGCTGGCGGCCTCGGTGGTGCTCGGTGGATGCCAGAAGCGGGATGCGCCTGCCGCAGCCGCCACGCCGACGGCCGTCGCGCAGGCCCCGGCCGAGGTCGAGCGCATCGCCCAGGCCTGCGTGACCGCCATGGTGCAGAGCACCTGCCAGGTGGTGCGCGACCGCTCCGGCCCGCCACCGCCCGAAGCCACGGTGGTGTTCGTCGCCGGCGTCGGGCCGGTCGATGCGACGGCCTACAACGCGATCCGGGCCGCCGGCGAAGAGATGTGCAATACCGTCAAGGCGGCCTGCCTGCAGTCCTGGGAAGGACCGCAGTGCCGCACCGCGCGCAGCCTCTGGGGCGCCGCACCGACCACACGCTGAGGCGTCACTGACGGGCCGCACGGCCTGTTACAAGGTCTGCGACTTCGCTTACGACCAGCCGCTCAATAGCGCGGCGCGCCCTGTCGTTATCCAGCCTAAGCACCCGATCCCCGAGACCCAGACTGACACCCTGTCTGGCTCAAGGGCCAGGCTGCAGTGCTGAGCTCTCCACGTTCCGCGTCACACCGACCCCGCCCCGTCGGTTTTCCGCTCCCGCACTGCCTCCGTGGCCGCCGATGTCGTCGGGCGCCGATGCAAGACCTTAAGGAACGTGAGCGTTACCATGACTGACTTCTCTACTCCGAATCTTCGGATGCTCTCGCTGCTGTTTGCCACGTGCGCCTCGATCGCCGGCTGCGGTGGCGGGGCTGACTCGGGCGAAGATGCCCCGCTGGCCGAACTCCCCAGCGGCTTGACCTTCAGCAGCCGCGAAGCGGCGCAAGGCACCGAGGCGGGCTGGACTTTCTGCGCCAACCAGGGCGACCTGTGCAGCTTCAACGGCACGGCGCAGGTGCGTTACGGCCGTGATGGCGTTTACGCGTACGGCACGTTCACGAACCGTGTGGACTGCGCGAACCGAAACTTCGGCCTTCCGATCAAGGGGGCGAAGACCTGCGA
>CAYOXW010000102.1:0-9530 GCA_964408005.1 uncultured Methylibium sp.
TTGGCCAGCGTGAAGGCGAGCTGGCTGATCGGGTTGGCCCCGGCCTCGGCGATGTGGTAGCCGCTGATGCTGGCCGAGTAGAAGTGGCGCACGCGGTGGCGCACGAAGTACTCGGCGACATCGCCCATCAGCTTCAGGCTGAACTCGGTCGAGAAGATGCAGGTGTTCTGGCCCTGGTCTTCCTTCAGGATGTCGGCCTGCACCGTGCCGCGCACGTTCTCCAGCACCCAGGCGCGGATCTTCGCGGCCTCGGTGTCGGTCGGCTCGCGGCCGTTCTCCTGCTTGAACTTGTCGAGGTTCTGGTCGATCGCGGTGTTCATGAACATCGCCAGGATCGTCGGCGCCGGGCCGTTGATCGTCATGCTGACCGAGGTGCCCGGGTCGCACAGGTCGAAGCCCGCGTACAGCGCCTTCATGTCCTCGAGCGTCGCGATGCTGACGCCGGCGTTGCCGACCTTGCCGTAGATGTCCGGCCGCGGCGCCGGGTCGGCGCCGTAGAGCGTGACCGAGTCGAAGGCGGTCGACAGGCGCTGCGCCGGCTGGCCCGCCGACAGCAGCTTGAAGCGCCGGTTGGTGCGCGCGGCGTCGCCCTCGCCGGCGAACATGCGCGTCGGATCCTCGCCCTCGCGCTTGAAGGCGAACACGCCGGCCGTGTAGGGGTAGCGGCCCGGCAGGTTCTCCAGCATCAGCCACTTCAGCAGCTCGCCATGGTCCTCGTACGCGGGCAGCGCGAGCTTGCGCAGCTTCAACCCCGACAGCGTGGTCGTCACCAGCGCCTGGCGGACCTCCCGGCCGTGCCGCGTGTGGACCTGCTCGTCGCCGGCGTGGGCCTGCTGCGTGAGGGGCCAGTCGGCCAGCAGCGCGCGCGCGTCGGCGTCGAGCGCGGCCTCGCGCGTGCGCGCCAGGTCCAGCGCGGCCTCGGCGGCCTTGGGCTTGTCGGGCTTGCCCACCGCCAGCATCTGCGCCGCGGCACGCAGCTGCTGGACCTCGCGCGCGAGCTGCGCCTGCGCGCGCGCGCGGCGCTTGTAGGCGCGCAGCGTGTCGGCAATCTCGGCCAGGTAGCGCTGCCGCGCGCCCGGCACGATCGCCTGCGCCCGGGTGCTGTGGCGCGTGGCCACCGGCGGCAGCCGGCCCGGGCGCCGCGGCAGGCCCAGCGCGGCCAGCCGCGGCACGAGCGCCTGGTAGAGCGCGCTGACGCCGTCGTCGTTGAAGCGGCTGGCCAGGGTGCCGAACACCGGCATCGCCTCCAGCGGCTGGCCGAAGGCGCCGCGGTTGCGCTGCACCTGCTTGGCGACGTCGCGCAGCGCGTCGGGCGCGCCGCGGCGGTCGAACTTGTTGATCGCCACGAACTCGGCGAAGTCCAGCATGTCGATCTTCTCGAGCTGGCTGGCCGCGCCGTACTCGGGCGTCATCACGTACAGCGGCACGTCGACCAGCGGCACGATGGCCGCGTCGCCCTGGCCGATGCCCGAGGTCTCGACGATCACCAGGTCGAAGCCGGCCGCCTTGCAGGCCGCGATCGCGTCCGGCAGCGCGGCGCTGAGCTCGCCGCCGGTGGCGCGCGTCGCAAGGCTGCGCATGAACACGCGCGGCCCGGCCTGCCAGGGCGCGATCGCGTTCATGCGGATGCGGTCGCCGAGCAGCGCGCCGCCGCTCCTGCGGCGCGAGGGGTCGATGCTGAGCACGGCGATGCGCAGCGCGTCGCCCTGGTCCAGGCGCAGGCGGCGGATCAGCTCGTCGGCGAGGCTGGACTTGCCGGCGCCGCCGGTGCCGGTAAGGCCCAGCACCGGGACGCGCCGCGCGGCAGCCGCGGCGTGCAGCGCGGCCTTCAGCGCCGGCTCGGCGCGGCCGTCCTCGAGCGCGCTGATCAGCCGCGCCAGCGCGCCCCAGGCCGCCTCGCCCTGGCCGGCCAGCGCGTCGAGCGGGGGCGGTGCCGGCGGCAGCGGCTCGCGGTCGCAGCGCATCAGCAGCTCGCCGACCATGCCCTGCAGGCCCAGGCGCTGGCCGTCCTCGGGGCTGTAGATGCGCACGCCCTGCGCGGCCAGCGCGCGGATCTCCTGCGGCACGATCACGCCGCCGCCGCCGCCGAAGACCTGGATGTGCGCACCGCCGCGCGCGCGCAACTGCTCGACCATGTAGCCGAAGTACTCGACATGGCCGCCCTGGTAGCTGCTGACCGCGATGCCCTGCACATCCTCCTGCAGCGCCGCGGTGACCACTTCCTCGACCGAGCGGTTGTGGCCGAGGTGAACCACCTCGGCGCCCGCCGCCATCAGCAGGCGCCGCATGATGTTGATCGCCGCGTCGTGGCCGTCGAACAGCGCCGCGGCGGTGACGACGCGCAGCCGCCGCGTCGGGCGGTAGTGGGCCAGGGCCTGGGACTCGGCGGACAGGTCGGTCATGGCGGGGGTCTCCGTGACCGTCACTGTAGTGGGCTGGCGCGGTGGGGGACACCGGCGCGCACGCGTCGCGGCACGGCCGGCCGACGAACAAGCGGCGGTACCGCGGGACGCGGACGGCCGGGCGGCCGCTCAGCCCGACGAACCATGGCCGCGCGCGTGCTCGACGGCGTACTTGATCAGCTCGGCCTGCCCGTCGATCTCCAGCTTGCGCTTGATGTTCTGGCGATGGGCCTCGACGGTGCGCACGCTCAGATCCAGCGCCTTGGCGATCTGCTTGCTCGATTCGCCGCGGCCCAGCGCGCTGAGGATCTCGCTCTCGCGCGGCGACAGCATCGGCCGCGGCGCCTGGCCACGGAACAGCCGCTTCGACACCGCACTGCTGAGGTAGGTGCCGCCGCCGATCACGGTGTCGATCGCCGTCAGCACCTCGGCCGCCGGCGCGTCCTTCAGCACATAGCCCTGCGCGCCGGCCTGCAGCGCGCGCTGCACGTACTCGGGGTTGTCGTACATGCTGAACATCAGCACCTTCAGCGCCGGCTCGCGCTCGAGCAGCGTGGCCGCGAGCTCGATGCCGGTGTGGCCCTTCAGGCCGACGTCCATCAGCACCAGCGTCGGTCGGCAGGTGACGACGCGCTCGATCGCCTCGGCCGCGCCGCCGGCCTCGCCGACCACCTCGATGTGCGGCGCGGCGGCCAGCCGCGCGCGCAGGCCCTCGCGCACCATCGGGTGGTCGTCGACGATCAGCAGGCGCACCGGCGACGGAGAGCTCATGTCGGCGTTCCCCCCGCCAGCGCCTGCGCCGGCAGCTGCGCGCGCAGCTGCACGCCGTGGCCCGGGCTCGACTCGATCTCGAGCCGCCCGCCGACGGCCGCGAGCCGCTCGCGCATGCTGCGCAGGCCAAGGCCGCGGCGCGGGTCGCGCTGCACCGCGGCCACGTCGAAGCCGCTGCCGTCGTCGGTGACGTCGAGGCTGACGCCGCCGTCGGCGCCGAAGGCCAGCGCCAGCTCGACGCGCGCCGCGCGCGCATGCTTGACGATATTGGTCAGCGCCTCCTGGGCGATGCGGAACAGCACGGTGACCACATCATCGGGCAGCGGGCGCGGCGTGCCGCGCACCGGCGCGTCGATCGCCATGCCGCTGGCCTGGCCGACCTCGGCAGCGAGGTGCTGCAGCGCCGCCGGCAGGCCCAGCGTGTCGAGCAGCGCCGGGCGCAGCCGGTGCGAGATGCGGCGCACCTCGCCGAGCGCGTCGTTCAGGCGCGCCAGCGCGCTCTCCAGCGGCGCGGCCGGCGTGCCGCCGGCGCGGCCCTGCTCGAGCGCGGACTCGATCAGCAGCTTGGCCGACACCAGCGTCTGGCTGGTGCCGTCGTGCAGCTCGCGCGCCAGGTGGGCGCGCTCGTCCTCCTGCGAACGCACGACCTGGCGCGCCATCAGGCGCAGCTTCGCGTCGGCGACGCGGTGCTCGCTGACGTTGAGCGTCAGACCGCCGGCGCTGATCAGGCCGATGCCGAGCAGCGCGATGCCGGCGATCCACGCGATCGTGCTGCCGATGTTGCGGCGCACGGCCTCGTCGACGCGGGTCAGCGTCGCGTCGATGTCGTCGAGGTAGAGCCCGGTGCCGACCATCCAGTGCCAGCGCTCGAGCGCGACCACGTAGCCCAGCTTGCCGGCGAGCTGGCCGTTCGAGGGCTTGCGCCACTGGTAGGCGACATAGCCGCCGCCGGCGCGGGCCTGGGCGATCAGCTGCTGGATCGTCGGCTCTCCGCGCGCGTCGCGCAGGCCCCAGAGGTTGCGGCCGACCAGCTCGGGCTGGCGCGAGTGCATCAGCACCGTGCCGTCGAGGTCGTAGACGAAGAAGTAGCCGTCGGGGCCGTAGTCGAGCGCGGCAAGCAGCTTCAGCGCCTCGTCGCGGCGCGACGGGCCGGCCTGCGCGTCCTCGTACAGCGGCCGCACGGTGCTCAGCGCGAGGTCGACATAGTGCCGCAGCTCGGCGCGCCGCGCGTCCATGTAGGCGCGCTGCACGAGCTGCTGCTCGCGCCGCGCGAGGTCGGCCTCCTGGACGCCGACGACGACCGCGATCAGCGCGAGCGCCGCCAGCAGCGGCAGCACCGCCAGCAGGATGACCTTGGTGCGCAGGCGCATGGTGGCGCCATGATCGCCCATTTCGCGCGCCCCGCGCGACGCGGGGGCGGCTCAGCAGCAGCGGCCGATGCGCCCCTTCGCGCCGTAGCGCGCCGCCTGCCGCTCGTTGAAGAAGTCCTCGTAGGACATCGCAGGCGCGCCGGGGTGGGTGGCCTCCATGTGCGTCAGGTAGGCGTCGTAGTCGGGCAGCCCGACCATCAGCCGCATGCCCTGCGCCAGGTAGCGGCCGACGCGGGCGGCCTCGCGGCCCGCGTCGTCGAGCACCGTGCTCAGCGTGCCCATCGCCCGCTCACTTCGCCAGCGCCGGCATCGCCTCGAAGGGCACCTCGGCCGTGGACGGCCGGTGCGCGGCGCGCGCCGCCAGGCAGGCGCGCACGCCGTAGAGCAGCACGCTCAGCACCACCGCCATGAACAGGCCGCAGAGCAGCGCGTCGAGCCGGTCGTTGAAGACGATGCGCGACATCGCCTCGGCGCTCTTGGCCGGTGCGAGCAGCTGGCCGCCGGCCAGCGCGTCGGCGTACTTGTTCGCATGCGCGAGGAAGCCGACCTTCGGATCGGCCGAGAAGATCTTCAGCCAGCCCGCCGTCAGCGTGCACACCACCAGCCAGGCGGCCGGCACGATGGTCACCCAGGCGTAGCGTTCCTTCTTCATGCGGAACAGCACGACGGTGCCCAGGATCAGCGCCACCGCGGCCAGCATCTGGTTGGAGATGCCGAACAGCGGCCACAGCGTGTTGATGCCGCCGAGCGGATCGACCACGCCCTGGTAGAGGAAGTAGCCCCAGGCGCCGACCGTCAGCGCGGTCGCCACGAGGTTGGCGACCCAGGAGTCGGTGCGCTTGAGCGCCGGCACGAAGCTGCCCAGCAGGTCCTGCAGCATGAAGCGCCCGGCGCGCGTGCCGGCGTCCACCGCGGTCAGGATGAACAGCGCCTCGAACAGGATCGCGAAGTGGTACCAGAAGGCCATCATCGCCTTGCCGCCGATGACCTGCTGGAGGATGTGCGCCATGCCGACAGCCAGCGTCGGCGCGCCGCCGGCGCGCGCCAGGATCGTCGTCTCGCCGACGTCCTTGGCGGTCTGCGTCAGCATCTCGGGCGTGACGACGAAGCCCCAGGTGGAGAGCGTCTGCGCCACCGCCTCCGGCGTGTTGCCGACCAGCGCGGCCGGGCTGTTCATCGCGAAGTACACGCCCGGCTCGATGCACGAGGCCGCGACCAGCGCCATCACCGCGACGAAGGACTCGGCCAGCATGCCGCCGTAGCCGATGAAGCGCGCGTGGGTCTCGTTCTCCAGCATCTTGGGCGTCGTGCCCGAGGAGATCAGCGAGTGAAAGCCCGACACCGCGCCGCAGGCGATGGTGATGAACAGGAAGGGGAACAAGCTGCCCGACCACACCGGGCCGTTGCCCTGCGCGAACTGCGTCAGCGCCGGCATCTGCAGCGTCGGCGCGACGATCACGATGCCGATCGCCAGCGCGACGATGGTGCCGATCTTCAGGAAGGTCGACAGGTAGTCGCGCGGCGCGAGCAGCAGCCACACCGGAATGGACGCGGCGACGAAACCGTAGCCGATCAGCATCCAGGTCAGCGTCGTGCCCTCGAAGGTGAACTTCGCGGCGAGCACCGGGTCCTCAGCGACCCACTGGCCGCCCATGATGGACAGCATCAGCAGCACGAAGCCGATCACCGACACCTCGCCGATGCGCCCCGGGCGCAGGTAGCGCAGGTAGACGCCCATGAACAGCGCGACCGGGATCGTCGCCGCGACGGTGAAGCTGCCCCAGGGCGAGTGCGCGAGCGCCTTCACGACGATCAGCGCCAGCACCGCGAGGATGATGATCATGATCATGAAGGTGCCGAACAGCGCGATCAGCCCCGGCACCGTGCCCATCTCCTGCTTGATCAGCTCGCCCAGCGAGCGGCCGTCGCGGCGCGTGGAGATGAACAGGATGATGAAGTCCTGCACCGCGCCGGCGAACACGACGCCAGCGAGGATCCACAGCAGCCCGGGCAGGTAGCCCATCTGCGCGGCCAGCACCGGGCCCACCAGCGGCCCCGCGCCGGCGATCGCCGCGAAGTGGTGGCCGTAGAGCACGTACTTGTTGGTCGGCACGTAGTCCAGGCCGTCGTTGTGGCGCCAGGCCGGCGTCTTGCGGCGGCCGTCGAGGCCGAGCACGCGGTCGGCGATGAACAGGCTGTAGTAGCGGTAGGCGATCAGGTAGACGCAGACCGCCGCGATCACCACCCAGAGGGCGCTGACGGCTTCGCCGCGACTCAGGGCCAGCGTGGCCAGGGCAAGGGCGCCGGCGATGGCAATGACGAGCCAGACCAGGTGGCGACCGATATTCGACATGGGGTGCTCCTCGTGGATCGATCCCGCCGAATGGACACAAGGCGGGTCGGCACGATTCTGGAGAGCGAGGGCGCGCGGCACATGCGCCCCACCACGCGGAACGCCGCGTGGCACCACTTAGTGGATAACCCTGAACGCGGCGAGCAGCCACGCCGGTCTCATGTGAGACGGTCCGACAGCTGGCCTGAAAGTTGGTGCACGCGACCTTGGAGGTAGTCGTTGCACCAAGCGCTAAAGGGCCTGCAGAACGTCGGCCAAGCGCCCTGGCTTCAGTCCTGGCACGCGACGGAATGGTGCGTCAACGCTTGTTGCCTGATAGGCCTGATAGAAGAGCTCGCCGTCCTCTGATGGCCGCAATTCGATCGTCTTTGCATCGGACCGAAGCACTGCCACGTCCCCGTTCCATCGCCAGTTGGCCATGGTGGCCCGGAGCTGCGTCAGGGCTGCCGCTACGTCAGCGACCGAACTGCATCGCCGAGAAGGGTCCGCGTATGTCATATCTCGCAATGCACGACGGGCCACACCTGTCACCCACGGTGGCAATGAATCCGGCCGGAGCAGGCGGCCAGCCTCCGAGCGGCGGCGAACAGCGGTGTCCACAAAGATGGTTTTGTCCACCGGGTCCGTCAACGTCGCAAGCTGCTTGTGCTCTTTGGGTAAGAGGTACTCGTTGCCGTCGTAGGAGAGGTATCCACCCAGCAGCTGATACAGCACCATCCCGATTTGATAGATGTCGCCTTGCGCTGTGTACTCCCCCGTCGCAAAGGACTCCGGCGGCCGATAAAGGATGCTGTGCTTCGAGGCAGTGACATGACTCGCGCCGTCCATCAGCATCCGCACGCTGCCGAAGTCTGCAATCTGCGGCGTGCCCGCCTGCATAACGATGTTCCCAGGCTTCAGATCCCGGTGAAGCATCTTTAGCGCGTGAATGGCACTCACGCCGTTGCAAATGCCGAGAGCTACGTCCAGCGCTTCATGGACTGACGGCTGAGTCGCGATCAGATCATCAACGTCCCCCTCGAAGCAACGGGGCGTAACGAAGTAGCCCCACTCTTCTGACACGCTGCGCGCATCGAGAATTGGCAAGACGTTCCGGTTCTTGATCAAGCACAGCTGTCGCGGTTCGTCATGGCGCGCTTCGCCCTGTTCTCCCGCGTAGAACTTGATCGCTACGCTCGCCCCGGTGACCTTATTCTTCGCGAAGAACAGATAGCCGTTCGCGCCGCGCTCGTTTTTCTCGAAGTCCCCGTAGTGCGCAGCGAGTTCTGACAGAGCACCGTCAATGGCATTTGGCAGGCCGCACATTGCTAGCCAAGTCGCTTCGCTAGTGCGGCATGCGCAGCCTTGAAAGCCGGCCGCAGGTAGGCGAAAAGTGCGGGATCCTCGACCGTGCACTTGTTTATGCGAGCGCCTGAAACGAAGTCCACCTCACAGGGCGAGTTGGCGAGAACGATCCCTTCCATCTTGAGCGCGGCCGCGCCCGCCATCATCGCGCCCGCTTCCGGCTTCGACTTGATGCCGATGAGGTTAGGAGCGGCAGCATTGAAAAGAGTAGAAACCGCGTTTTGGAACGAGACCAGCGAGTCTCGAGATCTGGTGTCACCAAGCACCAAGCGGTTGGACTGAACGACCTGTATTTCATTCTTGTCGCTCAGATCGATCACCACGTAGTTCAAGTTGCTGGCTGCGAACTCGACGCCCATCACTCTCATGAAGCCTCCCGCTTCTATGCGTGGAAACAAAGGGTAGGTGCGAACTTCTGAAGTTGGCAGAAATGACCAGAGCTCACACGTCGATATTCGCCGCCCTCAGCGCATTGCTCTCGATGAACTCCCGCCGCGGCTCGACCTCGTCGCCCATCAGCGTCGTGAACACGCGGTCGGCCTCGATCGCGTCGTCGATCTGCACGCGCAGCAGGCGGCGCACGGTCGGGTCCATCGTCGTTTCCCAGAGCTGCTCGGGGTTCATCTCGCCGAGGCCCTTGTAGCGCTGGCGGCCGACGCTGTTCTCGGCCTGCTGCATCAGCCAGGCCATGGCCTGGCGGAAGTCGCCGACCTGCGACTCCTTCTGCTTGTCGCCCTCGCCGCGCTTGACCACCGCGTTGGCGGCGACCAGGCCCTTGAAGGCACGGCCGGCGTTGGCCAGGGACTCGTAGTCGGCGCCGTGGATGAAGTCGGCCGTGATCACGCTGGTCTTGGTGTTGCCGTGATGGCGCCGGCCGATGCGCAGCAGGTGCTTGTCGATGCGCGCGTCGAACGCGGCCTCGACGTCGGCGTCGTGCAGCGCGGCCTTCAGCGCCGCGGCCGAGGCCTCGGCGTCGGCCAGGGTATCGAGGTTGAGGCTCAGGCCGTCGGCGATGGCGCGCAGCGCCTCCACGTCCATCCAGTTCGCGAGGCGCTCGATCACGTTGTCGGCCAGCACGTACTGGCGCGCCAGCGCCTCGAGCGCGTCGCCCTGCAGCACCGCGCCGTCGACGCCGGTGTCGAGCTTGGCATCGCGCAGCGCCACCTTCAGCAGGTAGGCGTCGAGCTCGTGGCCGTCCTTCAGGTACTGCTCTTCCTTGCCGAGCTTGACCTTGTAGAGCGGCGGCTGCGCGATGTAGATGTGGCCGCGCTCCACCAGCTCGGGCATCTG
>CAYOXW010000103.1:0-9321 GCA_964408005.1 uncultured Methylibium sp.
CGCGCAGCGCCTGGTCGACCGTCGCCAGCATCAGGCACAAGGTCATCGGCTTGACTGGCGACTCGATGAAACCGCGCGAGAGGTAGAAGCGCCGTGCTTGCTCCGACAGGGCATGCACCAGCAGCGCGGTGACGCCGGCGATGTCGGCGGCCTGGATCGCGCGCCGGATGGCGTCGTTGAGCAGCGCCGTGCCGATGCCCTGCTGGTGGTGGCTCTTGTGGATGGCCAGGCGCCCGAGGACGAGCACTGGAACCGGGTCGGGACGGTTGCGCCGCATCGTGGACGGCGCTTCGGCGTGACCGACGGCGCCGGCGGCCAGGCAGTAGTAGCCGATCAAGCGATCGTCCTCGCACACGACATAGGTGCGGGACGAGCCATTGGCCTGGTTTCTGGCTGCGCGGCGCCGCAGCCAGTCGTCCAGCGAGGGCTCTCCGCTGTCGAAGTCGGCGAGATGGTGCTCGTCGCTCAGCGGCTGCGGCGCCGACAGCATCGGCAGCGTCACTTCACGCGTCGGCCGGCAGCCTTCCCTGTGGCTGACGGCTTTGCCGTGCTCGACTCCCAAGGTGCGCGAGCGCCGAGGGTGCGACGCAGGCGGTCGGTGGGCGCCGGCGGCTTGTCGAGCATGGCCTGGAAGGCGCCGAAGCTCTTCGCGTCGAGCGCGAAGTAGGTCTGGTCGAGCAGCACGTCCTCGGCCTGCCTGCAGGCGGCTTCGAGCATGAAGTCCGAACGGCTGCGGCCCAGGCGCTCAGCGGCCTGGTCGATCAGGTCGCGCTGCCCGGCCTTGGCGCGGATGCTGATCGTGACAGGCTCTTGGATGTGGGCCATGAGGTGCCTTTCGTGTACTGCGTTCTCGACGCCAATATTGTATGGCATTTGTCCATACATCTGAGGATCGAGCCGCAGGATGTCGGCCTGCGTGCCCGCGCTGCGCGTCGCGGGCCGGTTCCATCCGCCGACGCGAAGATGCCGACCCAACGACTGGAACCAGGGGCGCCGAACTGCCCGCATCGGAACCACCGGCCCGACCCGAAGTGATCGATCCGGCCCAGCCGACTTGCCTCGGCTCGAGAAGTCTCCAGCCGCGCGGATCAGGCTTCGCGCGAGACATGTTCTCGGCGCGCTTCGTAGGGCTCGAAGGGCCTCTCGGAGGCGTCGCCTCGGGGCACGTTCAACTACGGATTTATCCCAGATTTATCCCACGAAAGGCCTTCTTAGGCCTAACATGTTGATTTTAAAGGGAAATTTTGGGGTGGCTGATGGGACTCGAACCCACGACGACCAGAATCACAATCTGGGACTCTACCAACTGAGCTACAGCCACCGCAGAGCCGCTCATTATAACGGACCGTCTCAGGGTGTCGTCGACTCCGCGGGTTTGGCGACACCGGTCACCTTGACTTTGTAGCGTTCACGCAGTGCCTGGTAGTAGGCATCGGCCTCGGCCGCTCCCCAGGCCTGGCCGTACTGCCCTTGCAGCTGCGCGGCGTCACCGGCGGCGGAGTCGCGCGGCAGCAGCTTGTCGATCCGCACGACGGCATAGCCTTGCTCGCCGAAGTCGACCCCGGCCCACGAGGGCAGCGGCGACGGCGGCGCCTTCATGACGGCGTCGATCAGCTCGGCCGGGTAGATCTGACCTGCCGTGCGCGACACCCGCATCGGCTCCTCGAGCGTGCCGTCCGCCGGCGCTGCGCCAGCGCGCCACTGCGCGAGCTTGCCCTCGGCGTCCTTGCGCGCGAGCTGGCCGGCCTGCTGGGCGACGACCTTCAGGCGCACGGCCTCCTTGACCTCCTCGAGCGGGAGCTTGCGCGCCGGGGCGTGCTCGGTCACGCGTGCGGCGGCGAGCTGGTTGGCGCCGATCTCGATCGCCTCGGTGTTGCGCTTGTCGCGCAGCACCTCGTTCGAGAACAGCGCACCGAGGAACTTCGCGTTGGCAAGCGGCCCCTGCGCACCCTGCTCCGGCGTGCGCGTCAGGGCCTTGGCAGTCTTGATCGGCAGCTGCAGCTTGTCGGCCACCGGCTGCAGGCTGTCGCTCTGCTCGTAAACGGTGTTGGTGAAGGCCTCGGCGGCTTCGGCGAACTTGCGCTGCGCCATCTGCTGCTTGATCTCGGCCTCGATGTCGGCGCGCGCCGCCTCGAAGGTCTTGCGCTCGCCACCGCGCACCGCGGTGAGCTGGATGATGTGGAAACCGAACTCCGACTCGACGATCCCGCTGAGCTCGCCGGCCTTCAGCGCGAAGGCCGCCTCCTCGAAGGACTTGACCATGGCGCCCCGGCCGAAGAAGTCGAGGTCGCCGCCCTTGGCGGCCGACCCCGGGTCGTCCGAGTTCGCCTTGGCGAGCTCGGCGAACCTGGACGGATCCTTCTTCAGATCAGCCAGCAGCGCCTCGGCCTTGGCGCGCGCCTTGCCACGCTCGGCCGCATTCGCTCCGGCATCGGCCTTGACGAGGATGTGGCTCGCGCGACGCTCCTCCGGCGTGCCGAAGCGCGACGCGTTCTGGTCGTAGAACTGGCGCATCTCGTCCTCGCTGACGGTGCTGCCGGCCTTCAGTGCCTCGACGTCGAGCACGACGTACTCGATCGCGATGCGCTCGGGCAACTCGAAGGCAGCGCCGAGCTTCGGATCCTTGTAGTAGGCCTCCACCTCGGCGTCGGTCGGCTGGACCTTGTCGACGTAGTTCTTGGCCTCGAATCGCACCACGCGCACCTCGCGCTGCTGCAGCAGCGCGTCGAGGGCAACGCCGGCGGCCTTCGCGGTGCCGACCGCACTTGCGCTGACGCCCTCGAGCACCTGCCGCATCGAGGCATCCTGGCGCAGCTTGATCTCGAACTGCTGCGGGCTCAGGCCGCGGGAGATCAGGATCTCCTTGTTCAGGGCACCATCGGGCGTGCGCAGGAAGGCGAACTGCGGGTCACTCGCGAACATGCGCTTGAGCCGCGCGTCGGTGGCCTCGAGATGCAGCTTCTCGGCCGCGATCAGCAGCACGCGTTCACGCACCAGCTCCTCGAGCGACTCCTGTTTCGCTGCCGGGCTGTCGAGCAGCGCGGCATCGATGTTCGGTTGTTTCGTGCGCAGGCGCTCGGCGTAGACACGGTGCGCGCCGTCCCACTCGGCCTGCGTGATCGATTGGCCCGCGACCTTGGCCACGCTGGTGCTGCCGGCACTGAAGGAGCTGTACCCCTCGATGCCGAAAAACACGAACGCGGGGAAGATCAGCAGCAGCAGCACGAACTGCATGATGCGGGTGTGCTTGCGGACGAACTCGAACATCGTGGAACCTCGGAAGCGGTTGCACCCACATGTGACAAAGGCGAACCGGAGTTCGCCTTTGGCTGGGGCTGGGCCCGGCACGCACCTGCGTGCCGAACGGTGCCTTGATTCTAGGGGAGCGGCCTGCGCGCGTCGGGATGGTGGGTGCTGAGGGGCTCGAACCCCCGACCTACGCCTTGTAAGGGCGCCGCTCTACCAACTGAGCTAAGCACCCGCACGCACCGCATGCCCGGTCAGTTGAGCGCGTCCTTCAGCGCCTTGCCCGGACGGAACTTCGGCACCTTGGCCGACTTGATCTTGATCGACTCGCCGGTGCGCGGGTTGCGGCCGGTGCGACCCGCGCGCTTGGTCACCGCGAAAGTCCCGAAGCCGACGATCGACACGGTGCCGCCCTTCTTCAGCGTCGTGCGCACGCCGCCGATCACGGCTTCGAGGGCGCGGGAAGCAGCCGCCTTCGAGATGTCGGCCTGCTTGGCGATGTGTTCGATCAGTTCGGTCTTGTTCACAAAAGTACCCCTCTGCAAGGTGTCTCTGGCTGTTCGGATGGTGCGGGCCGGGGCCCGGTGGAACGCGCTGCGCAGGCGGCAACGGTGCGAAATGATTACAGCGGTGGGGCCGCAAGGTGTCAAGCGCGAGCCGGGATTCTATGCGCGGGCCCCGCGCGCACGGGCTCGCGCGCGGCGGCGCTGCGGCGCTCGGTGCGACTTGCTCACGTCATGACGAGTTCGCCGCCGGCGTCACGCCACGCACCACCAGTCCGACGCCCGCCGCCGTGATCGCGAAACCGAGCAGCACCGCCGGCGTCAGCGGCTCGTCGAACAGCAGCCACGCCATGGCAGCGGTGCACGGTGGCACGAGGTAGAGCAGGCTGGTCACCGCGGTGGCTGCGCCGCGCTGGATCAGCAGGTACAGCAGCGACGCAGCGCCGAGCGTGAGCCCGAGCACCGACCAGGCCAGCGCGCCGATCAACGTCGGTTGCCAGTCGATCGGCTCGGACTCGAGCAGCGCGAGCGGCGCCGTCGCTGCCAGCGCCGCGAGCAGCTGGACGATGCTCGCGGTGCGCACGTCGCAGGGCTTGAGGTGGCGCTTCTGGTAGAGCGTGCCGACGGTGATGCTGAGCAGCGCGGCGACCGCCAGCGCGAGCGGCACCGCACCGATCTCGCCGCCCAGCTTGGGGCCGACCACCAGTACCAACCCGGCGAAGCCGAGCGCCAATCCGACCCACTGGCGCGGCGAAACCCGCTCGCCCGACGCCGATGCGCCGCTGACCCACAACGCGGTCAGCACCGGCTGCAGCCCGACGATCAGGGCCACCGCGCCGGCGCCCAGCCCGCCCTTCACCGCGGCCCAGACGCCGCCGAGGTAGCCGCCGTGCATCAGCATGCCGGTCACGGCCAGGTGGCGCCACTGCGCCGCGCCGCGTGGCCACCGAGCGCCCGCCCAGGCCACCCACAGTCCGAAGCAGGCGATCGACAGCGCATAGCGCAGCACGAGGAAGCTCATCGGCGGCGCATGCGGCATGCCGTAGCGCGCCACGATGAAGCCGGTGCTCCAGATCAGCACGAACACCACCGGCATCGCGCCCAGCAGCGCCGCCCGCTCGCCCAGCCTCGACATCAGCGCGCCTTCGCGCGTATCTCCGGCAGCGCCTTCTGCAGGTAATAGACCATCGACCAGATCGTCAGCGCCGCCGCCACGACGATTAGCACCGTGCCCCAGACACGCGTGTCGATCAGGCCGAACAGCCGCCCGTCGTACAGCAGGAAGGGGATCGCGACCATCTGGACCATGGTCTTGAGCTTGCCGAGCATGTGCACCGCGACGCTGCGCGAGGCACCGATCTGCGCCATCCACTCGCGCAGCGCCGAGATCGCGATCTCGCGGCCGATGATGACGAGCGCGAGCAGCGCGTGCAGCCGATTCAGGTGCACCAGCACCAGCAGCGCGGCGCAGACGAGGAACTTGTCGGCCACCGGGTCGAGAAAGGCGCCGAAGGACGAGGTCTGGTTCATCCGCCGCGCCAGCCAGCCATCGGCCCAGTCGGTCAGCGCGAACAGCACGAACAGCACCGTCGCCGACAGGTTCTGCACCTGCGTCGGCAGGTCGACATAGAAGACGCCGACGATCAGCGGGATCGCGACGATGCGCGCCCAGGTCAGCAGGGTCGGGACGGTCAGGAACATCGGCCGATTGTGCCGAACCTGGCCGCCCGCGGGTCAGTTCAGCGTGCGCGGCTTGAAGCGGCGGTCGTCGTTGAACAAGAAGGTCTCGGTGAAGGTCCAGGGTTTGGGCAATCGCGAGACGTCGCCGAAGGGCGCGGCGCGCTTGACGGCGTCGATCGCGATCTGGGTCGTGTCGTGCGCCTGGCGCGGATAGCGCAGCACCTCGATGCGGCGGATGCTGCCGTCGGCGTGCAGCTCGACCTCGAGCACCGGGATCGCCAGCAGCACGTTCTGCGGCGCCCCGGCATAGGTCAAGCCAGGGTTGGCCGCGACGATGCGGCGCGCCGCGTGCTGGCGCAGCTCGTCCATCGAGCGCGGACGCTCGGCCGCCGGCAACGTCGGCGCGGCGGCGGGTGGCCGCGCCGCGGGTGACGGCGCCGGTGCCGCCGGTCGCTGCGGCAGCTGCTGGCATGCCGCCAGCAGCAGGGCTGCCAGCGCCGCGCCGCGACGGGCCATGTCAGTGCAAGGCACGGTAGATTTCCTCCGCCAGTTCCTTCGAGATGCCATCGACCGTGGCCAGGTCCTCGACGCTCGCCTCGCCGACGCCGCGCACGCCGCCGAATCGCTGCAGCAGCTTGGCGCGCTTGCGCGGGCCGACGCCCGCGATGTCCTCCAGCCGGCTGCCCCCAGTGCGCACGCTGGCGCGCCTGGCACGCATGCCGGTGATCGCGAAGCGGTGCGCCTCGTCACGGATCTGCGCGACCAGCATCAGCGCGGCCGACTCGCGGCCCAGCCCGATCTTCGGCCGGCCGTCGGCGAACACCAACTCTTCCAGCCCGACCTTGCGGCCCTCGCCCTTTTCGACCCCGACGATCAGGCCGAGGTCCAGCCCGAGCTCCTCGAACACCTCACGCGCCATCGCCACCTGCCCGCGGCCGCCATCGACCAGCACCAGGTCGGGCAGGCGTCCTTCGCCCTTGGCCGCGCCCTCGGCCAGCCGCGCGTAACGGCGCGTCAGCACCTGGCGCATCGCGGCGTAGTCGTCCCCCGGCGTGATGCCCTCGATGTTGTAACGACGGTACTGGGCGCTCTGCATCTTGTGCTGCTCGAACACGACGCACGATGCCTGCGTCGCCTCGCCGGCCGTGTGGCTGATGTCGAAACACTCGATACGGAAGGTGTCGAGGGTGTCGGGCGCGAGGTCGAGCACATCGACCAGGGCGCGCGTGCGCGCCTGCTGCGAGCCTTCCTCGCTGAGCAGCTGGGCCAGCTTGAGCTGGCCATTCTTCAGGGCCATCTCCAGCCAGGCCTTGCGCTGCTCGCGCGGCTGGTGCTGGGCGCTGATGCGCATGCCGCTGGCCTCGGACAGGCCTTCGACCAGGGCCTTGTCGATCGGATGGCTGGTGATCAGCAGCGGCGGCGGCGCGCCCTCGAGGTAGTGCTGGGCGATGAAGGCCTCGAGCACCTGCACCTCGACCGGTGCGCTGCGCTCGCCGTCGGCCGCGCCGAGCGCGCTGGCCTCGTCGACGTGGGTCGGGAAATAGGGACGGTCGCCGAGGTGGCGGCCACCGCGCACCATCGCGAGGTTCACGCAGGCCCGCCCGCCCTGCATGATGGCGGCCAGGATGTCGGCGTCCTTGTCGAAGGCACCGTCGGCATTGCTCTCGACCGACTGCTGGTGCAGCACCCGCGACAGCGCCGCGAGCTGGTTGCGGATCTCGGCGGCCTGCTCGTACTCGAGCCGCTCGGCGTGGGCCATCATGCGCTGCTGCAGCGCGTCGACCACCTGCTGCGGCTCGCCGAGCAGAAAGCGCTCGGCGTTGGCCACATCGCGCGCATAGTCCTCGGCCGAGATGAGGTGCACGCACGGCGCCGAGCAGCGCTTGATCTGGTGCAGCAGGCAGGGCCGGGCACGGTGGTTGAACACCGTGTCCTCGCAGGTGCGCAGCCGGAACACCTTCTGCAGCAGCTGGATCGACTCCTTGACCGCCCAGGCGCTCGGATAGGGGCCGAAGTAGCGGTGCCGCTTGTCGACCGCGCCGCGGTAGTAGGTCATGCGCGGGAAGGCATGCGAGGCGAGCTTCAGGTAGGGGTAGCTCTTGTCGTCCCTGAACAGGATGTTGAACTTCGGGTTCTGCGTCTTGATCAGGTTGTTCTCGAGCAGCAGCGCCTCGGCCTCGGAGCGCACCACCGTCGTCTCCATGCGCGCGATGCGCCCAACCATGTGGCCGATGCGCGTGCCGCCGTGGTTCTTCTGGAAGTAGCTCGAGACGCGCTTCTTCAGGTTGCGCGCCTTGCCGACATAGAGCAGGCTGCCTTGCGCATCGAAGTAGCGGTAGACGCCGGGCAGCGAAGGCAGCCCGGCCACCTCCTCCAGCAGCCGCGCGCGCTGCGCATCGGTGGTCCCGGCGGGGGCGGTTGCGTCATCCATCGCCGAAGATTGTGCCGCGCACCCGCTTCGATAATGGCCGCATGGCCGCCGCCGCACCGACCTGGGACCTGTTCTGCCGTGTGATCGACAACCACGGCGACATCGGCGTGTGCTGGCGGCTCGCGCGCCGGCTCGTGGCGCTCGGCGTGCAGCTGCGCCTGTGGACCGACGACGCCCGCGCGCTGGCCTGGATGGCTCCCGAGGGCGACCGCCGCGTGCGCGTGCTGCCCTGGCGCGAGCCGCAGCCCGGCGACACGCCCGGCGAGGTCGTCATCGAGGCCTTCGGCTGCGACCCGCCCGCCGGCTTCGTCGCGCGCATGGCCGCGATGGTCCGCCCGCCCGTGTGGGTCAACCTCGAGTACCTCAGCGCCGAGCCCTATGTCGCGCGCAGCCACGCCCTGCCCTCGCCGCAGCAGCGCGGGCCCGGCGCCGGGCTGACGAAGTGGTTCTTCTACCCGGGTTTCGGACCCGACACCGGCGGTCTGCTCCACGAGGACGGCCTGGCCGAGGAGCGCGCCCGCTTCGACGTGCCGCGCTGGCTGGCTTCGATCGGCGTCCAGCCCCACCCGGGCGCGCGGCGCGTCAGCCTGTTCTGCTACGCACAGCCGGCGCTGCCCGCCTGGCTGGCGCACTGGCAGGAGCAGCCGACCCAGCTGCTCGTCACGCCGGGGCCGGCGGCCGAGCAGGTCGGCGCGCTGCTGGGCACCGCGCTGCCGCCCGGCGCCGTGCTGCGGCGCGGCGCACTGCATGTCCATGCCCTGCCCTGGCTGAGCCAGCCCGACTTCGACCGGCTGCTGTGGTCCTGCGACCTGAACCATGTGCGCGGCGAGGACTCGCTGGTGCGCGCGCTGTGGGCCGGACAAGCGTTCGTCTGGCAGCTCTATCCGCAGCACGACGGCGCGCACGCGGCCAAGCTCGACGCCTTCCTCGCGCTCTACCTGCGCGGGGCCGATACCGCACTCGCACGTGCGCTGCATGCCCGGTTTCAGCAATGGAACGGCCTCGCGCCGGTGCTGCCGCTGCCCGCTCCGGCCAACGGCGCCTGGCGGGCGCTGGCGCAGTTGCGCCGGGGGCAGATCGAGAGCGAACAGCAGTCGCTCGGCGACCTGGCGACCCGCCTGTACCGCTTCGTCGCCTCGAAACGCTAAAATTCAAGGTTTTGCGCGCAAGGGCCGATCGGCAGGCGCGCTTTCGTTGGACCACAGGACATACCGATGAAGCTCGCACAGGAAATCCGCGCCGGCAACGTGATCATGCAGGGCAAGGACCCGATGGTCGTGCTCAAGACCGAGTACAGCCGCGGCGGCCGCGGCGCCGCCACCGTGCGCATGAAGATGAAGAACCTGCTCAACGGCGCCGGCGCCGAGGTGGTGTTCAAGGCCGACGACAAGATGGACCAGATCGTTCTCGACAAGAAGGAGTGCACCTACTCCTACTTCGCCGACCCGATGTACGCCTTCA
>CAYOXW010000104.1:0-9300 GCA_964408005.1 uncultured Methylibium sp.
CCATGTTCGACCGCACCCAGTCCACCGTAGAGCGAGTGGATCCTGAGCTCTGGAGCGCGATCCAGGCGGAGAACCGCCGGCAGGAAGAGCACATCGAGCTGATTGCCTCGGAGAACTACGCCTCGCCGGCGGTGATGCAGGCGCAGGGCACGCAGCTGACCAACAAGTACGCCGAGGGCTACCCGGGGCGGCGCTACTACGGTGGCTGCGAGAACGTCGACGTGGTCGAGCAGCTCGCCATCGACCGCCTGAAGCAGCTCTACGGCGCCAACTTCGCCAACGTGCAGCCCAACTCGGGCAGCCAGGCCAACCAGGGCGTCTTCTTCGCGCTGCTGCAGCCCGGCGACACCATCATGGGCATGAGCCTGGCCGAAGGCGGGCACCTCACCCACGGCATGGCGCTGAACATGTCGGGCAAGTGGTTCAAGGTGGTGAGCTACGGCCTGAACGCGAAGGAAGAGATCGACTACGACGCGATGGAGCGGCTGGCCCACGAGCACAAGCCCAAGCTGATCATCGCGGGGGCCTCTGCCTACGCGCTGCGCATCGACTTCGAGCGCTTCGCCAAGGTCGCCAAGGCCGTCGGCGCCTACTTCATGGTCGACATGGCGCACTACGCCGGGCTGATCGCCGCGGGCGTGTACCCCAACCCGGTGCCCTTCGCCGACGTGGTGACCTCCACCACCCACAAGAGCCTGCGCGGGCCGCGCGGCGGGATCATCCTCAGCCAGGACGAGGACATCGCCAAGAAGATCAACAGCGCCGTCTTCCCCGGCCTGCAGGGCGGCCCGCTGATGCACGTGATCGCGGCCAAGGCGGTGGCCTTCAAGGAGGCGCTGGGCCCGGACTTCAAGGTCTACCAGCAGCAGGTGCTCAAGAACGCCGATGCGCTGGCCAGCACCCTGGTGCAGCGCGGCCTGCGCATCGTCAGCGGCAGGACCGAGAGCCACGTGATGCTGGTGGACCTGCGCCCGAAGAACCTCACGGGCAAGGAGGCCGAGGCCTTCCTGGGCGCGGCGCACATGACCTGCAACAAGAACGGCATCCCCAACGACCCGCAAAAGCCCATGGTCACCAGCGGCATCCGTCTGGGCAGCCCGGCGATGACCACGCGCGGGTTCAAGGAAGCGCAGGCCATCCAGACCGCCCACCTGATCGCCGACGTGCTCGACAACCCCCGTGACGAGGCCAACCTCGCCACCGTGCGCGCCAAGGTCGCCGCGCTTACCCGCGACTTCCCGGTCTACCGCGGCTGAACCGCCGCGAGCCCCGATCCCCCCATTGCTTTGCTGAAGGAAACCACCATGCGCGCTGGCCGCAACCACCTCTTCGTCCCCGGTCCCTCGAACGTGCCGGAGCGCGTGCTGCGCGCGATGGCGGTCTCGCAGGAAGACCACCGCTCGCCCCGCTTCCCCGACCTCGTCAAGCCGCTGCTGCAAGACGTCAAGAAGGTCTTCAAGACCACCGAGGGCACGGTGCTGCTGTTCCCGGCCTCGGGCACGGCGATGTGGGAGGCCGCGCTGACCAACTGCCTGTCGCCCGGCGACGTGGTGCTGGCCGCGCGCTTCGGCCAGTTCAGCCACCTGTGGATCGACATGGCGCAGCGCCTGGGCTTCGAGCTGCAGGTCATCGAGTGCGAGTGGGGCACCGGCGTGCCGGTCGAGAAGATCGAGGAGGCGCTGAAGGCCGACACCGGCAAGAAGATCAAGGCCGTGCTGGCCTGCCACAACGAGACCGCCACCGGCGTGACCAGCGACATCGCCGGCGTGCGCCGCGCGCTCGACGCCGCCAAGCACCCGGCGCTGCTGATGGTCGACACCGTCAGCTCGCTGGCGAGCATCGACTTCCGCATGGATGAGTGGGGCGTGGACTGCACCGTCTCGGGCTCGCAGAAGGGCTTCATGCTGCCGGCCGGCCTGGGCCTGCTGGGCATGAGCCCGAAGGCGCTGAAGGCGATGGAGGGCGCGAGCTCGCGGCGCTGCTATTTCGACATCGGCGACATGGTGCGCGCCAACGCCACCGGCTACTTCCCCTACACCCCGTCGATCCCGCTGCTGTACGGCCTGAAGGAGGCGCTCGCGATCATCGAGGAAGAGGGGCTGGAAAACATCTTCGCGCGCCACGCCTACCTGGCCAACGGCGTGCGCGCGGCGGTCACCGAGGGCTGGGGCCTGAAGCTGTGCGCGAAGGAGCCGCGTTGGTACTCCAACACGGTCAGCGCGATCCTGGTGCCCGAGGGCTTCGACGCGGCCAAGGTGATCCTGAATGCCTACCAGCGCTACAACCTGTCGCTCGGCGCGGGCCTGTCCAAGGTCGCGGGCAAGGTGTTCCGCATCGGCCACCTGGGCGACCTGAACGAGCTGAGCCTGATGGGGGCGATCGCCGGCGCCGAGATGTCGATGCTCGACAATGGCATCCAGGTCACGCCGGGCAGCGGTGTCGCCGCCGCATCGAACTGGTGGCGCAACCACCGTCGCGAAGCCTGAGTCCTGCAACCGAACGCGGAATACCGACATGTCCGAACACGTTGTCTTTCTCGACCGCTCGACGCTGCAGGCGAAGGTGCGTCGCCCGGCCTTCGAGCACACCTGGCAGGAATACGCGACCACGTCGCCCGAGCAGACCGTCGAGCGCCTGAAGGACGCGACGATCGCGCTGACCAACAAGGCGCCGCTGCGCGGCGAGGTGCTGGCCCAGCTGCCGAAGCTGAAGATGATCGCGGTGGCGGCGACCGGCTACGACGTGATCGACGTGCCGGCCTGCCGCGAGCGCGGCATCGCGGTGGCCAACATCCGCAACTACGCGGTGCACACCGTGCCCGAGCATGCCTTCGCGCTGATCCTGGCGCTGCGCCGCAGCCTGCTCGAGTACCGCGCCGACGTCGAGCGCGGGCGCTGGCAGGAGGTCGACCAGTTCTGCTTCTTCGACCACCCGATCCGCGACCTGCACGGCAGCACGATCGGCATCTTCGGCGAGGGCGTGCTGGGCCAGGGCACGGCGGCGATCGCGCGCGCCTTCGGCATGCGCGTGCTGTTCGCCGACCATGCGCCGCCCAAGCTGCCGAACGTCGAGTTCACGCCGGTCGAGCAGGTGCTGGCCGAGTCCGACGTGATCTCGCTGCACTGCCCGCTGACGCCCGAGAGCCGCAACCTGTTCGGCCTCGCGCAGTTCCGCAAGATGAAGCGCAGCGCGATCCTGATCAACACCGCCCGCGGCGGGCTGGTCGACGAGCAGGCGCTGGTCACGGCGCTGCAGGAAGGCCTGATCGCCGGCGCCGGCTTCGACGTGCTGACCAAGGAGCCGCCGAAGGAGGGCAACCCGCTGCTCGAGCTGCGCCTGCCCAACTTCATCCTGACGCCCCACGTGGCCTGGGCCTCGGACGGCGCGATGCAGTTCCTGGCCGACCAGTTGATCGACAATGTGGAATTGTTCATCAAGGGCACGCCGCAGCATCTGGTGACCTGACCCAGACCAAGGCCTGCGCCGCGCCGGCTCAGGGGCTTGTCGCCCGGCCGGCGCGCTTCATTTCCAAGCACCGAGAGACCCCCGACATGAAGAAGCTCCTCTACCAGTTCGACACCGACGAGCATGCGTCCGTGTTCGACAACGTCGTCTGCCATGACGGCGGCGCCGATCACGTGATCGGCTATGGCGGCGTGCACCCGCACAACGTCGGCGCGATGGTCGACGGCGCGATCTTCACGCGCGCGCCCAAGGACAAGAAGAACACCGCGATCTTCATCGGCGGCAGCAACATGGCCGAGGGCGAGGCGCTGTTCAAGGCGGTGAAGAAGAAGTTCTTCGCCAACTTCCGCGTCTCGGTCATGCTCGACAGCAATGGCTCGAACACCACCGCCGCGGCCTGCGTGGCCTGGCTGGCCAATGGCCGCTCGCTGCAGGGCAAGAAGGCGGTGATCCTGGGCGGCACCGGCCCGGTGGGCACGCGCGCCGCGGTGATGCTCGCCAGCGAAGGCGTCTCGGTGACGCTGAGCTCACGCAAGCTCGCGACCGCCGAGGAAGCGGCGGCGCAGCTCAAGGCGCGCTTCGGGCTCGACGTCGGCGTGGTCGAGGCGGTCGACAACGCCGCACGGGCTCGCGCGATCGAGGGCGCGAACATCGTGATTTCCACCGGCGCCGGCGGCATCCAGCTGCTCGACGAGGCGGCCTGGCGCGACAACCCGACGCTGGAGCTGATCTCCGACGCCAATGCGACGCCCCCGCTGGGCATCGAGGGCATCGACATGATGGACAAGGGCGTCAGCAAGCACGGCAAGATCGTGTTCGGCGCGATCGGCTTCGGCGCGCTGAAGATCGCGCTGCAACGCGCCTGCGTGGCCCGGCTGTTCGAGAGCAACGACCTGTCGCTCGACGCGTCGGAGATCTATGCGATGGCCAAGACCATGATCGGCTGAGCCGAGGAGGGCGTGATGATCAAGGAATCCAGCGTCGAGACTTTCCTCGCCGAGCTCGCCAGCAGCAAGGCCACCCCGGGCGGCGGCAGCGCCGCCGCGGTGATGGGCGCGATGGGCGCGGCCCTCGTCAGCATGGTGTGCAACCTCACCATCGGCAAGAAGAACTATGTCGAGGTCGAGGCCGAGATGCAGGCCATCCTGGCCGATGCGGAGGCGCTGCGGCGGCGCATCGCCGACATGGTGGCCGAGGACGTCGCCGCCTTCGATGCGCTGATGGCCGCCTACGGGTTGCCGAAGGACACGGACGAGCAGAAGGCCACGCGTGGCGCCGCGATCCAGGTCGGGCTGAAGGGCGCGACCGAGGCGCCGCTGGCCTGCGCGCGGGCCTGCGCCGACGCGATCACGCTGGCGGTGCGCGTGGCCGAGAAGGGCAACAAGGGCGTGATCAGCGATGCCGGCGTCGGCGCGCTCGCGGCGCAGGCGGCGCTGCGCAGCGCGGCGCTGAACGTCTACATCAACGTCCCGATGATCAAGGATGCGGCCTACGCCGAATCGCGCAAGTCCGAGATCGAGGCGCTGCTCGCGCGCGGGACCGCGGAGGCCGAGCGGGCCTACCAGATCACGGTGTCGCGGCTCTGAACGCCAGGCTGTAAGGAAAGACCGCTGCCGTCGACCGCTGCGAGTCTGCCGGGGCCACAATGGCCCCGGCAACCCGAGCAGGGAGGCAGTCGTGGAGGCAGGGCTCGACGCGGTCTGGACGAAAGCGACCCATGCGGCGTTGCAGGAGCGCTATGCGGCGGTGCGCGCGCGTTCGCTGGCGCTGGCGGCGCCGCTGTCCGACGAGGACCAATGCGTCCAGGCGATGCCCGACGCCAGCCCGACCAAGTGGCACCTCGCTCACACGAGCTGGTTCTTCGAGACCGTCGTGCTGCAGCCGCACCTGCCCGGCTACCGGGCCCACGATGCGCGCTGGGGCTACCTGTTCAACTCCTACTACGAGGCGCTCGGCCCGCGCCACCCGCGACCGCAGCGCGGGCTGCTGACGCGGCCCTCGGCCGCCGAGGTGCGGCGCTACCGCGGGCATGTCGATGCGGCGATGCACGCCTTCATCGCCTCGGCCGACGCGGCGGCGCTGGCGCTGGTCGAGCTCGGGCTGCAGCACGAGCAGCAACACCAGGAGCTGATCCTCACCGACCTGAAGGCACTGCTCGCGGCCAACCCGCTGCAGCCCGCCGCCTATGACGCCACGCTGCGCTGCCACCCGGCCGCGCTCGCCGGCGCGCCGCTCGCCTGGCGTCAGCGTCCCGGCGGCGTGGCCCGGATCGGCACCGACGCCGAGGCCGGCTTCGCCTTCGACAACGAGACGCCGCGTCACCGCGTGCTGCTGCGCGCGCACCGGCTGGCCACGCGGCCGGTGAGCTGCGGCGAGTACCTGGCCTTCATCCGCGACGGCGGCTACCGCCGCGCGGCGCTGTGGCTCAGCGACGGCTGGGCGGCGGTCCAGGCCCAGGGCTGGGAGGCGCCCGCCTACTGGAGCGGTCTCGAGCAGCCGCGTCCGACCCTCTACACGCTGCGCGGGCCGCGCGCGCTCGAGCCCGACGAGCCGGTCGCCCACCTGAGCTTCTACGAGGCCGCCGCCTATGCCGAATGGGCCGGCGCGCGGCTGCCGACCGAGGCCGAGTGGGAGGTGGCCGCGGCCGAGGGCGCGCTCGACGGCCGCGGCGAGGTGTGGGAGTGGACCCGCTCCTCCTACGACCCCTACCCGGGCTTCCGGCCGCTGGCGGGCGCCGTCGGCGAGTACAACGGCAAGTTCATGGTCGGCCAGATCGTGCTGCGCGGCGGCAGCTGTGCGACGCCGCCGGGCCATGCCCGGCCGAGCTACCGCAACTTCTTCCCGCCGGCGGCGCGCTGGCAGTTCAGCGGGCTGCGGCTCGCGAGGGACGCGTGAGCGCCATCCCGCTGCGGCTGACGCCGGACGTGCGGGCCGTCACGTTCAGCGCCGAGCCCGAGGCCGCGGGCCCCGAGGAGAGCGAGTTCGCCCGCGCGATGCGCACCGCGCTGGCGCAGCGGCCGCGGCAGATCGCGCCGAAGTTCTTCTACGACGCGGCCGGCTCGGCGCTGTTCGAGCGCATCTGCGCGCTGCCCGAGTACTACCCGACGCGCACCGAGCTCGCGCTGCTGCGCCGGCACGCCCCCGAGATGGCCGGCTGCGTCGGCCCGGGCGCGGAGATCGTCGAGTTCGGCGCCGGCTCGAGCCGCAAGGTGCGGCTGTTGCTCGACGCGCTGGTGGCGCCGCGGCGCTTCGTGCCGATCGACATCTCGGCCGAGCACCTGCACGCGGCGGCGGCGCGGCTGCGCGCCGACTACCCGGCGCTCGAGGTGCTGCCGCTGGCGGCCGATTTCACGCGCCGGCTGCTGCTGCCGGCGCGGCTGGGCGCGCGGGTCGGCTTCTTCCCGGGCTCGTCGATCGGCAACTTCACGCCCGACGACGCGCTCGCCTTCCTGCGCGCCGCCGCGGCGGTGCTCGACCGCGGGCTGCTGATCGGCGTCGATCTGCTCAAGGACCCGGCGCGGCTGCATGCCGCCTACAACGACGCGGCCGGCGTCACCGCGGCCTTCAACCTGAACCTGCTCGTGCGCGCCAACCGCGAGCTCGGCACCGACTTCGATCTCGCGGCCTTCGACCACTACGCGTTCTACGCGCCGCGGCGCCAGCGCGTCGAGATGCACCTGCTGAGCCGGCGGGCGCAGACGGTGCATCTCGGCGACGAGCCTTACGCCTTCGACGCGGGGGAGTCGCTGCACACCGAGAATTCGTACAAGTACGGCGTCGAGTCCTTCCGCGCACTCGCCCGCGAGGCGGGTTTCCGCCCCGGGCCGGTCTGGGTCGATGCCGATCGTCTGTTCAGCGTGCACTGGCTGGCGCTCTGAGCGCCAAGGAGATTCGGGAAAATGAAAGCAATCTGGAACGGCGTCGTCGTCGCCGAGAGCGACGACACGGTGGTCGTCGAAGGCAACCACTACTTCCCTGCGAGCGCGCTGAAGTCGCAGTACGTGGTGGGCAGCAACCACCGCACGATGTGCTCGTGGAAGGGCCAGGCGAGCTACTACTCGCTGCTGGTCAACGGCGACCTGAACCCCGATGCCGTCTGGACCTACGCCAACCCGAAGGAGGCCGCGGCCGAGATCAAGGGCCGCGTCGCCTTCTGGAAGGGCGTGCAGGTCGTCGAGTAGGGCCAACGGGCCCTGGCTCAGCGCCCGCCGGCGGCGCGTGGCGCCAGCGTCTTCAGGTGGAGGTGCAGCGCCTGCAGGTCCACGTCGCTCATCTTCGCGAGCGCGCCGAAGGGCATCACCGGGCTGATCTGGCTGCCGTCGGGCCGCTGGCCGCTGCGCATCATCGTCACGAAGGCGTCGGTGTCGGCATACGGCGCCATCGCGCTGCCGGCGCCCGGCGTCAGGTTGGCCGCGGCCGGCCAGTCCGGCGGCGCGCCGGGGATCTTGCCGCCCGACAGATGAGCGCCATGGCAGCCGATGCACATGTTGGCCACGTAGGCGCCATGGGCCGCGTCGACGGCCTCGGGCACCGGCTGCGAGGGCGGCAGCGCATGGTCGATCTTCTCGGCCGCGTCGGGGATCGCGCCGAAGGCGTAGAGCACACGCATGGGGGCCGGGAAGCGCAGCTCGGCCTCTCCGCCGCTCACCGCGGGCAGCTGCCGCAGGTAGGCGACGATCGCGCCGGCGTCGGCGTCGGTGAAGCGGTTGTAGTCCTCGCTGGGCATGATGCGCAGCGGCCGGCCGTCACGCCTGACGCCATGGCGGATCGCGCGCTCCCAGTCGGCCGGCGTGTAGCTCGCCACCGCGCCGCCGGGCGTGAGGTTGGGGCCGTGCATCCTGAGGCTGCCGTCCGGGGCCTCGACGAAGGTGCGGCCGGCGGCATCGGTGCCGTGGCAGTCGGCGCAGCCGCGCGAGGCGTACAGGTAGGCGCCGCGCTGCACGGCGTTGGCATCGCTCGGCACCGCGAGCGCATAGGGCGGCAGCTCGATGCGGCGCTGCGCCTTGCGCTCGGCCCATTGCAGCGCGCCTGCCAGCGTGAGGCCGGCGATGCCGGCGAGCGCGAGCACGACGATGCCCGTGCGCTTGATCCATGGCTTCATGGGGATCCCTCCTGGTTTTCGGCGCGTGCGGCGCCGGGCGGGCGAGGTTAGCAGCGCTCAGCGCGGCGCGGTGGCGCACGCGCGGCAGAGGCAGGCGAGGGTGCCGCGCAGCCCTTCGCGCGCCGCGTCGGGGACGCACGCGGTCTTGCACCAGCAGGGGGTGGCGAAGCTGCCGCTGGCCGCCGGCGCGCAGCCGTTGGCCGCGCCGCAGCGCGGGCAGTGCAGGGCCCGGACCGGCGCGCTCAGGCGACCGTGACCGGGATCTTGCCGATCTTCGCCTGCCATTCGGCCGGACCCGTCTGGTGCACCGAGGTGCCGTTGGCGTCCACCGCCACCGTGACCGGCATGTCGGTCACGGTGAACTCGTAGATCGCCTCCATGCCGAGGTCGGCGAAGCCGACCACCTGGGCCTCCTTGATCGCCTTGGCGACCAGGTAGGCGGCGCCGCCGACGGCCATCAGGTAGGCCGACTTGTGCTTCTTGATCGCCTCGATGCCGGCCGGGCCGCGCTCGGCCTTGCCGATCATGCCGATCAGCCCGGTCTGGGCCAGCATCATCTCGGTGAACTTGTCCATGCGCGTCGCGGTGGTCGGGCCGGCCGGACCGACCACTTCGTCGCGCACCGGGTCGACCGGGCCGACGTAGTAGATGACGCGGTTGGTGAAGTCCACCGGCAGTTTCTCGCCCTTGGCCAGCATGTCCTGGATGCGCTTGTGCGCGGCGTCGCGGCCGGT
>CAYOXW010000105.1:0-9161 GCA_964408005.1 uncultured Methylibium sp.
GCACGCCGCGCGGCGGAGGGGGGACGGACCGTTCACGCGGGCATCGTCGCACGCCTGCCCTGCCCACCATCCGGTCGCGACAACGACGCCTCCGACGGCCACGGGAGTCCCCGGCGCGTCGACCGCGAAAAGGTTCCACGCCGAGGCCCCGAGGAGAGAAACATGCCCAGGGGACTTGACCCTCCCACCGTAGGAAGGTCGATAGTCAAACCATCAACCCAGCCTGGGAGCCCGCGATGCAAACCTTCCGCGTTGACGACATGACCTGCGGCCACTGTGTCCGCACCATCACCCAAGCCCTCCAGGCCACCGACAAGGAGGCCAAGGTCAGCATCGACCTGGCGCAGCACCTCGTCATGGTGGAGCCCGCGGCGGCCGGCGTGCAGCAACTGAGCGATGCCATCGCCGCGGCCGGCTACACGCCCGTCCTGCTGGCCGCGACGGCGCCCGCCGCGAAGCCCGCCCGGGCGGGAGGCTGCTGCGGTTGCTGCGGCTAGCCACCGCCGGGTGGGCCTCACCGGCATCGGCTTGAGCTCCCTGCCGTGGAACAGCCGGTTCGAGCACCGCGCCTGCCTTGACCCGCGTCAAGGCCCTGGGGAGCTGGCGGGATCATGCTTTTCCGCAGGTACTGCATGGAGGTTCGTATGAAGAAGCTCGCCCTGACCGCTCTCGGCACGACCCTCGTTCTCGCCGGCTGCGCCGCCACCACGCCCAAGGCGGACGAGCACGCCGCCCATCACCCCCCGGCTCCCGCGGCGGACGCATCGCCGTCGACGCCGGCGTCGGCGCCCGGCCAGATGGACTCGATGATGAAGTCGATGCGGGAGATGCACGACAAGATGATGGCCGCCAAGACTCCGGAGGAGCGCGCCCAGCTGATGCAGGAGCACATGAAGCTCATGCAGGACGGCGCGTCCATGATGGGCCGGATGCGCGGCAAGGGCGGGATGGGCGGCATGGGGGGCGGCATGCCGATGAGCCCCGAGTCCATGGGCAAGCGCATGGACATGATGGAAATGATGATGCAGATGATGGTCGACCGCGAGGCGATGAAGCCGCCCGCCGCCCGCTAGGCGCGGGAGCCGCGTCATGAACCCCGACGACGCCTCGCCCCGCTCGCCGCCGGGCGTCTTCATGCTGCTGGTCGGCGCCGTCGGCCTTGACGACCTGCTCACCGGGCACCTGACCCCCAGTCGCAGGCCCTGCCCTCCCCGGTGCCGCTGGCCTGCCCGCTGATGCATCTGTTGCGCCGGCATGGCCATCGCGGCCATCACGGCCCCCACCCCCCGGGCCACGGCCCGGCCGCCCCGCCGCCCGCGGGCGACCCGGATGCGCTCGAGTACACCTGTCCGATGCATCCGCAGGTGCGCCGGATCGGTCCGGGCCTCTGCCCGATCTGCGGCATGGCGCTGGAGCCGGTGCTGGCGGCGGCCGGGCCCGGCGAGAGCCCCGAGCTGCGCGACATGCGCCGGCGCCTGTGGATCGGCACGGCGCTGACGCTGCCGGTGTTCGCGCTCGAGATGGGCGGGCACCTGACGAATCTGAGCCACCTGCTCGGACAGCAGGCGTCGAACGGGCTGCAGCTGCTGCTGGGCACGCCGGTCGTGCTGTGGGCCGGCTGGCCCTTCTTCGTGCGGGCCGTGGCCTCGGTGCGCAATCGCAGCCTCAACATGTTCTCGCTCATCGCGCTGGGCACCGGGGCGGCCTGGCTCTACAGCCTCGCCGGCACGGTGGCGCCGCAGGGCTTCCCCGCCGCCCTGCGCCTGGCCGATGGCGCGGTGGCCGTCTACTTCGAGGCGGCCGCGGTCATCACGGTGCTGGTGCTGCTGGGCCAGGTGCTCGAGTTGCGCGCCCGGGAGAAGACCTCCAGCGCCATCCAGGCCCTGCTCGGGCTGGCCCCGAAGACCGCGGTGCGGGTCACCGCCGACGGGACCGACGAGACCGTCCCGGTCGAGCACATCCAGGTCGGTGACCGGCTGCGCGTGCGCCCCGGCGAGAAGGTGCCGGTCGACGGCGTACTGAGCGAGGGCAAGGGCAATGTCGACGAGTCGATGGTGACGGGCGAGCCGATGCCGGTGGCCAAGGCCGTGGGCTCCAGGCTCACCGCCGGCACGCTGAACCAGACCGGCGGCTTCGTGATGCGCGCCGAGAAGGTCGGCGCCGACACCCTGCTCGCGCAGATCGTCCACATGGTCGCCGCCGCGCAGCGCAGCCGCGCGCCGATCCAGCGCATGGCCGACCGGGTCGCCGGCTGGTTCGTGCCGGTGGTCATCCTGGTCGCCGCGCTGACCTTCGCGGCCTGGCTGGCGTGGGGCCCGACGCCGGCGTTCAGCTACGCGCTCATCAATGCGGTGGCGGTGCTCATCATCGCCTGCCCCTGCGCGCTGGGGCTGGCCACGCCGATGTCGATCATGGTCGGCGTCGGCAAGGGCGCGCAGCATGGCGTGCTGATCCGCGACGCCGAGGCGCTCGAGAAGATGCAGCAGGTCGACACCCTGGTGGTCGACAAGACCGGCACCTTGACCGAGGGCCGCCCGAAGGTCGTGCACATCGAGCCGGCCGACGGCTGCACCGGCGAGGAGTTGCTGCAGAAGCTGGCCAGCGTCGAGCGCGCCAGCGAGCACCCCCTGGCCCTGGCGATCGTGACGGACGCGCAGGCGCGCCGGCTGCCGCTGTCGCCGGTGACGGACTTCGACTCGCCGCTCGGCAAGGGCGTCGTCGGCTCGGTCGACGGCGTGGCGGTGGTGTCGGGCAGCGCCCGGTTCCTGGCGGAGCACGGCCTCGACGTGCGCGCGCTCGAAGGCGCCGCCGAAGCGCAGCGTGCCCAGGCGGCGACGGTCATCTTCGTGGGGATCGGCGGCCGGCCGGCGGGCTTCGTCGCCATCGCCGACCCGATCAAGGCCACGACGCCCCAGGCGCTCGCGGCGCTGAAGGCGGCCGGCCTGCGCATCGTCATGCTGACCGGCGACGGCCGGACCACGGCGGAGGCCGTCGGCCGCCAGCTCGGCATCGACGAGATCGTCGCCGAGGTCTTTCCGCAGGACAAGGTCGCGGTCGTGCGGCGCCTCGCCGGCGAGGGCCGCTCGGTGGCGATGGCCGGCGACGGCGTCAACGATGCGCCGGCGCTCGCGGCCGCGCTCGTCGGCATCGCGATGGGCACCGGCACCGACGTCGCGATGGAGAGCGCCGGCATCACGCTGCTCCAGGGCGATCTGATGGGCATCGTGCGGGCGAGGACGCTGTCGCGCGCGACCCTGCGCAACATCCGCGAGAACCTCGTGCTGAGCTTCGCCTACAACGTGGCCGGGATCCCGCTGGCCGCCGGCGCGCTCTACCCCTTCTTCGGGCTGCTGCTGTCGCCGGTCGTCGCGGCCTCGGCGATGGCGCTGTCCTCGGTCAGCGTCATCGGCAACGCGTTGCGGCTGCGCACGCTCGACCTGCGAGAAGCGCAGGCATCGCCGATCGCCGTGGGCCCCGACCGGGCCTCTTGACCCGCGGTCGCGGGTGGCGGTCTCGCCCGAACGGGCAGCCGCGCTAGCCGGCCTCGGCCGTCGCGGCGCTCGCGAGCCGGATCGTCGGCTTGCCGGCCGGCTCGACGCGCACCGCCGGCCACAGGGCCTCGCCGCGCTGCTGGCGATGCAGAAGCTCGGTCACCGCCGCGGCCGGCAGCGGCCGGCTGTAGAGGTAGCCCTGGATCAGCTCGCAGCCCTGCGCGGCCAGGAAGCGGTGCTGGGCTTCGGTCTCGACGCCTTCGGCCACCAGGGTCAGGTGCAGGCTGCGCGCCATCGAGGCGATCGCCGCGACGATGGCGGCATCGTCGCCGCCCTGCGGCAGGTCCTTGACGAAGGCGCGGTCGATCTTCAGCTTGTTGATCGGCAGGCGCTTCAGGTAGGCCAGCGAGGACAGGCCGGTGCCGAAGTCGTCGACCGCGACCGTCAGCCCGCGCTCGCGCAGCGCCGACAGCTGGGCGACGTTGGAGTCGATGTCCTCGACCATCGAGTGCTCGGTGATCTCGATCTCCAGCGCGGCCGGGTCGGCGCCGCTGGCCGCCAGCGCGGCCTCGACCTGCGCCGTCAGGCCGCGGCGCAGCTGGCGCGCCGAGACGTTGACCGCGAGGTAGACGTCGTCGTGGCCGGCGTCGGCCCAGGCCTTGAGCTGGCGGCAGCCGGCGTGCAGCACCCACTGGCCGATGTCGATGATCTGGCCGCTGCGCTCGGCCACCGGCACGAACTCGGCCGGCGACACCGCGCCGAGCTCGGGATGGTTCCAGCGCAGCAGCGCCTCGACGCCGACCAGGCGCTGCGAGGGCAGCTGCACGATCGGCTGGTAGACCAGGTGCAGCTCGTCGCGCTCGATCGCGCGGCGCAGGTCGTTGTCGAGCCGGATGCGGCTCTGCGCGTGCGTCTCCATCTCGGCGCGGAAGACCTCGAAGGTGTTCTTGCCGAGCGCCTTGGCGGCGTACATCGCCGTGTCGGCGGCGCGCAGCAGCGCCGCCTGCTCGGTGGCGTCGAGCGGGTAGCGCGCGATGCCGACGCTGGAGCGCACGTGGATCAGCCGGCCGGCCACCTCGGCCGGCTCCTCGAGCGCGACGCCCACCGACTGGCCGAGCAGGCGCAGCTGCGCCGCGTCCTGCTCGCCCGGCGCGATGACGAGGAACTCGTCGCCGCCGAAGCGGAACACCAGCTCCTCGGACTGCACGTACTTGCTCAGCCGCGCCGCCACGGCCTGCAGCACCGCGTCGCCGGCGGCATGGCCGAGCGTGTCGTTGACGACCTTGAAGTCGTCCAGGTCGACCAGCAGCAGCGCGAAGCCGGCCTGGGCACGGCCCTCGGCGCGCTCGATCAGCGCACGCAGCGCCTCCACCGCGGCGTGGCGGTTGCGCAGGCCGGTCACCGGGTCGAAGAAGGCCAGGTAGTCGAGCCGGTGCTCGGTGGCATCGACCTCGCGGCGCACGCGGATCACCAGCAGGTAGGCCACCGCAAAGGCCAGCGCGCCGGCCAGTGCGGTGATCGCGACATAGAGCGCGACGCGCAGGCGCAGCGGCGCGAGGCTGGCGGCCACGTGCAGCGAGCCGAGCACGCGGCCGTGCTCGATCACCGGCGCGACGACCACCAGCGCGTCGTCGGTGAAGGCATGCACGACCTCGGCCGAGCCGGCCGGGTCGACCGCGGGCAGTGGCTCGGTGGCCCGGCCCGCGGCGTGGAAGTGGGCGATCGGCTGGCCGTCGGCGCCACGCAGCTCGGCGTGGCGGATCAGCGGCGAGGCTTCCAGGCTGGCCAGCGTCGCGGTGGCGACGCGGCGGTCGTCGAACACCAGCGCGGCCGAGCTGTGCTCGGCGGTGATGCGCGCCTGCACCGTCAACTCTTCGATCAGGGCCGCGCGCAGCGACAGGTAGACGAAGGCGTCGAAGATCAGGCCCGACAGCAGCAGCGCGACCGCCGAGCTGACGACGACGGCGCGCGTCAGCCGCCGGCCGAGCGCGTGGGAAGAGCGCGGCAGCGGCAGCGCAACGGTGGGGTGAGGCTTCATTCCTGGATTCCTTGCGCAAGGCGCAGCAGCTTGGCGCTGAGCTGCAGCTCGGCACGCCGCGCGGCGGCGAGATTGACGCTGAAGACGAGCTTCGCCTCACGCGGCCGCAGCACGATCGCCGCGGCGCGCGGCGGCGTTCGCGCGTCGCTGATCAGCAGCAGGCCGGGCGTGGGCCGCGGCTCGTCGCCGCCGGCCTCGGCGTCGCCGACGAAGGCGGCGTGGCAGGGCGGCGCGCCGGCCGTGGCGGGCCAGGCCTGCAGCGCCAGCCGCGTGCCGCGCAGCGGCCGGCCGTGCAGCGGCTTGAAGGCCGCCGCCGCCGGGTGCGCCGGCGGGATGCACAGCACCCAGGGGGCACCCGGCGCGGGCTGCGCCGCGGCCGGCCAGTCGGCAAACATCAGCAGGTTGAAGACGATCGCGGCCTTCAGCTCGGCCTCGTCGGCCGCCCAGGCCGGCGCCGCCAGCGCAAGCGCCAGCGCGCCCACGACGGGCCGCAGTCGTCGGAGCCAGGCCAGCGGGTCCCAGGCCATGGTCTAGAAGCCCAGGTCCAGCTTGAAGCGCAGGCTGCGCCCGTCCTGCGGCGCGGCCGACTGCAGCACCGAGCCGGTGCCGACGTCGCTCGGCCGACGGTCGAACAGGTCGTCGACGCTCAGCGCCACGCGCGTGCCCGGCCACGGCCCGTAACGGCTCAGCGTCGCGTTGACCAGGCCGTGGCCGGCGACGCCCGCGCGCCGGCTGATCAGCAGGCCCTCGGCGCCGAGGGTCCAGCCGCGCCAGAGCGGCAGCACGGCGAGCGCCTTGGCCATCTGGCGCGGGCTGCGGCCGCCGGCGTCGGCCGCGGCGTCGCCGTGCTGCTGGCTGACGTTGAGGCGCAGCTCGCGGCCGTCGAGGGCGCCGTACTGGAACTCCAGCTCCAGCCCGCGCGTGCGCAGCGTGCCGGCGTTGCGGAACACCAGCAGGCCGTCGAGCGGGTCGGTTTCCTGCACCAGCAGGCCGCGGGCGCGGCTGTCGAAGGCGGCGACGGTCCAGCGCGTCTCGGCGCTCGGCCGGTATTCGGCGACCAGCTCGGTCCCGCGCACGCGCTCGGGCTCGAGCTCGGGGTTGCCCTTGTAGCCGCCGCCCGGGCCCAGGTCGTAACGGGCCTCGTAGGCATTGGGCTGGCGGAAGGCGCTGCCCTGCACGGCCTTGAGCGTCAGGGCCGGGTCGGGGTTGGCGACCAGCGCCAGCCGGTGGCTGAAGCGGCCGGCGGCCTCGTCGATGCGGTCGTGGCGCAGGCCGGCGATCAGCGACAGCGTCGGCGTCAGCGCCCAGTGGTCCTCGGTGTAGAGCGACAAGCGCCGACCGTCGTGGCGGTCGTCGAGGTAGGTGACGGCGGGCGCCCGGTCGCGGTTGGACTGGTCGCGCGTCGGCGAGCGCTGCAGGTCGATCCCGGCGACGAGCTTGTGGCCGGCGAAGCGCAGCGTCGTGAGCTGCGACTCCAGACCCCACCAGCGCGAGGCGGCGCGGTCGGCGTTGAGCGTGACCGGCGGGTAGTCGATCGCGTAGACGCCGTGGAAGTCGTAGTAGCCGCCGTACAGCCGCAACCGCCACTGGCTGTGCTCGCCGAGCGGCTCGGTCCAGGCCAGGCTGGCCAGCGTCTGCGTGTCGCGGTAGCGGTTGCGCGGGTCGCCGAAGACGATGTCTTCCTCACCCGACAGGCCCTTGGTCCGGTCGGCGTGCACCAGCGTCGCGAGCAGCCCGCCCTGCTCGTACTTCAGGTAGAGCTGCTCGGCGCGCTCGTGGTCGGTGCCGCGGCTGATGCCGTGGTTCGTGGCCGGGTCGTCGAAGCTCGGGTAGTAGGGATCGCGGCCGTCAGCGCGACGCGTCGTGGCCGACGCCAGCAGCGTGCCGCCGGGCACCGGCGACCAGGTCTGCGTCAGCCGCAGATGACGGCTGCGGCCGCCGCCGACGCCGGCCGCCAGCTCGCCGCCGGTGCCCGCCACCGGCGCGCGGGTGACGACGTTGACCACGCCGAACAGCGCGTTCGGCCCGTGCACCGCCGAGCCCTGGCCGGGCGCGAACTCGACGCGCTCGACCAGGTCGAGGTCGATCGGGAACTCGCTGCCGAGGAAGGCCTGGTCGTAGACCGTGTCGTTGACGCGGTTGCCGTCGATCAACAGCAGGATGCGGGTGTTGTAGTCGCCCGCGGTCGCGTAGCCGCGCACGCCGAGGTAGGCGTAGGCGCGGTCCGAGGACACCAGCACGCCGCGCACCGAGCGCAGCACGTCGGCCAGGCTGCGGTAGCCGAGCGCGCGGATCTGCGCGGCGGTGATCACGGTGGCCGAGGCCGGCGACTCGCTCAGGCGCAGCGGCAGCTTGGAGACGGCGCTGACCTCGAGGTCGAGCAGGCTTTCGAGCGGCAGCGTCGCGAGGTCGGCCGCCCGCGCCGGCGGCAGCGCGCTCGCCCAAGCCAGCCCGACGCACAGCGCCGCGGCCCGCAAGGGCTGCGATGCCACCTGCCGCACAAGGGCGGCGCGCCGTGGAGGTGGGGCGAGGATCGACATGCGGGGCAGGTCCCGGGAAAGGGAGGCGAGGCGGATGCCTGTCTTGCGTCGCGCTGCCCCCGACCTGCCTGGCCGCGCGAAACTTGATGGGCTTATCGGCCGTTGCGCTCCGGACTTGAGGTCTTCCGGCTCGCAGCCGGGACGCGGGCCGCCGGGCCCATCCGCAGGCCGCCCTCCGCGCGCCACCGCCGCGCTCGCGGTACAAGAGCGCCATGAACACACCGCCCTCGCCGCCCCCGCAGCCGCGCAACCCCTTGCATGGGCTGACCCTGGAGGCCATCGTCACGGCGCTGGCCGGGCACTACGGATGGGAGGGCCTGGCCGAGCGCGTGCCGGTGCGCTGCTTCAGCAGCGAGCCGAGCGTCGGGTCGAGCCTGAAGTTCCTGCGCAAGACGCCCTGGGCGCGCGAGAAGGTCGAGAACCTCTACCTCTTCATGCTGCGCGACCTCCGCCGCGCGCGCGGCGGCGAGGCGGCCGGTCCGCGATGACGCCGTCGCCGCCCCCGCTGCGCTACCTGGGCGGCTACCCGCCCGAGCTGCTGGCCCGCGTCGGCGAGCTGCTCGCGCAGGGCCGGCTCGGCGCGAGCCTGCGCCAGCGCTACCCGCAGGCCCACGAGGTGCGCACGGACGGTGCGCTGTACGCCTACGTGACGGACCTCAAGGGCCGCTTCATGCGCCATGCCGCGCCGCTGGCCCGGGTGCAGTACGACAACACGCTGCACATCGTGCGCAACGCGCTGGGCACCCACACCACGGTGGCGCGCGTGCAGGGCCGCAACCTCAAGGCCAAGCGCGAAATCCGCGTGGCCGGGCTGTTCCGGCAGGCGCCCGAGCCCTTCCTGCGGATGATCGTGGTGCACGAGCTCGCGCACCTGAAGGAGCGCGAGCATGACAAGGCCTTCTACGCGCTGTGCACGCACATGGAGCCGGCCTATCACCAGCTCGAGTTCGACGTCCGGCTGTGGCTGACCGCGCTCGAACACGAGGCGGCCCCCGAGCCGCCGCGCGACGCCGCGCCGGGCTGACGCGGGCCGCCGGGGCGCGGCCTCAGGCCCGCAGCCGGCCCAGCGCCGCCGTCACGGCGGCCTGCACC
>CAYOXW010000106.1:0-9158 GCA_964408005.1 uncultured Methylibium sp.
GTGACGCCCGGGTTCAGGCGCAGGCCGACCAGCAGCGTGCCCTCGTTGAAGGGCGGCAGGAACGTGGTCGGGAACAGGGGCACGGCCGCCGCGGCGAGCAGCACCGCGGCGCCCGCGGCGGCCAGCGCGGCTCGCGGGCGCGCCAGCACCGCCGCCAGGCTGCGGCGGTAGCGCGCCTTTAGCCAGGCCAGCGCACGGGTGTCGCCATGTGCCAGCGTCCGCATGCGTGGCAGCAGGTAGAGGCTGAGCACCGGCGTGACGGTGACCGAGACGACCAGCGAGGCCAGCGTCGAGACGATGAAGGCGATGCCCAGCGGCACGAAGAGCCGGCCCTCCAGGCCCGGCAGCGCGAACAGCGGCAGGAAGACCAGCACGATGATCACCGTCGCGTACAGGACCGCCGAGCGCACCTCCATCGTCGCGCGCGTGACGACCTCGAGCGCGGGCTGCCGCTGTTCCGCGGGCTGGCTGCGATCCTCCTTGAGGCGGCGCAGCACGTTCTCGATGCCGACCACCGCGTCGTCGACCAGGCCGCCGATCGCGATCGCCAGGCCGCCCAGCGTCATGGTGTTGATCGACAGCCCGTAGTGGCGGAACACCAGCGCGGTGATGAAGACCGACACCGGGATGGCCGTCAGCGCGATCAGGGTCGGGCGCAGCGTGCCGAGGAAGAAGAACAGGATCACCGCCACGACCAGCGAGGCGCCGACCAGCTTGCCTTGCAGCGTGTGGATCGAGGCCTCGATGAAGCTGGCCTGGCGGAAGGTGATCTGCGGCGCCGCCATGCCGGGCGGCAGCGAGGCCACCAGCCCCGCCAGCGCGGCCTCGATGTCGCGCGTGAGGGCGATGGTGTCGGCGCGGGGCTGCTTCTGCAGGCCCAGGATGACGGCCGGCTTGCCCTCGAAGCCGGCGTCGCCGCGCCGGGGCGCGGCCGCGATGGCGACCTCGGCGATCTGGCGCAGCAGGAGGGGCTGGCCGTCCCTCGCGGTCAGCGCGAGGTTCTGCAGGTCCTCGAGCCGTGGGCTGCGGCCCAGGTGGCGGATCAGGTATTCGCGCCCGTTGAGCTCGAGGAAGCCGCCCGAGGTGTTGTTCGAGTAGCCCTTGAGCGCCGCGCGCAGCTGCTCGCGCGTGATGCCGAGCTCTGCCATGCGACGCGTGTCCGGCTGCACCTGGAACTGGCGCACCTCGCCACCGATCGGGATCACCTTCGCGACGCCGGGCACCGAGAGCAGGCGCGGGCGCAGCACCCAGTCGGCGTATTCGCGCACCGCCATCGGCGAGATCTTCGCGGGGTCCACCGGGATGGCGATCTGCAGGATCTCGCCCATGATCGAGCTGACCGGGCCCATGTGCGGTGTCAGCCCTTCGGGCAGGGCGTCCTCCATCGCGGCCAGTCGCTCCGACGCCAGCTGCCGGGCGCGGAAGATGTCGGTGCCCCAGTCGAAGGTGACGTAGACGAAGGAGAGCCCGGCCGAGGAGGTCGAGCGCAGCGACTCGACGCCGGGCAGACCGTTGAGGGCCGTCTCCAGCGGCACGGTGACGAGCTGCTCGACCTCCTCGGCGGCCATGCCACCGGCCTCGGTGATGATCGTGACCGTGGGCTTGTTGAGGTCGGGGAACACATCCACCGGCGTGCGCGTGAGCGTGAGCGCGCCGTAGGCCATCAGCACCACGCTGGCGAGGATCACCAGCAGCCGGTTCCTGAGGCTCTGCTCGAGCAGCCACTTGAACATCTCAGCGCACCTGGTTGATCAGCGTGGCACCCTGCGTGGCGATGCGATCGCCGGGCGCGAGCCCCGAGGTGACCACGGCGCGCACGCCATCGAGCGGCTCGACCGTCACGCTGCGCGGCTCGAAGCGCTCGGGGGCCGTCTTCACCCAGACGACGGTCTGGTTGGCGGGGTTCTTCATCAGCGCGGCGAGCGGCACCGCGATGCCCTTGACCGTGGCCCGCGTCTGCACGAACACCTGCACCGGCTGGCCGAGCGCCAGCGCGGCGAGTGCCTCTCCCCGGGCGCGGAAGCTCAGCGGCAGCGCCTGCTCGCGCAGGCGGCGCGCGGCGCCGACGAACTCCAGCGGCACGCGCTGCCCGCCGACGGCGAGCGTCGCGCCGCCGATGTCGGCCGCCAGCGCGGCGTCGAAGGCCAGGGCCTCGATGCGCAGGCGCCGCGGGTCGACGATCTCGAACACGATGTCGCGCGCATCGAGCACCTGGCCGGCCACGGCGTTCGCCGCCGCGATCACCCCGGACACCGGCGCGCGCAGGGTCTCGCGCGCGGCGAGTCCGCCGTCGACCGAGGCGATGCGCTCGGCCAGGCTGTGCGCCTCGCTCTCGGCGGCCTCGATGTCCTTGCGCGGCACGGTGTCGGACAGCTCCTTCAGGCGAGCGACGCGCTTGTCCGCGAGAGCGCGCGCGGCACGCAGCTCGGCGAGCTGCGCGGCCAGGCTGGCGCGCTCGATCGGTGCCACCGAGGGCAGCACATAGGCCAGCACCTCGCCGCGCTGCACGGCCTGTCCGGGCTCGGGCAGGCCGCGCGGGCCGGCCTCGAGGCGCCCGGCATGCAGCGCCTGCACCCGGCCGCCGGCGTTCGGGTCCATCGTCACGCGGGCGTTCAGCGCCACCGAGCGCGGCAGCTCGGCCGCCTCGGTCGGCAGTGTGCGCACGCCGAGCTGACGCTGGGCCGGCTTGGGCAGGAAGATGCTGCCGTCGGGCAGGCGCCGCGGGCCGTCGGCGCCGCGTAGCGGGGCGTTGTGCTCATGGTCGTGGTCGTCCCCGGCGCGCACCGATGTCGCGGCGCCCAGCGCGAGCACGAGGCCCAGCAGGGCGAAACGCAGGCGCGGGCTCATGCCGGGCTCCCGGGCGGTGTCCGGCGTGTGCGCCGGCCGATCACGAACGCGAACGCGACGGCGCCCGCGGCCGCCAGCAGCGCGCCGGCATAGCGCCGCCACGGGTGGGCATGGGCCGCGTCGTCGCCCGAGGCCGACGCCGGGACATCGAGCGTGCCGGCGAGCCGGTCGACCGCGCCGCCGACCGTGACGGTCGCGGTGATCGGCAGCGCGCCGGCGGCGGGCTCGGCGGGCAGCGTGGCTTCGTAGCTGTCGAGGTCGTGTGGCTCGGCCGGCAAGGGGCGGCCCCCGACGGCGAGCTCGATGCGGGCGCCGCGCACCGGGGCGTTGTCCGCGGCGCGGTCGAGGTAGAGCGTGAGCTGCCGGCCGTCGAGCACGCCGACCAGCTCGAAGGCCTCGGAGACGGCGGTGAAGCGCGGCAGCGCCGCACCGGCGGCGCTGGGGGCGTCCGCAGGGGCGTGGCCGTGCTCGTCGCCGGCGGCCGGGCAGGGCGTTGCGACGAGCAGCAGCAGGGCCGCAAGGCCGAGTGGGGCCAGGGGGAAGGGGTGGTGCATGGCGGGGGTCCGGAAAGGAAGGTCGTGCTCGGCCTGGGCCGGGGCCTCACTGCGGCAGCAGGCCCAGCGCCTGGCGCCAGGCCGAGAGGGCGGCGGCGAGGTCGATGCGGCTGCGCGCGGCCTGTCGGTCGGCCTCGGCGGCTTCGAGCTCGATGCGCAGGCGGGTCGGCAGGTCGGTCTCGCCGAGCTGGAAGGAGCGCTCGAAGAAGCCGCGCGATTCGCGGGCCAGCTGGGCACGCCGCTCGGCCGCGGCGAGTTGCCGGCGGGTGGCATCGACCCGCGCGCGGGCGGACGCGTGCTCGGCGGCCAGGCGATCGCGCTCGAGCACGAGCTGCGCCCGCGCCTCGGCGGCGTCGGCGCGGGCCTGGGCGACGCGGCCCTCGTGCCGGGGCCCCGCGTCGAAGGGGATGCGCAGGCCGAGCGTGAGGGTCTGCTGCGACGGGCCGCCGAAGGCGTCACGCTCGCGGGTACTGGCCAGAGTCAGTTCGGGGTTGGCCCGCGAGCGGGTGGCGGCCAGCGCCACGGCCTGCTCGGCGACGGTCGCGCGGTCGCTCAGTTCCTGCAGCGTGGCGTGTGTCTCGGGTGCGGCCTCGGCGGGCGGCAGGCCCGGCTCGGGCTCGGCGCCCGAGGCGGGCGGTGCGTCCGCCGCCGGGGTGGCCCCGGTGATGGCGCTCAGCTGCTGCTGCGCCACGGCGAGGCCGGCCTCGGCCTGCGCGAGCTCGGACTCCGCCGCTGCCACGGCCGCGTCGGCCTGGTGCCGATCGGCGCGGGCGAGCTCGCCCGCCTGGGTGCGGCGGGCCACGTCGGCCGCGATGCGGCGGGCCCCGTCGAGCCGCGCCGCCACCGTGTGGGCCTCGATGCGCGCGCGCTGCCACTGCCACCAGGCCTCGCGCACGTCCGCTGCGACCCGCAGTTGCGCGGCCCGGGCGCGGCTTTCGATCGCGGCGCCCTCGGCCTCGGCCAGCGCGGCGCTGCCACGGCGCTCGCCGGGCAGCCAGATCGGCACGGCGAGCCCGAGCTCCCACTCGCGCGCACCCCGATGGCGGTGCAGGCGGTCGGACTTCTCCGACAGTGCGAGGGCCGCCGGCTCCGGTGTCCAGGCCTGCGCCGACCGTTGCCGGGCCTGCGCGGCGGCGCGCCGCTCCGGCAGGGCCTCGGCCTCGGGCTGGCGTGCCCAGGCGGCCTCGAACGCCTGCCTCAGGCTGACAGGCGCGGGAGCCGTCGCCGACAGCTGGGCGCCCCGGGCGGGCCAGGCGCAGGCCAGCCAGGTGGCGGCCAGGAGCACGCAGCGCAGGCCGGCGCGGCGTGGCAATTCCATTCGTCTAGGGCGGTACATCCGATGCTCCAGGAGGGGTGACCCAGCGGAGATCGGCGAGCAGCGACCCGAGGGTCGCATCGGCGCCGATACGCGGCCGCGGTGGCGGCGCGCGCTCAGGCGCTCGGGCTTCAGGGCAGGGAGGAAGCCGCCTCGCCGATCAGGCGGGCGGGGCCCATTGAGGGCGTTCGGGCCGTGCCGGAGCCTGCCCGGCCGCGGTGGCGTCGGCGATCGCGCGGGGCCGTGGCGCCGCCGTGCGCTCATCGGGCAGGGCACTCGCCAGCGGCGGCATGCCGGTGCCGGCACCGTGGCAAATGCCGCAATCGAGGTCGGGCGCGCCCGGGGCCTGGTCATCGGCGGTGGCGTCTGCGGCCTTGGCGGCACGGCCATCCGCGTGCAGGTGCTCGTGGTGGCCGAGGTGGGCGCTCTCGAGCCGGGTCTCGTGCTCGCAGTAGCTGGCGAGCGCCGACCAGCTGGACTGCAGAGGCAGCAAGACGAGCAGGAGCAGGACGAGGAGGCGACGCACGGACCGGAGTCTAGCGGGGGCTCAACGCCGTGGAGCCCAGGCGCGTGCCACGGGCGCGGTCAGGCCCGCACAGCCTGCGGCTGCAGCTCGGTGCGCGCCTGCTGGATCACCGAGCGTGCGGCACTCAGCGCCAGCGTGCCCATGACCGCCGCGACGGCCAGGTCGGGCCAGCCGTGGCCGGTGCCGAATACGCCCAGCGCCGCGACCATGACGGCGAGGTTGCCGATCGCGTCGTTGCGGCTGCACAGCCACACCGAGCGCATGTTGGCGTCGCCTTCGCGCCAGGCGTAGAGCATCACGGCCACGGCCACGTTCGCCAGCAGGGCCAGGGCGCCGATCACGCCCATCGTCACCGGCTCGGGCACCGTGCCCGCGACGGCCGACCAGGCGGACTTGCCGAGCACGAAGATGCCGAAGGCGCCCATGCTCAGGCCCTTGAACAGCGCGGCGCGGGCGCGCAGGCTGAGTGCCAGCCCCAGCACCATCAGCGAGATGCCGTAGTTGGCGGCGTCACCGAAGAAGTCGACGGCGTCGGCCAGCAGCGAGACCGAGCCGGCGCGCCAGCCACCGGCCAGTTCGACGGCGAACATGGCGGCGTTGATCAGCAGCGCGGCCCACAGGATGCGGCGGTAGCGCGGGCTCTGGCTGGCGGTCGGCGCGGCGCAGCCGTGGCTGCAGCAGGAGTCGCCCATGGTCGGCGGGTGAGTCTTGATGGAGGGATTGGACACCCTGCCGACCCATCGGCGGGGCGGTGTCTTCAGCCGAAGGCGTGCCGTTGGACCGGACCTCGACCACGGCGCGAGCCACCCGGGCGCCCGACGGGGAGTGCGGCACTGGCGCCGCTTCGCGGCGCAGGGTCTTCAGGCCGGACCCGACCGGGCCGGCGTCGCCGGCTCAGGGGCCCGTGCGGGCGGCCACGCCCGCCATCACCTGCTGCACCAGCGGGTGGTGCTGACTGCGGCGCGATCGGATGGCGTGGATTTCCTCCCTCACGCCATCGCTGCTGCCCAGCATGCGCAGCCCGCGCATCAGGCCGATGTCGCTCGCGCCGAGCCGGCTGACCGGGAACACGCCCAGCCCGCGGGCGGCGAAGACGGCCAGCAGCGCACTGTCCTCGAACTCGCCGACGATGCGGGGCCGCAGCGCCTGCGCCTCGAACCAGTGCTCCAGCGTCGTTCGTAGCGCCGCGTGCCCGGTCGGCAGCAGCACGGGCAGCTCGTTGAGGCTCCGCGGAAACCGATTGCGCTCGGTCTTGCCAACCATGCGTGCCGGGCCGTACCAGTCGACCGGCGCATCGACGAGGCGTTCACTGGACAGGCGCAGATTGGGGTTGCGCGGTGCAGCCTGGCCCGCCAGCACCAGGTCCAGGTGATGCAGCGCCAGTTCGCCGAGCAGCTGCTCGAACTCGCCCTCATGGCAGACCAGACGCAGGTTCGGTGTGCCCAGCACCGGCTCCAGCAACGCGTGCGCCGCGAGCTTGGAGATGCCGTCGGACAGGCCGACCGCGAGGCGGACCACCGTGCCGCTGGCCGCACCGCGCACCTCGTCGGGAAGGCCCTGGCCGATCTGGAAGATTTCCTCGGCGCGTGCGAAGGCGGCCTGGCCGGCCTCGGTGAGGGCCACGCCGCGGCCCGAGGACTTGAGCAACTGATGGCCCAACGACTTCTCCAGCTCGCGCACCTGCGCGCTGATGGTCTGCACCGCCATGTCCAGCCGCTCGGCGGCCCGGGCAAAGCCGCCTTCCTTGGTGACGACCCAGAAGTAATGAAGGTGGCGGTAGTTCAGCATGCTTCCTCCGGTTCGTAAAAACCGAATATTAGGTTCGTATGAATCTGGTTTATTCGAATCATTCCCATCGCCACACTCACGAGCACCCGATCACCACCCCATCGTCGAACCATGTTCTTCGCCCTCGGCTGGCTTGCCGTCATCGCGCTCCTGGCACTGTGGTCCCTGGCCGTCTGGGCGCTGCATGCCGCGGCGATCTGGACCGTCTCGAACGCGGGGGCGCTCTCCGGAGCCGCATCGGGCGTCGGGGGACTGGTCTTGCCGGACTGGCTGGCGCCCTGGGTGTCGCCGGCGCTGGCCCAAGCCCTGGCCCGGGGGATGGCGGGGCTGGGGGCCGTGGTCGACAGCTTGTTGCAGGCCGCCCCGGCGCTGGCTGGGGGTCTGACCGTGGCGAGCTGGGTGGTCTGGGGTGTCGGCAGCCTGCTGCTCCTGCTGCTGGGGGCCGGCCTGCATCTGCTGATCGCGCTGTGGCGCCGACGTGATGGCGGTGGCGGCCGCGGGTCGAACGGAGTCCCGTCGCTGTACAGGGGCTGAGAACGCCCACCCAAAGACGTTGCCATCTCAACCCACTCCATCCTGTTGTCGAGAGCTCACATGGACTTTCTGCTCCCCTTCCTTTCCTCCGACTTCATGGGCAAGCCGGCCTGGGTCTGGTTGGTCTTCGTCGGCATCGTCGTCGCGCTGCTGGCCTTCGACCTCGGCGTTCTGCACAAGGACGACCGCGAGATCGGGGTGCGCGAGAGCCTGCTGCTGTCTGCCGGCTACATCAGCGTGGCGCTGATCTTCGGCGCCTGGGTGTGGTGGTACCTGGGCGCGCAAAGCGGCATGGACTACTACACCGGCTTCATGATCGAGAAGTCGCTGTCCATGGACAACGTCTTCGTCATCGCGCTGATCTTCACCTTCTTCGCGATCCCGCGCCAGTACCAGCACCGCGTGCTGTTCTGGGGCATCCTGGGCGTGATCGTGCTGCGCGCGATCATGATCGCGCTGGGGACCACGCTGGTCAGCCAGTTTAGCTGGGTGCTGTACCTGTTCGGTGTCTTCCTGATCGTCACCGGCATCAAGATGTGGGTCATTGCCGACCACGTGCCCGACATCGCGAACAACCCGCTGCTGAAGTTCCTCAAGCGGCACATGCGCGTGACCGACGGCCTGCGTGGCAACGCCTTCTGGGTGCGCGAGATCGACCCGGCCACGGACAAGCTGGAGCGCTTCGCGACGCCGCTGTTCCTGGCGCTGGTGCTGGTGGAGTGCGTCGACCTGATCTTCGCGGTGGACTCGGTGCCGGCGATCTTCGCGATCACGACCGACCCCTTCATCGTCTACACGAGCAACATCTTCGCCATCCTGGGCCTGCGCGCGCTGTACTTTGCGCTGGCGGCGATGATCCACCGCTTCAAGTACCTCAAGTACGCGCTCGCCCTGGTGCTGGTGTTCATCGGCGGCAAGATCTTCCTGGTGGGACTCATCGGCAAGATCCCGGCGGCGACCTCGTTGACCGTGACCTTCGGGCTGATCGCCGGCGGTGTGCTGGTGTCGCTGTGGAAGACGCGCGGGCAGCCCGCTGTCGGCGAGCCGACATGACGAGACCGATCGCGCAGTGGTTGCGAGACGCAACGGCTACCCTGCAGGAAGAACGGGTGTCGTGCGTGTCATGGGGCAGGTGCATGGCCACGAGGCCTATGGCGCATCTTCGTCACAAAGCGGCGCCGGCGCCGGCGTCGAGCGCTCAGCGCCATGCTGTGCCTCCGCGGCGGCACACCTACGGCGCGCGAACGCGCAGCAGGCAAGGGCAAGCGCCGGCTGGTGCGGCATGAAGTACGGCTCGCGCACGCGCCGAAGGCTGAATCGGCACTCGGTGTTGGCGTTTCGAGGGGAGGGTCCGTGGCGCTCCGGTCGGTGTGCCTATCGCCGTCGCCAGAGGGTGGTGATGGCGGATCGTCACAGAGAAGCTGTTGCCCCCGCGGCGTCTCGCATCGAAAGCGGGAGAGGACGGGCGGACAGTGACGGAAGCGGCACGTTCACATCACGGCTAGCAAAGCAAAAGGCCCCGCACTTGCGTGCGGGGCCTTGGCTTTCTTGGCTCCCCGACCTGGGCTCGAACCAGGGACCTACGGATTAACAG
>CAYOXW010000107.1:0-9153 GCA_964408005.1 uncultured Methylibium sp.
TGAACTTGCGGCCGATCAGGCGCTTCACCGCGTACAGCGTGTTGCGCGGGTTGGTCACCGCCTGGCGCTTGGCCGAGGCGCCGACGAGGACCTCGCCGTCCTCCTGGTAGGCAATGATCGACGGCGTGGTGCGCGCACCCTCGCTGTTCTCGATCACCTTGGTGGTGTTGCCCTCCATGATGGCCACGCAAGAGTTCGTGGTCCCCAGGTCGATGCCGATGATCTTGGCCATGGTCTGTAGCTCCTCAGTAACTGGATTTGGATTCGGGTTGTCCGGAAGTTGTGGATAACTTCGACGGCTTCAAGCCGCGGGCCGCTTATTTCGGCGCCGCGACGGTGACGAGGGCCGGGCGCAGCACCCGGTCGGCGATCAGGTAGCCCTTTTGCAGCAGGGCGACCACGGTGTTGGCCTCCTGATCGGCGGGCACGACGCTGATCGCCTGGTGCTGGTGGGGGTCGAACTTGGTGCCGGCGGGCGGCGCGATCTCGAGCACCTTGTTGCGCTCGAGCGCCTGGACGAGCTGGCGCAGCGTGGCGTGGGTGCCCTCGCGCAGCTGCTCGGCGCTGGCGTCGGCGATCGCGAGCGCCGCCTCCAGGCTGTCCTTGACCGGCAGCAGGCTCTCGGCGAAGGATTCGATGGCGAACTTGCGCGCCTTGCTCATCTCCTCTTCCGAGCGGCGGCGGATGTTCTCGGCCTCGGCCTTGGCGCGCAGGTAGGCGTCGGCGAGTTCGACCTGCTTGGCTTCGAGCTCGGCGAGGCGCTGCTCCGGCGTGGCGGGGGGGAGGGGGGTCTCCGAGGGGGAATCGGGCATCTCGGCGGCGGTCGGTTCGGGCAGGGACATGGTCGGCAGACGGATCGTGAACGGGTCTGAATCTCAGGAACCGGCGGGAATTGGGGGCGCCAGCCTCGAATTCAAGGGCTATTTTCGGTCTCGGGGCGCTCAACATCGGCCGGGCGGCTGCCGATAGTGGAGCAAGCCCGCCGGCGCGGGCGCCCAGATCAGGAGTCCTAGCCGTGGGTCGAACCTTTCCCGCCTGCCTGTCCGACGAGTCGCTGCGCATCTGCGTCGATGTGCTGCGCATCCTGGAGGCCGGCGTGATGCGCATGCATGCGCGTGACTACCGCGACGCGGCCGCGCAGCTGCACGAGGCCTTCGCCTGCCTGGGCGTCGATGAGCTGCTCGCGATCGCGCGCAGCGCCCGCCCGGTGCTGGCCGAGGCGGCCGAGGCGGTGCTGTACGCCTACGGCTGCGAGGACCAGGTCGACACGAGCGCCGCGCGCCGCCTCGCACGGCTCGAGACGCAGCAGCTGCTCGAGCGCCTGCGGCGCCCGCACGTGCGGTCCTAGTCGAGCGAGGCGCTCCAGCGCTCCCAGTCGGCGAGCTGGCGGCGGTCGCGCTTGGTCGGGCGGCCCTGCTCGATCGTCGTCGCCGGCTCGGGCGCGAGGCGGCGCTGCCGCGCCTGCGCCTCGCGCTGCGCGAGGCTGGCGGCGGTCTCCTCGTAGAGCGTCTGCGCGACCGGCGCCGGCCCGCGCACGGCGCTGAGCGCGCGCACGATGACGGTGCGCACCACGGCCCCCTGGCGCAGCCGCACCTCGTCGCCGGGCTTGAGCTCGCGCGAGGCCTTGGCGGGCTGGCCGTTGACCTCGACCCGGTGCTTGCCGATCTCCTCGGCGGCGAGGCTGCGCGTCTTGAAGAAGCGCGCCGCCCACAGCCACTTGTCGAGGCGCAGGCCTTCACTCACGCGGGGGCTCCCAGACGCCGGGCCCGGTCGGCCTGGGTCTGCAGTGCGGCCGCGTCGTCGGTGGCCGCGGTCGCCGTCGGCCAGCCCTGCAGGTGGCGCAGCGCGATCGCCGCCAGCGCGTCGATCCATTCGTGCTGGTCGTTCAGGCAGGCGATGTAGTGGAACTCGCGCCCGCCGGCGCCGAGGAAGGCCGCGCGCGCCTCCTGGGCGATCTCCTCGAGCGTCTCGAGGCAGTCCGACGTGAAGCCGGGGCAGGCCACGTCGACGCGGCCGATGCCCTGGCGGGCCAGCGCGATCAGCGTCGGCTCGGTGTAGGGCTGCAGCCACTTGGCCTTGCCGAAGCGGCTCTGGAAGGTGATCTGCACCTGCTCGGGCCGCAGCCCCAGCCGCTCGGCCAGCAGGCGCGCGGTCTTGTGGCACTGGCAGTGGTAGGGATCGCCGAGCCGCAGCGTGCGCTCGGGCACGCCGTGAAAGCTCAGCACCAGCCGGTCGGGGCGGCCATGGGTCTGCCAGTGGCCCTCGATGCGCCGGGCGAGCGCCCGGATGTAGCCCGCGTCGTCGTGGTACTGGTTCACGAAGCGCAGTTCGGGCACGCGCCGGATGCGGCCGGCCCAGGCGTACACCGCGTCGAAGACGCTCGCGGTGGTGGTGGCCGAGTATTGCGGGTACAGCGGCAGCACCAGGATGCGCGTCGCGCCCTCGGCCTTGAGCGCGTCGAGCTGGCTGGCGATCGAGGGCGAGCCGTAGCGCATCGCCGCCCTGACCCGCACCGGGTGACCGCGCTCGCCGAGGTAGCCGGCCAGCAGCGTCGCCTGCTTCTCGGTCCAGACCTTCAGCGGCGAGCCGGCCTTGGTCCAGATCGTCGCGTACTTGGCGGCCGACTTGCGCGGGCGCAGGCGCAGGATGATGCCGTGCAGGATCAGCCACCACAGTGGCCGCGGGATCTCGACGACGCGCGGGTCGCCGAGGAACTGCGCGAGGTAGCGGCGCAGCGCGGCGGCGGTCGGCGCATCGGGGGTGCCGAGGTTGACCAGCAGCACGCCGGTGCGTTCGGCGCGGCCGTGGTGATGGGCAGGTTCGGGGGCGTGCTTCATGCGGCGGGGGACAGGGCGGCGAGGTCGCGCATCACGCGTGCGATGTCGATCGGTTTGGTCCAGTAGCCGGCAAAGCCGGCGGCGGCGGCGCGTTGCAGGTCCTCGGGCATGGCGTCGGCCGAGCACATGAAGGCGGGCGTCACCGCCAGTTCGGGGCGTGCGCGCAGTCGCTGCAGCAGATCGTAGCCCGACAGGCCCGGCAGGCGGGCGTCCAGCACCAGCACGTCCGGTCGCCAGCCCTCGAGGCGCTCGAAGGCCTCGTGGCCGTCGCCGGCGAGCCGCAGCTCGATGCCCGGCTGGCGGCCGACGACCTCGGCAAACAGCAGTGCGTTGAGCGGATTGTCCTCGACGTAGAGCAGCCGCATCGGCGCGACGCTGGCCAGGCCGGGCGGCGGCACGGTCGCCTGCCGCTGGGCGGCGGCGGCGGCGCGCGGCAGGCTCAGCGTCACGCAGGTGCCGACGCCGGGGGTGCTCTCGAGCTCGAGGCCACCGCCCATCTCCTGCATCAGCCGGCGCGCGATGATCAGGCCGAGCCCGGTGCCCTCGATGCCCGAGGTCTCGAGGCCGAGCCGCTCGAAGGGCTGGAACAGCTTGCGCAGCTGCTCGGCGCTCAGACCGGCCCCGCTGTCCTCGATGCGCAACCGCGCCGTCCCCGGCGTGCCGCGCGCGTCCAGCGTGCAGCGCAGCGTTCCGCCCTCGCGGTTGTACTTGACGCCGTTGGAGAGGATGTTCAGCAGCACCTGGTGCAGCCGCTTGGCATCGGCCCGCACCCACACCGCCGGGTCGACCGCCACCTCGAGGTGCAGCCGGCGGGCCTGGGCCTGCGCGCCGATCAGCGCCAGCGCCGCGGCCACCGCATCGTGCAGCGCCAGCGCCTGCGGCGTCAGCAGCAGCCGGCCTTCCTCGACCTGCTGCAGGTCCAGCACGTCCTCGACCAGCGAGAGCAGGTGGCGGCTGGCATGCACGATGTGCTCGGTGTAGCGCTGCAACAGCGCGTCGTTGGCGCCGCGCTGCGCGAGCAGCTGCGCGAAGCCGAGGACCGCGTTCAGCGGCGTGCGCATCTCGTGACTCATGCGCGAGAGGAACTCGCTCTTCGCGCGGCTGGCGAGCTCGGCGGCCTGCTGTTCGCGCAGCACGCGCTCGGCCTCGCGCTGGCGCGTGATGTCGGTGTGGGTGCCGACGACCCGGCGTGCGCTGCCGTCGGCACGGCGCTCGACGATCTTGCCGCGGTCGAGCACCCACAGCCAGTGGCCGTCCTTGTGGCGCAGGCGGTGCTCGGTGCGGTACTCGGCGGTCGCGCCGGTGCGGTAGCTCGACACGGCCTCCATCACGGCCGGCTTGTCGTCCGGGTGGATGCGGCGCGTCCACTCGCCCAGGCGATCGCCGATCTCGCTGTCGGCGTAGCCGAGCATCGCCTTCCAGCGCGCCGAGAAGAACACCAGGCCGCTGTCCTCGTCGAGGTCCCAGACGCCCTCGCCGGCGCCGTCGAGCGCGAACTGCCAGCGCGCCTCGGCCGCGGCGCGCGCGAGCTCGGCGCGGCGCACCGCGGTGACGTCGCGGAAGGTGATCACGCCGGCCGTCATCCGGCCGCCGGCCGGGCGCAGCGGCTGGGCGCTGACGCTCACCAGCTGGTCCTCGCTGTCGTCGGGGCGGCGCAGTCGCAGCAGCCGGTCGAGCTGCGTGACGCCCCGGCGCAGCGCGGCGAAGACCGGGTGATCCTCGCGCGCGAGCGGGCGGCCGTCCTCGTGCAGCAGCGTCAGACCGAGCTCGGTGATTGGGCGGCCCTGCAGCGCCGTGGCCTCCCGCCGCAGCAGCGTGCAGGCCGATGGGTTGGCGGCGACGATCCGGCCGTCGGCGTCGAGCACCACCAGGCCGTCGGAGATGGCGCCGGCCACCGAGCGGTACAGCGCCTCGCTGATCTCGAGCTGCTGGGCCGCGCGTGTGCGCTCGGTGACGTCGTACTGCACGCCGATGTAGTGGGTCAGCCGGCCGAGCCCGTCGCGCACCGGCGCGACGTGCAGCTCGTTGACGAAGCGCGTGCCGTCGCGTCGGCGGTTCAGCAGCGTGACGCTGCAGTCGCGACCGGCCGCCAGCGCGGCACGCAGCGTCGCGAGCGCGGCTGAGTTGTCGTCGTCACCCTGCAGGAAGCGGCAGTTGCGTCCGAGCAGCTCGGCGCGCGGGTAGCCGCTGAGTCGCTCGAAGGCGGCATTGGCGAAGATCAGCGGCAGGTCGGGTGCAGTTGCATCCGCCACCACCATCGGCAGTGCGGCCTCGGCCTCGATGACCCGCTGCAGCAGCTGCATGTCGCGCTCGAGGCGACGCAGCTCGGTCAGGTCGCGCAGCAGGAACAGTGCGCGATCGGCCGCCATCGGTGCGATGCGCGACTCGAAATCCCGCTCGATGCCGTCGCTGCAGCGCACCCGGTACTCGAGCCGCTGCACGCCCTCGCCGGCGAGCGCGGCGCGCACGCCGCGCACGGCGCTGGCGGCCAGTTCGGGCGGCAGCACCTCGCCGAAGCGGCGTCCGCGCAGCTCGTCGAAGGGCTGGACCAGCCAGGCGTGCAGCGCGTCGCTGCACTCCAGGTAGGTGCCGTCGCGATCGGTGATGAGCCACAGGTCCGGCAGCGCCGCGAGCACCGCGCGCAGCCGCGCGTCTTGCGTCGCGATCGCCTGCTCGGCGCGGCGACGCTGGGTGACGTCGACCGACAGGTGCACGACGCTGCCATCGGGCAGCGGCTGGTCGGTCACCAGCAGGTGCTGGCGGCCCATGAGCAGCTCCTGCGGCGGCGCGTCGGGCGCCGCCAGCGCGAGCCGCCAGCGCGCGAAATCGGGCTCGCGGCCCACCGCGTCCGGGTAGGCGCCGGCACGCAGCAGGGCGTCGAGCAGCGCCGGCCAGTGGGTCGGCGGCGCCGGCACGAAGCGCTCGATCGCGCGGCGCCACGGCGTGTTCGCGAGCTCGATGCGACCGTCCGGTCCGGACACCATCACGCCGGCGTTCAGGTGCTCGATCGCGGCGCGCAGCAGCGTGTCGCTGCGGCGCGCGACGGCCCGCTCGGTGAGCTCGGCCGTGACGTCGCGGGTCGCGCCGCGGTAGCCCTTGAACACGCCCTGGCGGTCGAACACCGGGTCGCCGTTGATCGAGACCAGGATCGGCCCGCGCGTCGTGTCGCGCTCGGCGATCAGCTCGCGAAAGGGCGCGCGTCGCGCGCGTGCGTCGAGGTGAGCCTCCCAGGCGGCACGGTGCTCGTCGCCGGCCGGGCGGTGCGGGCCGAGCGCGGGCTGGCCGATCTCCAGGTGCGCCGGGATGCCGGTGTGCGCCTCGATGCTGTCGGACAGCCAGGTCAGCGTGCCGTCGGCGTCGCTCTCCCACAGCCAGTCGCTGCCGGCGCGGCTGGCCCCGCGCACGCGCGCCTCCCGCAGGCGGTTGCGCTCGGCGTGCAGCCGTGCCTCGAGCAGCTGGCTGGCCAGCGTCGCCAGATCGGCCAGCGCGCTGCATGCGCTCGGCGCCAGCGCGCCGGGCGCGCGGTCGATCGCGCACACGGTGCCGATGGGCTGGCCGTCGACGATCAGCGGGCGGGCCGCGTAGGCGCGCAGCCGCGGCGCGTCGGTGACCAGCGGGTTGTCGGCGAAACGCGCGTCGGCCAGCGCATCGGCGACCTCGAACAGACCGGTCCCGAGGATGGTGTGAGCGCAGAACGCGATCTCGCGCGGTGTCTGGCGTACCCCCGGCAGGCCTTCCATCGCCGGGAACCACTGCCGGTCGGCGTCGACCAGGCTGATGCCGCCGATCGGCCGGCCGGTGTGCTGGCACACCAGGCGTGCCAGCGCGGCCAGCGCCGGATCGGCCCCGGTGTCGAGGATGCGCAACTCCTGGAGCAGCTGCAGCCGCTGCGCTTCGTTGTTGGGCAGGGGGGCGGTTTTCATGCGGCGCAAGGCCGGCCGTGCGAGAGCCCCCGAATGTAAACGGTGCTTCGCCCCGGGGCCGCGCCGTCCGCGGGCTTCGGTCACACTCGCGCGCACGATGGCCCTGACCGCCCCCCCCGAGGCGCGCATCCGCGCGCTGACGCTCGACCTCGACGACACCCTGTGGCCGATCTGGCCGGCGATCGAGCGCGCCGAGACGGCGCTGCGCGACTGGCTCGCGCGGCACGCGCCGCGCACCGCCGCGCGCTTCGATCGGGCGGCGATGCGCACGGTGCGCGAGGCGGTCGCGGCCGAACACCCGACGCTGGCGCACGACCTGTCGGCGCAGCGGCGGCTTGCGATCGGGCGCATGCTCGCCGCCGCCGGCGACGACGCGGCGCTGGTCGAGCCGGCCTTCGAGGTGTTCTTCGCGGCGCGGCAGCAGGTCGACTTCTATGCCGACGCCTTGCCGGCGCTGCAGCGCCTGGCGGCGCGCTGGCCGGTGCTGGCGCTGTCGAACGGCAACGCCGACATCGAGCGCATCGGCGTCGGGCATTGCTTCGTCGGCAGCCTCGGGGCGCGCGAGGTCGGTGTCGGCAAGCCCGATGCGCGCATCTTCGCGGCCGCCTGTGCGCGGCTCGGTTGCGCGCCGGGCGAGGTGCTGCACATTGGCGACGATCTGCGGCTGGACGTCCAGGGCGCGCTCGCGGCGGGCCTGCAGGCGGCCTGGATACGCCGCGGCGGCGACGGTGCGCCGATCGAGGCTCCCTGCTGGCACGGCCCGGACCTGCGGGCGCTGGCCGACGCGCTGGGCGCCTGAGCGCGCCTCAGCGCCGCGGGTGCGGGTCGGTCGGCGCGAAGTGGCTGAGCACCTCGAAGTGCACGGTCGGCGCGGTCGGGTCGGTCGGCGAGGCGCCGAGCGAGATCACGCCGACCCCGTGCAACGTGCAGCTGCCGCGCCGCAGCGCGACCACCTCGGCGCTGCCGGCGAAACGCACGAAGCTGCCGTTGTAGCTGAGGTCGGCGATCTGGAAGGTGCCGCCGTGCCACTCGATGCGCGCGTGCGAGCGCGACACCCGCGTGTCGTCGATGCACAGCGTGGCCTGCGGGCTGCGGCCGAGCACCAGCGGCAGGTCGGGCCCCCCGAACACGCGTTCGACGTCGAGCCAGCGCAGCCGGAGACTGTCGGTCACGGTGTTCGGCACGGCCCCTTCGAACAAGGTCGCGACCGTCTCGCCGAAGCGCAGCGCCTCGAGCCGGTGGACCTGCACCGGCTCCTGGCGGCCCCGCAGCTGCAGCTTGGACAGCGAGCGGAAGCGCCCGCGGTCCTCGCCGACCAGGCCGTCGAGCACCTGCTGGGTCGCGAGCGTCTCGTTGTCGCCGGCACTGTCGAGCAGCCGCGCGGCGACATTGACCGCGTCGCCGAAGCAGTCGCTGTTGACCTCGACGACCTCGCCGTGCGCCATCGCGACCTGCAGCTTCAGCGCCGGACGCCGCCCGCCGCTGCGGCGCTGCGCGACGATGCGGTCGAGCGACTGGTGCATCTCGTCGGCGGCGTCGACACCCTGCTGGGGTTCCTCGAACACCGCCATCAGGCCGTCGCCGAGCGTCTTGACCACGGTGCCGCCGCAGCCGACCACCACCTGACCCATCAGCGCCACGCTCTGGGTGACCACGGCCGCGGCCTCGGCATTGCCGAGCGTCTCGAACAGCCCGGTGCTGCCACGCAGATCGGCGAACAGGACGGTGCGCTGCAGCAGGGTCGTCATCGGGGCGAAAGACTGACGCAATTGGTCACCCGCAAGTGTAGGGTGTGCTTTATTGCACGACCCATGCCAGCAGGCTGGAATGAAAAACCCGGCACGAGGCCGGGTCCGAAGGCGAGGGCCCCTGGCGGCGCTTACAGATTGTCCAGGTAGGTCCTCAGCTTGTCCGAGCGGCTCGGGTGCTTGAGCTTGCGGATCGCCTTGGCCTCGATCTGGCGGATGCGCTCGCGCGTCACGTCGAACTGCTTGCCGACTTCTTCCAGCGTGTGGTCGGTCGACATCTCGATGCCGAAGCGCATGCGCAGCACCTTGGCCTCGCGCGGCGTCAGCGAGTCGAGGATGTCCTTCACCACGTCGCGCAGGCCGGCCTGCATCGCCGCCTCGATCGGCGCGGTGTTGTTGGTGTCCTCGATGAAGTCGCCCAGATGCGAGTCGTCGTCGTCGCCGATCGGCGTCTCCATGGAGATCGGCTCCTTGGCGATCTTCATGATCTTGCGGATCTTGTCCTCGGGCATCTCCATCTTCTCGGCCAGCGTCGGGGCGTCCGGCTCGAAGCCGAACTCCTGCAGGTGCTGGCGCGACAGGCGGTTCATCTTGTTGATCGTCTCGATCATGTGCACCGGGATGCGGATGGTGCGGGCCTGATCG
>CAYOXW010000108.1:0-9138 GCA_964408005.1 uncultured Methylibium sp.
CGGGATGCCGACCGGCTTGCCGCGCGCCGCCGCGTGCGCGGGGCCACCGGCCGCGTCGGCGCCGGCCTCGGGCTCGAAGGGCGCAAGCGCCTCGCTCACGCTCAGGTGCATCGCGCGCAGCAGCTCGGCCAGCGCGGCGTCGGGGGCGAGCTGCAGGCGCTCGGGCTGCAGCTCCAGCGCGACGTGGCGGCCGCCCAGCCGGTAGGCGGCGCGCAGCAGGTCGGCGGGCGAGCCGTGGGCGGCGCAGGCCGTGACCTGCAGCACCGGCTGCGCCGCCGCGACCACGCGCAGCAGCGAGCCGTCCTCGGCCACTAGCACGTCGCCGCCCCGCAGCACGCTGCCGGCCGGCAGGACGATGCCGAGCGGGCGTCCCAGCGAATCGGTGGCGTCGAAACGGGGCTGGCGGCGCGTGTCCCAGTCGAGCTCGAGGGTGGTGGCGCGCTTCACGAGCGCGGCGGCCAGGCCACGGCCTTGAGGGATCAGCTTGTTGAGGGTCAGTCGGCTCATGGCCGGCAGCTTAGCGCAGGGCTTAGCATCGACGCCCGGAGGGGGTCGTCATGCTGATCTTTCGCCAGCTCTTCGACACGGTCTCGTCGACCTACACCTACCTGCTCGGCGAGCCGCGCAGCGGCGCCGCCCTGCTGATCGACCCGGTGTTCGAGCATGCGCGACGCGACGCGGCGCTGCTGCGCGAGCTGGGCCTGACGCTCGTCGCGACGCTCGAGACCCATGTGCACGCCGACCACGTGACCGGCGCCTGGCTGCTGCAGCGGCGCAGCGGCAGCCGCATCCTCGGCAGCGCCGCCGGCGGGGCCCAGGGGCTGGACCGCGCGCTCGCGCATGGCGATCGCATCGACTTCGGCCCGCGCCACCTCGTCGCCCGCGCCACCCCCGGCCATACCGATGGCTGCCTGAGCTATGTGCTCGACGACGAGAGCCTGGCCTTCACCGGCGATGCGCTGCTGATCCGCGGCTGCGGCCGCACCGACTTCCAGCAGGGCAGCCCGGCGCGGCTGTGGGCCTCGGTGCACGAGCAGCTGCTGTCGCTGCCGGCGCAGACGCTGCTCTATCCGGGCCACGACTACCGCGGCCTCACCGTCACCAGCGTCGTCGAGGAGCGCCGCTACAACCCGCGCTTCGGCGGCGACAGCAACCTGGCCGACTTCGCCGGCTACATGAACCACCTCGGCCTGCCGCACCCCAAGCTGATGGAGCGGGCGGTGCCGGCCAACCTGCGCGTCGGCCGACCCGAGGGCGAGGTGGCGCCGCCCGAGGAGCCGGGCTGGGGCCGGCTGACCTGGACCTTCGCCGGCCTGTGGGAGATCGACGCCGAGGCGCTGGAGGAGCTCGGCGAGGCGGTGCAGGTCGTCGACGTGCGCGGGGCCGACGAGTTCAGCGGCCCGCTCGGCCACATCGCCGGCGCCCGGCTGATCCCGCTGGACGACTGGCCGGCGCGCATCGCCGAGATCGACCGCGAGCGCCCGGTGGTGACGGTGTGCCGCTCCGGCGCGCGCTCGGCCCAGGCCGCCACGCTGCTGGGCAAGGCCGGCTACCCCCGGGTCGCCAACCTGGCCGGCGGCATGCTGCGCTGGCGCGCGGCCGGCTACCCGGTCAAGGGCGGGGTGGCCTGAGCGCTGGCCGCCGCGCCGCGGCCGGCGCATCGAAGGGCGCGGTGTCGCGAGGCTGACGCGCGCCGGGGCTGGCCTCAAGCTTGCATGCCTGGGGCCGACAACCTCTTTGTGACCTCGGGCACCTCCGACCCGGGGCCACCAGCCCACCCCCTCGATGCGCCACCTTCTCGCTCGACTGCTCGGCCGCCTGAGCGTCAGCCGCAAGCTGATGCTGATCTACCTGCTGGACCTGTCCGCGGTGATCTACGTCAGCAGCATCCTGATCAACGAGAAATACCTCGCGATCGACTTCGCCCGCAAGGAGGTGCAGGGCAACGCCTACATCGCCGCGGTGCGCGAGGGCATGCTCGATGTCGCGCGCCTGGACGGCGCGGCCGAGCCGGCGGTGGCCGCCGCCGTCGTGCGCGACCACGCCCTGCAGCTGGCCGAGCGGCGCTACGGCGAGGGCCTGCAGAGCGCCGAGCCCAGCGAGACCTTCCGCAGCGCGGTGCAGCAGGCGCTGGGCAGCCCTGCCGACGAGCGCGGGGCCGCCGTCTGGCGCGCGCTGATGCGCGGCAACGAGCTCGTCACCCGCATCGGCAACCAGTCCAACCTGATCCTCGACCCCGACCTCGACAGCTACTACACGATGTCGCTGATCGTGCTGCGCTATCCGGAGCTGCTGCAGCTGTCCCAGGCGATCGGCGAGCACCTCGAGACCGCGGCGAGCCGGCCCGCCGGGCCGGCCTCGCTGCTGCGCACCCAGTACCTGGTGCTCGAGGGCAAGCTCGATGCCGCCGCGCAGGCGATCGGCCAGGACCATGCCGAGGCCTTCGCCGCCGGCCAGCCCGCGCTCGGCGAGCGGCTGCGCCCCCGGCTGGTCGCGCTGCAGCAGTCGATCGACGGCTACCGGGTCAGCGCGCGTGCGCTGATCGAGCAAGGCGCGACGCCCGCCGCGCTGCAGGCCGCCCACGCCGCGCAGGCGGCGCTGCGGCACGACATCGAGCGGGCCTGGTCCGAGGGCGGGGCGACGCTCGACGGCCTGCTGGCCGCGCGCATCGAGGGCCTGTTCCAGCGCATGTGGCTGCACCTGGGCACGGCGCTGGTGCTGCTGACCGTCATCCTCGGCATGGTGACCACCGTGGCGCGCGCGATCGCGCGGCCGCTGTCCAAGCTCGCCGACGTGGCCGACACCGTGCGCCGCACCGCCGACTACTCGCTGCGCGCGAGCTGGAAGAGCGACGACGAGATCGGCCGCCTGGTGGTCGCCTTCAACGAAATGCTCGGCCGTCTCGACCTCGAGCGCGAGACGCAGAAGGAGCTCGCCGCCTCGGCGCGCGCCGCCGAGGCGCAGCGCGCGCTGGTGCAGTCCACGCCGATCGCGCTGGTCGTCACCGCGGTGCCGGGCCACGAGGTGCTGCACGCCAACCCGCCGGCGGCGGCCTGGCTGGCCGGCCTCGAGGTCGACCCGTGGCGCAGCGGCCTCGAGCCGGCGGTGCGCGCGCGCTTCTTCCAGCAGCTCGCCGACCGCGACGCGGTCGACCAGTTCGAGGTGCGCTGGAAGGTCGGCGAGCAGCCCAGCTGGGCCGTGCTGTCGGCGCGGCGCATCGTCTTCGAGGGCCGCGACGCGGTGCTGACCGCCTTCACGCCGATCGACCACCTGAAGGTCATGGAGCGCCGGCTCGAGCTCTGGGCCAAGGTGTTCCAGGCCTCGAGCGAGGGCATCGTCATCGTCGACGGCGCGCACAAGGTGCTGACGATCAACCACGCCTTCATGCGCGCCACCGGCTTCGATCTGCAGGAGGTGCTGGGCGAGCGCCCCGGCGAGCTGTTCTTCGACGCGCGCCAGGCCGCGGCGCTCGAGGACCTGTGGCTCGGCGTCGCCCAGCGCGGCAGCTGGAGCGGCGAGATCGGCATGCGCCGCCGCGACGGCAGCCGCTACCCGGCCTGGGTCATGGCCAGCGCGGTGCGCGAGCCCGACGGCAGCCTGTCGCACACCATCATCATCTCGGTCGACATCACCGACCGCAAGGAGAGCGAGGCGCGCATCCGCTACCTCGCCGAGCACGACGTGCTCACCGAGCTGCCCAACCGCGCGCTGTGCACCGAGCGGCTGCGCCTGGCGCTGCAGCAGGCGCGCCGCAGTGGCGAGCGCGTCGCGGTGATGTTCATCGACCTCGACCGCTTCAAGGACATCAACGACTCGCTCGGCCACCACGTCGGCGACGGGCTGCTGCGCTCGGTCGCGCGCCGTCTCGGCGAGGCGGTGCGCGAGGGCGACACCGTCAGCCGCCTCGGCGGCGACGAGTTCGTCGTCGTGCTCGGCGGCGTGCATGGCGTCGAGGAGGTGGCGCACGTGGTCGAGCAGCGCCTGATCCCGCTGATCCGCGCGCCGCACCGCGTCGGCGAGGCCGAGCTGACGGTCTCGTGCAGCGTCGGCATCGCGCTGTTCCCCGATGACGCCGAGGACCTGGACACGCTGATGCGCCACGCCGACACCGCGATGTACCAGGCCAAGGCGGCCGGTCGCGACGGCGCGCAGTTCTTCACCCCCGAGATGACCGAGCGCGCCCAGCAGCGCCTGCAGCTCGAGGCCGACCTCAAGCGCGCCGTCGACCACCAGCAGTTCGTGCTGCACTGGCAGCCGCGTGTCGATGCGCAGCGCGGCACGCTGTGCGGCGTCGAGGGCCTGCTGCGCTGGCAGCACCCGACCCAGGGCCTGATCGCGCCCGGACAGTTCATCGGCGTGGCCGAGGAGACCGGCCTGATCGTGCCGATCGGCCGCTGGGTCATCCAGGAGGCCTGCCGCCAGGCCGAGCGCTGGCGCGAGGCCGGGCTGCCCTACTTCGGCCTGTCGATCAACCTCTCGGCGCTGCAGCTGCAGGAGCCCGGCCTCGCCGACGAGGTGGCCGAGTGCCTGGCGCGCCACCACATCCCCTCGGGCCAGATCGAGCTGGAGCTGACCGAGTCGATGGTGATGAACGACGCCGAGGGCCACCTGCGCCAGATGCACGCGCTGCGCGCGCTCGGCGTCAAGCTCGCGATCGACGACTTCGGCACCGGCTATTCCAGCCTGGCCTACCTGAACCGCCTGCCGATCGACAAGCTCAAGATCGACCGCGGCTTCGTGCACGACATGCTGAGCGACCCGACCGACCGCGCGATCACGATGGCCATCATCGGCCTGGGCCACACCCTCGGTCTGAAGGTCGTCGCCGAAGGCGTGGAGCGCGAGGCCGAGGCCGCGGTGCTGCGCGAGGCGCTGTGCGACGAGCTGCAGGGCTACCTGCTCGGCCGGCCGATGCCCGCGCAGGCGCTGGCGGGCTGGCTCGAGGCGCGGCGTGCGCCCGATGGCACGGCGCGCGCCTGCGCGCTGGCTTCGGCGCCCGAGGGCGCCTGAGCGGCGCGCAGGCAGCCGGCCCTCAGGGGCCCCAGACCTCGACCGATTCCGACATCCGCAAGGCCTCGTCGATGAAGCGCTTCAGCGCGATCGACGCGACGTCCGGATTCACCAGGTAGTCGACGAAGTGGAAGCCGTCCGACTCGATCACGTAGCCGTAGATCTCCGTCAGCGTCTCCTGCTCGTAGGGGCGTGGCAGCTGGTTGACCAGCGCGGACGCGTCGTAGTCGGCGGGCACGCTGAACCTGATCCGGTATTCCTGTCCCATGGGGGTCTCGTCATCTGCGTGAGGGGGCGCGCCAGCGGGCCGGCGGCCCGCGCGGGCAAGGGGGCGGGGCGGCCATCGCAGCGCCCCAGGGCGGGTCGACGCCTCAGGCCGGGGTCGGCGGCGGCTCGTGGGGGAGCGCGCCGCATCGGGCGCGGGCCAGCGGCCTGGTCCGGGACGCATCGTCCCGTGAGCGTGGACATGGGGACTCGATCGCGCCGCAACGGCTACTACCGGGGATCTGAGGCATGTGTGCTCCATCGGCCAACTTCAGCCGCGCCGACGATTTCAGCCCAGAAGCCGGCCGCTGGCAACTCCGTATAACGAGAGCATGCCGCCCGGACGGTCCGGCTCAGCCGGACGGGCCGTCGGCGTGCAGCGCCAGGATGTCGGCGATCGCGCGGTTCAGCGGCGTCGGGAGGCCACGGGCCAGGCCGAGCTCCACCACGCCGCCGGCCAGCCAGCGCACCTCGAGCCGGTTGCCCCGCTCCAGATCGTGGTGCATCGACGAGGTCATGTCGTAGGCCACCTCGTCGGCCAGCAGCAGGCGCCGCTGCGCGTAATCGGGCGGCAGGTCCACGCCGTGCGCACGCCCGACCGCGACGACCTCGCGCATCACGTCGAGCAGGAAGGCGCGGGTCTGCGGGTGCTCGCGGATCGGGCCGATCGGCTTGCGCATCGTCGTGGTCGTGCCGGACAGGCCGACCAGGAAGACGTATTTCTGCCAGATCTCGCGCAGGATGTCCTGCGACAGCTCGGCCTGGATGCCGCCGGCCAGGCAGGCCGCCAGCAGCGCCTCGCCGCGCGCCGAGCGCGTGCCGTCGAACTCGCCGAAGATCAGGCGCTGCATCGGCCCGGTCTGGCGAATCACGCCGGGCCGATCGATGGTCGTTGCGACATAGCCCACGCCGCCCATCAGCTGGGCCGCGGGGTAGGCGGCGCGCAGGAACTGGTCCTTGAGCACGCCGTTCTGGAACGAGATCAGCGTCGTGCCGGGGCCCACCAGCGGGCGCATCTGCGCCAGCGTCGCCTCGGTGTCCCACAACTTGACGCACACCATGACCAGGTCGACGGGGCCGACCTCGGCGGGATCGTCGGTCGCGTGAACCTGCGGCAGGTGCAGCGGCTGGGGGCCCTCGATCCGCAGCCCCTCGGCGCGCAGGGCCGCCAGGTGGCGGCCGCGGGCGATGAAGTGGACCTCGGCCCCGCCGGCGCACAGGCGCGCGCCGAAGTAGCCGCCCAGCCCTCCCGAACCCATGATGGCGATGCGCATGGTGTGACCCTCCGACACAGCGGCCCCGGTGTGCGCGCAGCATACGCCGGCGCGTGCCGGGCCGCGGGGCCGCCCTCAGAACTCGGCGCTCAGCACCGGCAGGTGCAGGCCCAGCGCGATCGCGGCCAGGCGCGTCGCGGCGACGGTCACGACCCCGGCGACGAACGCCCCCGCCGTCGGCACCTTCAGCGCCCGCAGCAGCAGGTAGACCGCGATGCCCGCCACCGCCGCGGTGGCGTAGATGTCCTGGCGCAGCACCAGCGGCACCTTGGCACTGAGCACGTCGCGCACGCCGCCGCCGCCGGCGCCGGTCAGGGTGCCCATCAGGATGGTCACCAGCGGGCGGCAGCGCGCCCGCTCGGCCACCTGGGCGCCGGAGATCGCGAACAGGGCCAGCCCGAAGGCGTCGGCCACCACCAGGGCGTTGCGCGGGATCGGCAGGTACTGCACCCACACCACCGTGAGGGCCGTGGCCGCCAGGATCGCGAGGATCGGGCCGGAGTCCTTGACCCAGAAGACCGGGTGCTGGCCAAGCAGCACGTCGCGGATCGTGCCACCGCCCACGGCGGTGATCGAGGCGAGCACGAGCACGCCGAACAAGTCGAACTGTGCCTGCATGCCGGCCAGCGCGCCGCTGGCGGCGAAGACGGCCACGCCGAGCAGGTCGAGAACGTACAGGAGCATCGGGGCGGCGTCGAGGGTGTCAGGAGGGGAGGGTCGGGCGTCAGCGCTCCTCGCCGGCGATGAAGCGATAGGCGACGGCCCCCAGCGCCGCTCCAGCGATCGGAGCCAGCCAGAAGAGCCAAAGCTGAGCAACGGCCCAGTCGCCGACGAACAGCGCCACGCCCGTGCTTCGCGCGGGATTGACCGACGTGTTCGTCACCGGGATGCTGATGAGGTGGATCAAGGTCAACGCCAGACCAATGGCGATGGGCGCAAAGCCGGCCGGCGCACGCTTGTCGGTGGCTCCGAGAATGACCAGCAGGAAGAACATCGTCATGACCACCTCGCTGACCAGTGCCGCCAGCAGCGAGTAGCCGCCGGGCGAGTGCGCACCGTAGCCGTTTGACGCAAAGCCCTTGGCTACATCAAAGCCCGCTGCGCCGCTGGCGATGACGTACAGAACCCCGGCGGCGGCGATGGCGCCGAGCACCTGCGCCACGATGTAGGGGAGCAGCTTGCTTGCGGGGAAGCGCCCGCCCGCCCAGAGACCGACGGAGACGGCCGGATTCAGGTGGCAGCCGGAGATATGGCCGATGGCAAAGGCCATGGTCAGCACGGTCAGGCCGAAGGCCAGGGAAACGCCCAGCAGACCAATGCCCACGTCGGGGAAGGCGGCGGCGAGCACCGCGCTGCCACAGCCCCCGAGAACGAGCCAGAACGTTCCAAGAAACTCCGCGCAGTACTGTTTCACTTGATCCTCCGGATGCGAGTGGGGGGAAAGGCGAGATCGGGCCAGCAGCTAACGAGGTTGTTCCAGCAAGCGAAAGCGTGGCGCTGCCGGCAAAGCCTGAGTGGAACGGCCCGGCAGCAAGCCAAAGCGCGCCGAGTACCGCCACGACCACTGACGCACTGCTGCTACGACAGCCCGCACGGCGAGGACGCTAAGCAGTTGCATAGTGCGCGTGACGCAGAACGTTTGAGCGGGGGCGCCATCCCGGTGCGAGTTGGCTCCAGCGAAGGGCTAGGCCTTGCCGGGTGGGTTGGCAATGCCCGGTGGCTACTCGGAGGCCAGCTTGCCCTTCACATGGCGGGCAAAGCTGTCCAGGATGGCCTGCCAGCCTGTACGTTGTTGCTCCTCGGAATGAGTTGTCTCTCCATCGAAGGTGACGGTCACGGTGACGCCTTGGATGCCATCCGTGAACTCAACGACAGCCATTCGGTCGCCGAAGGCGTATTCGATCAGCTGATGCGGGACCACCTTTGTGTACTCGCCCTCGAAGTCGAATCCGAAGGAGCCATCCTTGGCTTCCATCCGCGAGGAGAACTTCCCACCTGGCCGAAGGTCGACTGATGCGGCAGTGGTATGCCAATCAGCAGAGGCTGCGTTCCAGAGCTGGATGTCCGCCGGAGTCGTGTAGGAGCGCCAAACCTCCTGGATCGGGGCGGCCACGACAGTTGAAACGATGATCTTCATGCTGACTCCGTGGATTCGGCCGTGGCGTGGCTGGTGAGGCCTTACGTTTGAGCTCGACCGCGCGCGAAGGCCGCAGGCCGTAGCGCGTCGGCCGGAGCGAAGGATTGGGCCGCAACTTCACTGGCGTGCCTCTCGCCAAACCATTGCCGCGAGACCTGCCGCGACCATACACGCGACGGCGCTGGCCCACAAAGGGATGCTGACCCCGTTGATCACGACCGACCAACCGAGGACCAAGCGCAGCAACTGCACCAGCGCGACCAATGCAAGGACCAGAGCTGCAACGACACTGAACGGCTTCATGCTGTTCCTCCTGCACTCTTGCGGTCTAACGTTTGAGCTGAGCGGGCGAGCGCCGGCATGGCACTTGGCCCGCGAGGCGGATGATGACCTGAAGAGCCTCGCGGGCCAAGTGCCATGCCGGTGGAGGTCCCTGGCTCGAGCGAAGGGTTA
>CAYOXW010000109.1:0-9100 GCA_964408005.1 uncultured Methylibium sp.
GCTGGGCGCGCGCGGCACGATGATCGGCCGCGCCTTCCTCTACGGCCTGGGCGCGATGGGCCAGGCCGGCGTCACCAAGGCGCTGGAGCTCATCCGCAACGAGCTCGACATCACGATGGCCTTCTGCGGCCGCACCAACATCCTCGACGTCGACCGCAGCATCCTGCTGCCCGGCAGCTATCCCGGCTCGCGCTGACGCCACGAGGATGAGGCTGCTGCTGCGCCTGGCGCGAGGGATCGACGCGCTCAACGAATTCGTCGGACGCTCCGTCCTGTGGCTGGTGCTCGCGGCGGTGCTGATCAGCGCCGGCAACGCGGTGGTGCGCAAGCTGCTGAACACCAGCTCGAACGCCTGGCTCGAGATCCAGTGGTACCTGTTCGCGGCGGTGTTCCTGCTTGCCGCCGGCTACACCCTGCTGCGCCAGGAGCACGTGAAGATCGACGTGCTGCTCGGCCGCTTCCCGCGCCGCACCCAGGTGGTGGTCGAGTGCTTCGGCCTCGTCGCCTTCCTGCTGCCCTTCGTCGCGGTGGTGATCGCGCTGGCGTGGCCGCTGGTCGTCGGCGCCTATGTCTCGGGCGAGCGCTCGCCGAACGCCGGCGGGCTGATCCGCTGGCCGGTCTATGCGCTGGTGCCGGCGGGCTTCGCGCTGCTCGGACTGCAGGGCCTGTCGGAGCTGATCAAGCGCGCCGGCTTCCTCGCGGGCCGCGCGCCGGACCCGGCCGCCGCCCTCCCCGGCACCACGCCCGAGGCCGAGCTGGCCGAACAACTGCGCGCCGCCGCGGAGCGCCGATGATCGAATTCCTGCAGGCCAACATGGCGCCGCTGATGTTCGTCGGCCTGGTGCTCTTCCTGCTGCTCGGCTTCTCGGTGGCGTTCTCGCTGGCCGCCTGCGGCCTGGCCTTCGGCTTCCTCGGCATCGAGCTCGGGCTGCTGCCGGCCGCGCTGATGCAGGCGCTGCCGCTGCGCATCTTCGGCATCCTGCAGAACGACACGCTGCTGGCGATTCCCTTCTTCACCTTCATGGGGCTGATCCTCGAGCGCTCCGGCATGGCCGAGGACCTGCTCGACACCGTCGGCCAGCTGTTCGGGCCGATCCGCGGCGGACTGGCCTATGCGGTGATCCTGGTCGGCGCGATGCTCGCCGCGACCACCGGCGTGGTCGCCGCCAGCGTGATCTCGATGGGCCTGATCTCGCTGCCGATCATGCTGCGCTACGGCTACGACCGGCGCCTCGCCGCGGGCACGATCGCCGCGTCCGGGACGCTGGCGCAGATCATCCCGCCCTCGCTGGTGCTGATCGTGCTGGCCGACCAGCTCGGGCGCAGCGTCGGCGAGCTCTACAAGGGCGCCTTCATCCCCGGCTTCGTGCTCACCGGCCTGTACATCGCTTTCGTGTTCGCGGTCAGCCTGTGGCGGCCGGCCTGGGTGCCGGCGCTGCCGCCCGAGGCGCGCACGATCCGCGAGGACGACGGCCGCGCGGGGCTGCGATCGCTGGCCGCGCTCGTCGCCCTGTCGCTCGGCGCGGCGCTGCTGTGGACGCAGCAGCGGCCCGAGACCGCGCCGACCGACGAGACGGTCGTGCTCGCGCTGTGCGTCGGCGTCGGCACTGCCTTCGCGCTGGCGCTCGTGAACCGCGCGCTGCGCCTGCGGTGGCTGTCGCGCCTGGCCGAGCGCGTGACCTTCGTGCTGATCCCGCCGCTGGCGCTGATCTTCCTGGTGCTGGGCACCATCTTCCTCGGCATCGCGACGCCGACCGAGGGCGGCGCGATGGGCGCGGTCGGGGCGCTCGCGATGGCGCTGGCGCGCCGCCGGCTCGGCCTCGCGCTGCTGCGCCAGGCGATGGACACGACGATGAAGCTGTCGTGCTTCGTGCTCTTCATCCTGATCGGCTCGACGGTGTTCAGCCTGTCCTTCCAGGCGGTCGACGGGCCGAAGTGGGTCGAGCACCTGCTCACCCGCCTGCCGGGCGGGCCGCTGGGCTTCCTGATCGTCGTCAACCTCCTGGTGTTCCTGCTGGCCTTCTTCCTCGACTTCTTCGAGCTGGCCTTCATCGTCGTGCCGCTGCTCGCGCCGGTCGCGCAGGCGCTGGGCATCGACCTGGTGTGGTTCGGGGTGCTGCTGGCGATCAACATGCAGACCTCCTTCATGCACCCGCCCTTCGGCTTCGCGCTGTTCTACCTGCGCAGCGTCGCGCCGCGCGAGGACTACCACGACCGCGTCACCGGCCGCCGCATCGCGAAGGTGAGCACCGGCCAGATCTACTGGGGCGCGGTGCCCTTCGTCGCGATCCAGATCCTGATGGTCGGCCTGGTGCTGGCCTTCCCGCAGCTGGTCGCGCGCGATGCGCCGGACGTCGCCCCCGATGCCGGCACGATGCGCATCGAGGCCGCCCCCGACGAGCTGCGCCGCCTCGACGCGGCGCCGGCGGTCGAGGCGCCGAGCGGGGACGGTGCGGCCTCCGCGCTGGGTCCGGGGGGCGAGGTCGAGTCGGCCGATGCCGACCCGATGAAGGCGCTGGAGGAGGCGCTCGAGCGCGAACGCAAGGCGCGCTGAGCGCGCCGCCGGCGCCTCAGAGCTTGAGCGACTGCATGTAGCTGTCGAAGCGCGCCTCGGTGAAGCGGAACCACAGGTTCTGGTCGCGCCGGAACTCGGCGTAGTCGGCGTAGACCTTCCGCCAGTTCGGGTTCTTCGCCGAGAGATCGGCGTAGATCTGCATCGAGGCCTTGAAGGCCGCGTCCATCACCGGCTTGGGTATCGCCACCAGCTTGGCCTTCTGCGCGACCAGCTGCTTGAGCGCACCCGGGTTGCGCGCGTCGTACTTGGCCTGCATGTCCACGTGCGCATAGGCGGCCGCGGCCTCGAGCATGGCCTTGAAGTCCGAGGTCAGGCCGGCCCAGGCCTTGGTGTTGATGAAGAAGTCGAGCTGCGGGCCGCCCTCCCACCAGCCGGGGTAGTGGTAGAAGGGTGCGACCTTGTGGAAACCGAGCTTCAGGTCGTCGTAGGGACCGACCCACTCGGCCGCGTCGATCGTGCCTTTCTCGAGCGCCTGGTAGATCTCGCCGCCGGGGATGCTCTGCGGCACCACGCCCATCTGCTCCATCACCCGGCCCGCGAAGCCGCCGATGCGCATCTTCAGGCCCTTCATGTCGGCCAGGGTCTTGATCTCGCGGCGGTACCAGCCCCCCATCTGCGCGCCGGTGTTGCCACCGGGCAGGTTCAGGATGTTGTACTGCGCATAGAACTCGCGCATCAGCTTCAGGCCGTTGCCCTCGTACATCCAGGCCGACATCTGGCGCGAGTTCAGGCCGAAGGGGATCGCGCAGCCGATCGCGAAGGTCTCGTCCTTGCCGTGGAAGTAGTAGGGCGCGGTGTGCGCGAGCTCGACGGTGCCGCTCTGCACGCCGTCGACGACGCCGAAGGCCGGCATCAGCTCGCCGCCGGCATGCACCGTGATCTGGAACTTGCCGCCCGACATCTCGGCGACGCGCCGCACGAAGGTCTCGGCCGAGCCGTAGATCGTGTCGAGCGACTTCGGGAAGCTCGATGCAAGCCGCCAGCGGATGTTGCTCTGCGCATGCACCAGCGCCGGCGCCGCCCCGGCCGCCAGCACGCCGGCCAGGCCGGTCGAGTGCATGAAGGAACGGCGCTGCATGAAGATTCCTCCCACCTGGATGTCGTTGTCCGGCGCCCGCAGCACCGCTCGAAAAGATTCTAGGCAGCGCCCCTGGGGCCCCGTCGCGGGTTTACCCCTTCGGTCGCGCCGCGAGCGGCGCTCAGGTGCCGGCGATCTTCATGCGCTCGACGAGCACCGAGCCGATGGTCTTGCCGCCCAGCGTGTAGGCGTCGGCGCCGATCGCGACGATGCTGCGCAGCATCTCGCGCAGGTTGCCGGCGATCGTGACCTCGTGCACCGGGTGCACGATGCGGCCGTTCTCGACCCAGTAGCCGGCCGCGCCGCGCGAGTAGTCGCCGGTCACGTAGTTGACACCCTGCCCCATCAGCTCGGTGACGAACAGGCCGCGGTGCAGCTTGCGCAGCATCGCGTCGAGGTCGTCGCCCGGCGCGGTGATGCGGCTGGTCAGCGCCAGGTTCTGCGAGCCGCCGGCATGGCCGGTGGTGCGCAGCCCGAGCTTGCGCGCCGAGTAGGTCGACAGGAAGTAGCCCTGCACGACGCCGGCCTGCACGACCGCGCGCGCGCGGGTGCGCACGCCCTCGTCGTCGAAGGGCGCGCTGCCCTTGCCCTTGGCGATGTGCGGGTCCTCGGCGATGTCGACATGCTCGGGGAACACGGCGCGGCCCAGGCTGTCGGCCAGGAAGGTCGACTTGCGGTACAGCGCGCCGCCGCTGGTGGCCTGCACATAGGCGCCGAGCAGGCCGGCCGCCAGCGTCGACTCGAACAGAACCGGCACCTCGCAGGTCGCGATCTTGCGCGCCCGCAGCCGCGCCAGCGCGCGCTCGGCGGCGTAGCGGCCGACCGCCTCGGGCGCGGCCAGCTCGGCCGGGTCGCGCATCGAGCTGTACCAGGCGTCGCGCTGCATGTCCCCGCGCACCGAGGCGATCGGCGCGATCGACAGCGAGTGCCGCGAGCTCGCGTAGCCGCCGCGGAAACCGCGCGTGTTGCCGGCGATGAAGTGCGACTGCTGCGCCGAGATGCCGCAGCCGTCGGAGTTGGTGATGCGGCGATCGGTCGCGAAGGCCGCGGCCTCGCAGCGCAGCGCGAGCTGCACCGCCGCGTCGGCATCGATCGGCCAGGGGTGGTGGAGGTCGAGGTTGCGCGCCGCCTCGGCGGGCGTCGCCAGGTCCTCGGCCTCGGGCAGGCCGGCGGCCGGGTCCTCGGCGGTGAAGCGCGCGATGTCGTAGGCCGCGCGCACGGTCTGCTCGAGCGCGACGCGCGAGAAGTCCGAGGTGCTGGCATTGCCGCGCCGCTGGCCGAGGTAGACGGTGACGCCGAGCGACTTGTCGCGGTTGCGCTCGACCGTCTCGATCTCGCCCTTGCGCACCGACACCGACAGGCCGCTGCCCTCGCTGACCTCGGCCGCGGCGTCGCTGGCGCCGATCTGCCGCGCATAGGTCAGCGTGTCGTCGATCAGCTGCTCGAAGCGCTCGCGGCTGTGGGCGAAACCGTCGGAGGGAGAAGGCATGGTCGGAGGTCGTGAAGCGGCCGGGAGGTGGCGCGCAACTATGATAGCCAGCGGTCCTCGTCCCCACCCTTGCCTGCCTTGAACCCCGACACCCCCGACGACGGCGCCGCCGTCGAACGCCCCAGCAAGACCGCCCAGAAGAAGGCGATGCACGAGTTGCAGGCGCTCGGCGAAGCCTTGATGACCCTGCCCGACGCGCGCATCGACGCGATCGGTCTGCCCGAGTCGCTGCGCGAGGCGGTGCGCGCCGCGCAGCGCACCAAGTCCTTCGAGGGCAAGCGCCGGCAGATCCAGTACCTGGGCAAGCTGATGCGCAAGGCCGACGCCGAGCCGATCCGCGAGGCGGTCGCCGCCTTCCAGCTCGGCCACGCCAAGGACGCGCTCACGCTGCACGAGGCCGAGCGCTGGCGCGCCGAGCTGATCGCCGACGACGAGGCGCTGACGCGCTGGACGCGGGCGCACCCCGCCAGCGACCTGCAGCAGCTGCGCAGCCTGATCCGCAGCGCGCGCAAGGACGCGGTGCCCGAGGCGCCCGGCGCCGCGCCACGCCACGGCCGCGCCTACCGCGAGCTGTTCCAGCTGGTGCGCGCGGCGCTCAACGAGGAGGACGACGGCGATGAGTGACACCCTCGATGCGGTGAAGATCGGCCTGGTGTCGGTCAGCGACCGCGCCTCGGCCGGCGTCTACACCGACCAGGGCATCCCGGCGCTGCAGGAGTGGCTCGCGCGCGCGCTGAGGAACCCGATCACCTGGGCCACGCGGCTGATCCCCGACGAGCAGGCCGGCATCAGCGCCGCACTGATCGAGCTGGTCGACGTCGAGCGCTGCGACCTGGTGCTGACCACCGGCGGCACCGGCCCGGCCCCGCGCGACGTGACGCCCGAGGCGACGCTCGCGGTCGCGCACAAGGAGATGCCGGGCTTCGGCGAGCAGATGCGGCAGATCTCGCTGCGCTTCGTGCCAACCGCGATCCTGTCGCGCCAGGTCGCGGTGATCCGCGGCCCGGCGCTGATCATCAACCTGCCGGGCCAGCCGAAGTCGATCGCCGAGACGCTGCAGGGCCTGCCCGAGGCCAGCCCGCCGGCGCATGGCATCTTCGCGGCCGTGCCCTACTGCATCGACCTGATCGGCGGGCCCTACCTCGAGACGAACGACGCGGTGTGCAAGGCCTTCCGGCCGAAGAGCGCCATCAGGCCCGCCAGGGCCTGATTCGACGTTCAGGCCCGCGAGGGCCTGTCTCGGCTCAGGACGGCTTGACCAGCTCGTTCAACGCCGCCGCGTCGAAGGCCTCGGCCTTCTGCGCATCGCTCGGCACGCAGTCGGCGGTCGCGCTGCGCTGCGAGAGCTTCTCGATCGCCGCCCACAGCATCGCGATCTGGTGCTCGTGGCCCGAGGCGTGGTCGATCAGGCCCTTCATCGCCTGCGCGACCGGGTCGTCGCCCTGGGTCACGCCGTAGGCCGAGAAGCCCATCTTCGCGGCCGCGGCCTCGCGCTGCTGGTCCGCGGCGTCGTGCAGGATGCGCGCCGGGTTGCCGACCGCGGTCGCGCCGGCCGGCACCGGCTTGGTGACGACCGCGCCCGAACCGATGCGGGCGCCATCGCCGACCGTGAAGCCGCCGAGCACCTGCGCGGTCGCGCCGACGATCACGCCCTGGCCCAGCGTCGGGTGGCGCTTCGCCCCCTTGTACAGCGAGGTGCCGCCGAGCGTGACGCCCTGGTAGATCGTGCAGTCGTCGCCGATCTCGGCGGTCTCGCCGATCACCACCCCCATGCCGTGGTCGATGAAGACGCGCCGGCCGATCTGCGCGCCCGGGTGGATCTCGATGCCGGTCAGGAAGCGGCCGATGTGCGACAGGAAGCGGCCGAGCCAGCGCCAGCCGCGCGTCCAGCAGCCATGCGCGAGCCGGTGCATCGCCAGCGCGTGCAGCCCCGGGTAACAGGTCAGCACCTCGAAGCCCGTGCGCGCGGCCGGGTCGCGTTCGACGATGGCGGCGATGTCTTCGCGGAGGCGGCTGAACATGGAAGGTCTCGAGAACGCGGTGTTTCAGTGTAGCCAGCGGCCCTGTTGCGAGGCCGTCAGGGGCTTGGCCCTCAGCGCTTGAGCATGGAGGTCGCGATGCCACGCAGCAGGTGCACCTCCTCCTGCGTCAGCGCCGCGCGGTTGAGCAGCTGGTTGACGCGCGGCAGCAGCTTCTTCGGCGCCGCCGGGTCGAGGTGGCCGATGTGCACGAGCGCGCGCTGCCAGTGCTCGAGCAGGCCCTGCAGCGCGGCGCCATCGGCCAGGGCCGGGTCCGGCGTGCGCGGCACGACCGGGAAGCCACCGAGCGCCTGGCGCCATTCGTAGGCGAGCAGCTGCACCGCCTGGGCGAGGTTCAGCGAGCCGTAGTCCGGGTCGGTCGGGATGCTCAGGCAGGCGTGGCAGCGGTAGACGTCCTCGTTGGCCAGGCCGTAGCGCTCCGAGCCGAACACGAAGCCGACGCTTGCCTCGCCGGCCGCCAGCGCCGGCAGCAGTTCGCGCGGCGCCTGCGTCGGGGGTCCGAAGTCGCGCGGCGTCATCGCGGTCGCGCAGGCCACCTGCACGCCCTCGAGCGCCTCGGCCAGCGTGCCGACGACGCGCGCGCGCACCAGCACGTCGGCCGCGCCGCTGGCCATCGCGACGGTCTCCTCGTGGACCAGCACGTCCGGGAAGCGCGGCGCGACCAGCACCAGCGCGCCGAAGCCCATCACCTTGATCGCCCGCGCCGCCGCGCCGACGTTGCCGGCGTGGCTGGTGTTCACCAGGATGAAGCGGGTCGGATCGTGAGGCGGCATCGCGCGCGGCTAAAATTGCGATTATCGGCGCCGGTGTTCCCGGCGCCCGCTCTTTGTCCCCCGCCAGTCCCCTCACGCACCGCCCCGCGCGGGCCCCCGCCATGTCCCAGTCGCTCAACCCGATGCTCAACACCGCCATCAAGGCCGCGCGCGCGGCCGGGGCGATCATCAACCGGGCCGCGCTGGACATCGAGCGCGTGGCGGTCACGGCCAAGTCGCACAACGACTTCGTCACCGAGGTGGACCAGGCCGCCGAGCAGGCCATCATCGACCTGCTGCTGCAGGCCTACCCCGGCCACGCGATCCTGGCCGAGGAGTCGGGCCGCAGCCGCGGCGCCAAGGACAGCGAGTACCTGTGGATCATCGACCCGCTCGATGGCACGACCAACTTCATCCACGGCTTCCCGGTCTACGCGGTGTCGATCGCGCTCGCGCACCGCGGCCAGGTGCAGCAGGCGGTCGTCTACGACCCGGCGCGCAACGACCTGTTCTACGCGTCCAAGGGCCGCGGCGCCTACCTCAACGACCGGCGCCTGCGCGTCAGCAAGCGCACCCGGCTGCTCGAGTCGCTGATCGGCACCGGCTTCCCCTTCCGCAAGGGCGACAACTTCAAGCGCTACCTGAAGATGTTCGAGGAGGTCATGCAGCACTGCGCCGGCCTGCGCCGCCCCGGCGCCGCGGCGCTGGACCTGTGCTACGTGGCCGCCGGCTGGTACGACGGCTTCTTCGAGACCGGGCTGAACCCTTGGGACATCGCCGCCGGCTCGCTGATGGTCACCGAGGCGGGCGGGCTGATCGGCAACTTCACCGGCGAGTCGGACTTCCTCTACCAGCGCGAGATCGTCGCCGGCAACCCGAAGATCTACGGCCAGCTCGTCACGCTGCTGGCGCCCTACACCAAGGTCATCAAGGACACCGACGGACCGGCCGCGAAGCCGGCGGCCGCGCCGGACGCGACCGCGGCCTTCGTCGCCGCGGGGCAGCCGCCGGCCGCGCCGCCCAAGCAGGACAAGCCGGCCAAGAAGGTCGCGGTGCGCATCCGCAAGTCCGACGCACCGAAGGGTGGGGACGCGCCCTTCTGAGCCGCAGCCGCCGATGAGCGCTGCCTCCCCCGAGCTCGGCGGGCACACGCCGATGATGGCGCAG
>CAYOXW010000110.1:0-9079 GCA_964408005.1 uncultured Methylibium sp.
TCGAGATGCTCAAGTTCCGCGCCCGCAAGCTCAGCCGCTGCCGGCTGTTCCCGCTCGGCGCGCTGACGCGCGGCCTGGGCGGCGAGGTGCTGACCGAGATGGCCGAGCTGACCGAGGCCGGCTGCATCGGCTTCTCGCAGGCCGACGCGCCGATCCGCGACACCCAGGTGCTGGCGCGAGCGCTGCAATACGCGGCGACCTTCGGTTACGCGGTCTGGCTGCGGCCGAACGATCCGTGGCTGGGCAAGGGCGTGGCCGCCAGCGGGGCGGTGGCCACGCGGCTCGGGCTGTCGGGTGTGCCAGTCAGCGCCGAGACGATCGCGCTGCAGACGATCTTCGATCTCGTGCGCGCCTCGGGCGCGCGCGTGCACCTGTGCCGGCTGTCGAGCGCGGCCGGCGTCGCGCTGCTGCGTGCGGCCAAGGCCGAGGGACTGCCGGTCACCGCCGACGTCAGCATCAACTCGCTGCACCTGACCGATGTCGACATCGGTTACTTCAACCCGGCGATGCGCCTCGTGCCACCGCTGCGCCAGGCGCGTGACCGCGAGGCCCTGGCGGCCGCGCTGGCCGATGGCACGATCGACGCGCTGGTGTCCGACCACACGCCGGTCGACGCCGACGCCAAGACCCTGCCGTTCGCCGAGGCCGAACCCGGCGCGACCGGGCTCGAGCTGCTGCTCGGCCTGGCGCTGAAGTGGGGCGAGGACTCGGGCGCCGGCCTGCGGCGCGCGCTCGCGAGCGTGACCAGCGAGCCGGTGCGCGTGCTCGGCGCCTCGCTCGGATCGCTCGCGGCGAGCGCGGGGCGGCTCGTCGAGGGCGGGGTGGCCGATCTTTGCGTGTTCGATCCCGAGGCCCGCTGGCCGGTGACCAACGCGGCGTTGCGCAGCCAGGGCAAGTACACGCCGTTCGCGTTCGAGACCAGCGGGGTCGAGCTGCCGGCGCGGGTGCGCTACACGCTGGTGGCCGGTCAGCTCGCGCACGAAGTGGCGTGAAGCTGCGCGCCGCGGGGCGGCTGCTGCGCATCGCCCTGCACGTGCTGCACGGCGTTGCGGTGGTGCTGCTGCGCTTCCCGACACTCGACACCGACGCGCGGCGGCAGCGCATCTGCTGGTGGGCCGCCAAGCTGCTGCGCGTGGCCGGGGTCGCGCTCGAGGGCGCCGGCGTGCCGCGCGCGGGCGGCGTGCTGCTGCTCGTGAACCATGTGTCCTGGCTCGACATCGCCGCGATCCACGCGTTGTGCCCGCGTGCGCGCTTCGTCTCCAAGGCCGACGTGAAGCGCTGGCCGGTGCTGAACCGGCTGGTCGATGCGGCCGACACGCTCTACCTCGAGCGTGAGCGCCGCCGTGACGCGATGCGCGTGATGCACCACATCGGCGAGGCACTCGTCAGCGGTGATGCAGTCGCGGTCTTCCCGGAAGGCACTACCGGCGAGGGCCGCTCCCTGCTGCCCTTCCACGCCAACTTGCTGCAGGCCGCGATCGCCACCGCCACGCCGGTGCAGCCGGTCGCGCTGCGCTTCTCTGACGCCACGCAGGCCATCAGCCCGGCGGTGGCCTTCGTCGGCGACACCACGCTGTTGCAGAGCCTGTGGTGGGTCGTGTGCGCCCGGGGGCTGCGGGTGCGCGTGCAGTTCCTGCCGCCGCTGGGCAGCGAGCACGCCGAGCGCCGCGCGCTCGCCGCACGCGTGCGCGGCGAGATCGCGGCCGCGCTCGGGACCGGCGACAGTCCCGCTCCTACACTTGCCGCCCATGAGTGACGACCTCCAACGCCTGCTGCGGCGTGCCGAAGCGCTGCTGGCCCGTGTCGACGCGCTGCTGCCCGGTCCGGGCCACCAGGCGGTGCAGCCGCCCGACTGGACCGCGTCGACCGCGTTCCGCTACCGCCGCCGCGGCGCCTCGCTGCTCGGCGGCGGCTGGCTCGAGCCGGTGCGACAGGTCGCGACGATCCGCCTCGACGATCTGTGCGAGGTCGACGCGCAGAAGGAGCGCATGGTGCGCAACACCGCGCAATTCGTCGCCGGCCGGCCGGCCAACAACATGCTGCTGACCGGCGCGCGGGGCACCGGCAAGTCCTCGCTGGTCAAGGCCTGCCTGAATGCCCATGCGCAGCAGGGCCTGCGCCTGATCGAGGTCGACAAGACCGATCTGCTGGACCTGCCGGACATCGTCGAGGCGGTGGCCGAGCGGCCCGAGCGCTTCTTCGTCTACTGCGACGATCTCAGCTTCGACGAGGGTGAGGCCGGCTACAAGGCGCTGAAGTCGGTGCTCGACGGCTCGGTCGCGCGCGCCGGCGACAACGTGCTGATCGTCGCCACCTCCAACCGCCGCCACCTGCTGCCCGAGTACATGCAGGAGAACCTCAGCTACAAGCACACCGCCGACGGCGAGGTGCATCCGGGCGAGGGCGTCGAGGAGAAGATCTCGCTGTCCGAGCGCTTCGGCCTGTGGATCAGCTTCTACCCCTTCAGCCAGGACGAGTACCTGGCGATCGTCGCGCAGTGGCTGCGGGCCTTCGGCCTGGACGAGGCGCGCATCGCGGCGGCACGCCCCGAGGCGCTGGTGTGGGCGCTCGAGCGCGGCTCGCGCTCGGGCCGGGTGGCTTGGCAGTTCGCGCGTGACCTGGTGGGGCGCGCCGATGACTGAGGCGGCGAGCGAGCGCGCGCCGGTCGACGTGGCCGTCGGCGTGCTGATCGATGCGGCGGGTCGCTTCCTGCTGACATCGAGACCGACCGGCAAGGTCTATGCTGGCTACTGGGAGTTCCCGGGGGGCAAGCTGGAGCGGGATGAGTCGGTCGAAGCGGCGCTGGCGCGCGAACTCGACGAGGAACTCGGCATCCTCATCGACGGCGCCGAACGTTGGAAGGTCGAGATCGTCGACTACCCGCATGCGCGGGTGCGGCTGCATTTCTGCAAGGTTCGCGCCTGGCGCGGCGAGCTGGCGATGCGCGAGGGGCAGACGGCGAGCTGGCAGCAGTTGCCGGTGGCGGTGCAGCCGGTGCTGCCGGGCACCGTGCCGGTGCTGCGCTGGTTGGCCGAGGAGCGAGGCTTCAGCGGCCCGACGCACGCGGGTTGACGGGCTCGGAGCCGAAGGCGGCCCAGCCCTCAGGCGACACCGTCAGTTCCGCGACATCGAGGCCCTTGCGCAGTTGCCAGGACGAGTCGAACCACGTGTGGTCGTCGTAGGCAGGCCTGTCCATGGACTGACCCTGCGGGCAACCACCCTCGTGCGGCACGTCGGTTGCCGCTTGCCGAGGACCCCTGAACTGCGCCATCGAATCGTCCCTGAACTCTGCGTGTGTCGAAGCCCGCAGTGTGGACCTGGTGCCTTGCGGTTGACCATCCCGCGAAGCAAGGTCGGTGCGGCTCAAGGGCCGTCTTGGGGTTCGTCGGGCGCGGCGGGCGGCGCGGCGACGCGATAGCTCTCGTTGGCCCAGGCGCCCAAGTCACCGAGCTTGCAGCGCTCGCTGCAAAAGGGCCGGTAGGGGTTGGTGGGCGCGAACTCGCTCTCGCGCCCGCATTGCGGGCAGGGAACGAGACGGCGCGCCGGCGCGCTCATGCGCACAGCGTGAGTTCGAAGGCCGTGTCCTCGGCGTGAGGCCGCAGGCGTCCCTCGCTATCGGCACGCATCCAGCGGATCGACACCATCAGCCGGTGACCACTGATTTCGGGGATCAACCCGAGTTCGCGGTCGATGCGCACGCGCAACAGGCTGAAGCCGCGACCCGCCGTGAGGCTTTGCTGGTACTGGCCGGCGGGCGCGACCACCATGTGCGGCGCTCCCGACTCGCGCAGCAATGCCATCAGCACCTTCAGCGCATTGGCCAGCGGCGCCAGCGTCAGGATCCAGCGTTCGAGGTCGGCGCGGCGCAGCGCCGGGCTCTCGTGCTGCCATGCGTAGTAGGAAGGCAGGTCGAACTCGCAGGTGCCGCCCGGGATGCTGATGCGGCTGCGGATGCTCATCAGCCATTCGTTCGCCGTGAGCGCATGACCGGCCTTGCCCGGCAGCCGGTTCAGCGCCTCGAAAGCCTGGTCGATGCGGGCGATGACCTGGTCGAGCGCGGCCTCGGAAATCGACGGGTTGCCCCGGAACTGGACCAGTTGCGCGCGGTGACGCTCCAGGTCCTTCAGCAGGTCGCTCTTCAGGTCGGCGCGCGAGGCGACGTCCATGATCTCGAAGATCGTCCCCAAAGCGAAATGGTGGTCGATCGGGGCATCGCGCTCGACGAGCGTGGCGAGGCGGTCGAACAGGTGTTCGAGCCGCAGCATCGTGCGGATACTCTCGTTGAACGGGTATTCGTACAGGATCAAGGCCGGCCGCTCCGCCGCTGACGATGCGCCGGATTGTTCCACAGCGTGCCCTCAGGGCCGCGGCGGCATCCAGAGTTGCCAAAGCTGCGCGAGGCTGTCGTGCAGCGGCGCGAGGTCATCGTGCTCGTTGTCGATCACGGCGTCTGCGGCGGCGCGCCGCCGCAGGCGAGGGGCCTGGCGTGCGATCACGCGGTCGGCCGCGTCGGCGGACCACCCCGGACGCGCGGCGACACGCCGGCGCTGCGTGGCCTCGCTGCAGTCGATCACCAGCACGCGGTCGACGCGATGGCGCCACGTGCCGGTCTCGACCAGCAGCGGCACGTCGAAGACGATGCATGCGGCATCGGCACGCTCGCGTGCGCGGCTCTCCGCCGCCTGGCCGATCAGTGGGTGGAGGATGCCCTCGAGGGCGCGCAGCACATCGGGGCTCGTGAAGGCGCGTTCGCGCATCCAGCGACGGTCGAGCGCGCCGTCGGGGGCGAGGCAGTCGGGGCCGAAGCGCGCCAGCAGCGCGGCGATGGCGGCTCCGCCGGGTGCCGTCAAGTCGCGGGCGAGCGCATCGGTGTCGATCAGGCTGGCGCCAAGGCCTTGGAGTCGGGCGGCGGCCGTGCTCTTGCCGCTGCCGATGCCGCCGGTCAACCCGATGCGCAGTGCACCGACCGCCATGGCCGTCCCGTCACGCCCAGCCGAGCCAGTCCGTCACGCGCGCGGCGCCGGCGAAGAGCACCACCAGCCCCGCGCCGGCGAGGAAGGGGCCGAAGGGAACGTAGCGGCCCTCGTGGAGCCCGCCGCTCAGCTTCAAGGCGATGCCGACCAGGGCGCCGATCAGCGACGCCGCGAGCACGATCGGCAGCAACATCTGCCAGCCGAGCCAGGCGCCCAGGGCAGCGAGGAGCTTGAAATCGCCTGCCCCCATGCCTTCCTTGCCGGTGGTCAGCTTGAACAGCCAGTAGACCGACCACAGCGACAGGTAACCGAACACCGCGCCCCACAGGGCCGTCGACAGCGGCAACGTCCAGCCGAGCGCTGCCGCGACAAGGCCGCCCCACAGCAGCCCGAGCGTGAGGCTGTCCGGCAGCAACGTCGTGTCCCAGTCGATGCCGGAGAGCGCGACCAGCACGGCGACGAACGCACACCATGCCAACGTGACCGGGTGAGGACCGAAGCGCCACGCGATGGCGGCAAACAGCAGGCCGGTCACCAACTCCACGAGCGGGTAACGCAGCCCGATCGGCGTATGACATGCGGAGCAGCGGCCACGCAGCAGCAACCAGCTGAGCACCGGGACGTTTTCGTGCCAGCGAATCACATGCCCGCAAGACGGACAACGCGAGCGCGGCCGCATCAGGCTCAGCGGCGGGGCTGAGGCCAGCTCGGCGGGCAGGGAGACCCCGAGCATCTCGGCGCCTTCGTGCTTCCAGCTGCGCTCCATCATCTGCGGCAGACGATGGATCACGACATTGAGAAAGCTGCCAATGCACAGGCCGAGGACGCCGAGCGTCCACGGCGACAGCCACAGCGCGAGCACGTTGGCGTCGCTCATCGGGCGAGCACAGCCGCCCGCATCAGACGACTTGACCCAGTTTGAAGATCGGCAGATACATCGACACGACGATGCCGCCGATGATCGTGCCAAGCACGACGATGATGATCGGCTCCAGCAGGCTCGACAGACCCTTCACGGCTTCATCGACCTCCGCCTCGAAGAACTCAGCGGCCTTGGCAAGCATGTGATCGAGCGCGCCGGACTCCTCGCCGATCGCCGACATCTGCAGCACCATCACCGGGAAGACGCCGGTGGCCTGCATCGCGGTGGTCAGCGAGACACCGGTAGCAACGTCTCTCTGGATCTGTTCGGTCGCCTCGACGAACACGGCATTGCCCGAGGCGCCGCCAACCGAATCGAGCGCCTCGACCAGCGGCACGCCCGCGGCAAACATCGTCGACAGCGTCCGCGTCCAGCGCGCCACCGAGGACTTGTAGACCAGGTCACCGAACACGGGCACCTTCAACAGCAGACGGTCCATCGTCTTTTGCATCTTCTCGGAACGTTTCCACGATTCCAGGAAGAAGTAGGTCGCCCCGCCGATCACGCCGAAGATGAGCCACCAATAGGAGACGAAGACTTCCGACACGCCCATCACGAAAAGCGTCGGAGCGGGCAGGTCAGCGCCGAAGCTCGTGAACACCTGCTTGAACGTGGGAATCACAAAGATCATGATGACCGCGACGACGACGAACGCGACGACCAGCACCGCGACCGGATAAACCAGCGCAGATTTGATCTTGCGTTTGATCTCGAGCGTCTTCTCTTGATAGATCGCTAAGCGCTCCAGCAGCGTCTCGAGGATGCCTGCGGCTTCACCGGCTTCGACGAGGTTGCAGTAAAGCGCGTCGAAATACAGCGGGTGCTTGCGAAAGGCCGCGGACAGGCTGGTGCCAGTCTCGACGTCAGAGCGGATGTCGGTCAGCAGCTTGGTGACGCGTGGGTTGGTGCTGCCGCGCGCGACGATGTCGAAGGCCTGCAAGAGCGGGACGCCAGCGCGCATCATCGTCGCGAGCTGCCGGGTGAAGATCGCGATGTCTCTTGGCTGAATCGACTTGCCGCCGCTCATGCGGCGCTTCTTCACCTTGCTGACGAGAATGCCCTGGCGGCGCAGGCTCGCGCTGACGACCGACTCGGCCGGGGCGCGCAGTTCGCCGCGCACCTGCTTGCCGTTCTTGTCCTTGCCCTCCCACTCGAACACGAACTCCTTGACGTTCTTCGCGTTCGCTCCGGCGGCTGCTGTGGCTGTTGCCATGGTGTCCTTGCTGCGTGGTACGGGCGGCGATTCGGATCACTCGTTGGTGACCGAAATCACTTCCTCCAGTGTCGTCAGACCCGCCTTGATCTTCACCAGGCCTGCCTGGCGAAGGTCGCGCACGCCTTCGCGGCGGGCTTGCTGCTCGATGTCCATCGCGTTGCCCTGGGCGAGGATGATCCTCTGGATCTCGTCGGAGATCGGCATCACTTGGTACAGGCCAACCCGCCCGCGATAGCCGTTGTTGCAATTCGAGCAACCGACTGCGCGGTAAGGTTTCCAACTGCCATCGAAATCGGACTCCTCGAAGCCCGCCTTCGTCATGGCCTCGCGAGGATAGTCGGCCGGTGCCTTGCAGTTCTCGCACAGTCGGCGAGCCAACCTTTGGGCCGTGATCAGGATCACGCTCGAGGCGATGTTGAAGGGCGCCACCCCCATATTCATCAAGCGCGTCAGCGTCGTCGGCGCGTCATTGGTGTGCAGCGTGCTCATCACCATGTGACCGGTCTGGGCGGCCTTGATCGCGATGTCGGCGGTCTCGAGGTCGCGGATCTCGCCGACCATGATGATGTCCGGATCCTGGCGCAGGAAGGCCTTCAGGGCGACGGCGAAGTTGAGCCCCGCCTTGTCGTTGACGTTGACCTGGTTGATGCCCGGCAGGTTGATTTCGGCCGGATCCTCGACCGTGGCGATGTTCACTCCCGGTTGGTTGAGGATGTTCAGGCAGGTGTACAGCGAGACGGTCTTGCCGGAGCCGGTCGGGCCGGTCACCAGCACCATGCCATAGGGGCGTTTGATCGCCGCCAGCAGCCGGTCCTTTTCGATCTTCTCGTAGCCGAGGGCTTCAATGCCCAGCTTCGCGCTCGACGGGTCGAGGATACGGATGACGATCTTCTCGCCGAACAGCGTCGGCAGCGTGCTGACACGGAAGTCGATCGCCTTGCTGCCGAACTTCAGCTTCATCCGGCCGTCCTGCGGGACCCGGCGTTCGGCGATGTCGAGTCGCGAGATGACCTTGATGCGCGACGCTAGCTTTTCCTTGATCGCGACCGGTGGCTGCGTGATCTCGCGCAGTTCACCGTCGACGCGGAAGCGCACGCGGTAATTGAATTCGTAGGGCTCGAAGTGCAGGTCGGAGGCGCGCGCGTTGATCGCGTCGATCAGCATCTTCTGCAGGAAGCGGACGACCGGTGCATCTTCGACGTCGGTCGACACGTCAGCCGTGTCGCTGCTGCTGCTCTCCTCCTCGGTGACGTCGAACTCGAAGTCGCCGGAGACCAATGATTCGAGGGTTTCGGCGGCGGAGGCCGACGCCGCATCAACGAGTCGCAGCAGCTTGTCGTGCTCGACGATCACCCACTCGGGGGTCAGTTGCGTGGCGAACTTGATCCGTTCGACGGCTTCCTGATCCGTCGGGTCTGCGCCGGCGATGAACAGGCGGTTGCCGCGCTTGCCGAGCACGACGACCTGGTATTGCGTCGCGAGCTTGGCATCGATGACGTTGCGGGGCAGCTTCTGCGGGTCGATGGCCGCAAGATCCAGCAGCGGCAGGGCCAGCACATGGGACAGCGTGTGCGCCAGATCATGGGGGTTGACCGCGCCAGCGCCGAGGACCGCCGCTATGAAGCTGCGCTTCTGCTCTTTCGCGCTGCGGACGAGCTCCTCGGCCGTCTTGACGTTGAGCTTGCCCGCATGCACGAGCACCCGAGCAACCCCGGACAGGGTACTTTGCGGCGCATCAGCAACGGTATCCACAGGCAGCGATCAGCAGCGTCCCAACATCAAATCATGATCGCCGATTCAATTGGGTCTGTAAACGCCAACTTGCCGACGCTTCCCGCCGGAACAAGGCGCAAGCCGTGCATGCGCCACACTTCAGCGCGATGACGCGCGTGGCGCATGCCGGCTCGACGAACTGAACTGGTCGGGGTGAGAGGATTCGAACCTCCGGCCTCTACGTCCCGAACGTAG
>CAYOXW010000111.1:0-9046 GCA_964408005.1 uncultured Methylibium sp.
GCGAATCCCACACGGTGACGCGCGCGCCCTGCCCCGCGCACCAGCGCGCCATGGCCAGGCCCGATTGGCCCAGGCCCAGCACCAGCACGTGGAGGTTGGCGAGGTGTCGCATGGTCAACGCAGCTTCAGGCTGGCCAGGCCGACCAGGCACAGCAGCATGGTGATGATCCAGAAGCGCACGACCACCTGCGTTTCGGCCCAGCCCTTCTTTTCGAAGTGGTGGTGCAGCGGCGCCATCAGGAAGATGCGCCTGCCCACGCCGAAGCGGCGCTTGGTGAACTTGAACCAGGCGACCTGGATCATCACGCTCAGCGCTTCGGCCACGAAGATGCCGCCCATGATGCCGAGCACGATCTCCTGGCGCGTGATCACCGCGATGGTGCCCAGGGCGCCGCCGAGCGACAGCGCGCCGACGTCGCCCATGAACACCTGCGCCGGGTTGGCGTTGAACCACAGGAAGGCCAGGCCGGCGCCGGCCAGCGCGGCGCAGAAGATCAGCAGCTCGCCGGCGCCCGGGATGTGCGGGAACAGCAGGTAGCGCGAGTAGTCGGCGCGGCCGATGATGTAGGCGAAGATGCCCAGCGCCGAGCCCACCAGCACCACCGGCATGATGGCCAGGCCGTCCAGGCCGTCGGTCAGGTTGACGGCATTGCTGGCTCCCACGATGACGAAGTAGCTCATCAGGATGAAGCCCCACACCCCCAGCGGCATGCTGATGGTCTTGAAGAAGGGCACCAGCAGGTCGGCCTTGGGCGGCAGCTCGGTGGAGAAGCCGCTGGCCACCCAGCGGTAGAACAGCTCGACCACGCGCAGGAAGCTGGTCTCCGACACCGAGAACGCCAGGTAGAACGCGGCCAGCAGGCCGATGAGCGTTTGCCAGAAGAACTTCTCGCGGCTGCGCATGCCCTCGGGGTTCTTGTCGACCACCTTGCGCCAGTCGTCGACCCAGCCGATCGCGCCGAAGCCGAAGGTCACGATCATCACGATCCAGACGAAGCGGTTGGTCCAGTCGAACCACAGCAGCGTCGACAGCGCGATCGCCAGCAGGATCAGCGCGCCGCCCATCGTCGGCGTGCCCTGCTTGACCAGGTGGCCAGCGACGCCGTACTCGCGGATCGGCTGGCCGATCTTGAGCTCGGTCAGTCGCCGGATCACATAGGGCCCGAGCGCGAGGCCGAGCAGCAGCGCCGTCATCGCCGCCATCACCGCGCGGAAGGTCAGGTACTGGAACACGCGCAGGAAGCCGAAGGGCTCCGGGTAGAGCTGCTGCAGCCACTGGGCCAGCGTGATCAGCATGGGGTGCCCTCCGAGGCCGCGCGCGCCTGCAGCGCCGCGACCACCTGTTCCATCTTCATGAAGCGCGAGCCCTTGACGACGATCGCCGCCGCCGCTGGCGCCGCGTCGAGGTCTGCGCACAGTGCGGCGGCATCGGCGTAGCGCCGCGCCGCGGCGCCGTAGGCGGTGGCCGCCGCCTCGCACGCGCTGCCGGCGGTCCACAGCGCGTCGAGGCCGCGCTCGCGCGCATAGGCCCCGACCTCGGCGTGGAAGGCCGGGCCCTGGTCGCCGACCTCGCCCATGTCGCCGAGCACCAGCCAGCGCGGCCCGGGCAGCGCGGCCAGCACGTCGATCGCGGCGCGCACCGAGTCGGGGTTGGCGTTGTAGCTGTCGTCGATCAGCGTGACCGTGCGCCCACCCAGGCGCAGCGGCTTGAGCTGCGAGCGACCCTTGACCGGCTCGAAGGCGTCGAGGCCGCGCGCGATCGCGCTCAGCGGGCAGCCGGCCGCCAGCGCGCAGGCGGTCGCGGCCAGCGCGTTCTTGACGTTGTGCCAGCCGGCGGCGCGCAGCGCGACCGCGGTCGCGCCGGCCGGCGTGTGCAGCACCGCGGCCCAGTGCTCGCCGGCCCAGACCGCCTCGACATGCAGGTCGGCGCGCACGCTGCCGTCAAGCGCGAAGCTCAGCGTCGGTCGGCTGCCGGCCAGCGCGCGCCACAGCGGCGCCTGCGCGTCGTCGGCCGGGAAGACCGCGGTGCCGGTCGGGCCGAGCGCCTCGATCGCCGCACCGTTCTCGCGCGCCACCGCCTCGACCGAGGCCATGAACTCCTGGTGCTCGCGCTGCGCGTTGTTGACCAGCGCGACGGTCGGCGCGGCCAGCCGCGCGAGCAGCGCGATCTCGCCCGGGTGGTTCATGCCGAGCTCGACGACCGCGGCGCGGTGCAGCTCGGGGCGCAGGCGCAGCAGCGTCAACGGCACGCCGATGTCGTTGTTGAAGTTGCCCTCGGTCGCGAGCGCGGCCTCGCCGAGCCAGGCGCGCAGGATGCTCGCGATCATCTGCGTGACGGTGGTCTTGCCGTTGCTGCCGGTCACCGCGATCAGCGGCAGGTCGAGGCGCGCGCGCCAGGCCGCCGCCAGTGCGCCGAGCGCCGTGCGGGTGTCGGGCACCAGCAGGCCTGGCAGTCCGGCCTCGGCCAGGCCATGGCTCGCGAGCGCCGCGACCGCGCCGGCCGCCCGCGCCTGCGGCAGGAAGTCATGCGCGTCGAAGCGCTCGCCCTTCAGCGCGACGAAGAAGTCGCCGGGGCGCAGCGTGCGGGTGTCGCTGTGCACGCGCTCGACGGCGGTGGCGGCGTCGCCCACCAGCGTCGCGTCGGGCAGGAGCCGCAGCGCAAGCGCCAGATCCATCATGCTCATGACGCCTCCCCTCGCGCCGCGAGCGCGGCGCGCGCCTCGTCGACGTCGGAGAACGGCAGCTTGACGCCGGCGATCTCCTGGTAGTCCTCATGGCCCTTGCCGGCGAGCAGGATCACGTCGCGCGGGCCGGCCTGCGCGACGACCTGGGCGATCGCGGCACGCCGGTCCTCGATCACCGTCGCGCGATCGCGCCGGTCCTGGCCGGCGACGATCTGCGCCAGGATCTCGGCCGGCGGCTCGTGGCGCGGGTTGTCGCTGGTGACGGTGACGCGGTCGGCGAGCTGCTGGGCGATCGCGCCCATCAGCGGGCGCTTGCTGGCGTCGCGGTTGCCGCCGCAGCCGAACAGGCACACCAGCCGCCCGTTGCGCGCCGCCGCCAGCGGGCGCAGCGAGAGCAGCGTCTTCTCGAGCGCGTCGGGCGTGTGGGCGTAGTCGACCACCACCTCGGGGACCCCGACGCCGTCGCCGACGCGCTGCATGCGCCCGGGCACCGGCGTGAGCCGCGGCACGATGGCGACCGCGTCCTGCAGCGGCACGCCGAGCGCGCGCAGGCCGCCGATCACGACCAGCAGGTTCGAGGCGTTGTAGTCACCGATCAGCGTGCTGCGCACCGGCAGCGCCCGCTCGCCCTCGTGCAGCGTGAACGCGAGCCCGCCGTCGGCATAGCACAGGCCGCTGGCGCGCAGCCGCGCCGCCGGGTCGCGCAGGCTGCTGCTCCACAGCTCGAGCGGGCCGCCGGCCAGCTCGGCGGCGAGGGCGGCGCCGCGCGGGTCGTCGACGTTGATCGACGCCGCCTCCAGGTCCGGCCAGTCGAACAGCCGGCGCTTGGCGCTCCAGTAGGTGTCCATGTCGCCATGGAAGTCCAGGTGGTCGCGGGTGAAATTGGTGAACAGCGCGACCTCGATGCGGGTGGCCGCGAGCCGCTCCTCGACCAGACCGATCGACGAGGCCTCGATCGCGCAGGCCGCGAAGCCGGCGTCGACCATGCGGCGCAAGCCCGCGTGCAGCGTCACCGGGTCCGGCGTGGTCAGGCCGGTGAAGGCGATGCTCGAGGGCCTGTCGCCGACCGGCGGCACCCCGACCCCGAGCGTGCCCACGACGCCGCAGCGCTGGCCGAGCAGCGTCAGCGCCTGCGCGGTCCACCAGGTGGTCGAGGTCTTGCCGTTGGTGCCGGTGCTCGCGACGACACGCAGCTTCTCGCTCGGGTGCTCGAAGTAGGCATCGGCGATCGCGCCGGTCGCCGCCTTGAGCCGCGGCAGCGCGCCGATGCGCGCGTCGCTGAAGCCATAGGCCTCGACCCCGTCGGCCTCGACCAGCACCCCCGCGGCACCGGCGTCGAGCGCTGCCTGCACGTAGCGCCGCCCGTCGCTGGCGTAGCCCGGCCAGGCGATGAAGCCGTCGCCCGGGCGCACCTGCCGGCTGTCGGTGCACAAGGTGCCGTTCACCCAGGCGCGCAACCAGCGGGCCGCGGCGGCGGGCGAGCGCAGACGCGTCAGCATCAGAAGCTCTCCTCGACCGATTCGGAATGCCGCGCGACGATCTGCGGCACCACCTCGAGGTCCGGTGCGACGCCGAGCGTGCGCAGCGTCTGCTGCACCACCTCGCTGAACACCGGCGCGGCGACGTCGCCCCCGTAGAACTTGCCGTTGTTGGGCTCGTCGACCATCACCGCGACGACGATGCGCGGCTTGTCCACCGGCGCCAGGCCGACGAACCAGGCGCGGTACTTCTTGTCCGCATAGCCTTTGCCTTCCTGCTTGCGCGCGGTGCCGGTCTTGCCGCCGACCGAGTAGCCGACGGTCTGCGCCTTCGGCGCGGTGCCGCCCTCGCCGGCGGCCAGCTGCAGCATGTGGCGCACGGACCGCGCGGTCTCGGGCGTGAACACGCGCAGCCCGCCGGTGGGCTGTTCGGCCTTGGTCAGCGTCGCCGGGATCAGTTCGCCGTCGCGCGCGAACACGGTGTAGGCGCGCGCCAGCTGGAACAGGCTGGCCGACAGGCCGTAGCCGTAGCTCATCGTCGCCTGCTCGATCGGGCGCCAGCTCTTGTAGGGCCGCAGCCGGCCGCTGACCGCGCCGGGGAAGTCGAGCTGGGGCTTCTGGCCGAGGCCGATGGCCGAGAACATGTCCCACATCTCGCGCGCCGGCATGCGCATCGCCATCTTCACGGTGCCGACGTTGCTGGACTTCTGGATCACCTCCTCGACCGTCAGCGCGCCGTAGGCCTTGTGATCGGTGATGGTGCTGCCGGTGATCTGGATGCGGCCGTCGCCGGTGTCGATGACGGTGTGCGGCCTGACCATGCCGCTGTCCAGCGCCAGCCCGGCGATGAAGGGCTTCATCGTCGAGCCGGGCTCGAAGGTGTCGGTCAGCGCGCGGTTGCGCAGCTGCGCGCCGCTGAGGTTGCGGCGCTCGCCCGGGGTGTAGCTCGGGTAGTTGGCCAGCGCCAGCACCTCGCCGGTCTGGGCGTCGAGCACGACCACGCTGCCGGCCTTGGCCTTGTGCTCGGCGACCGCGTCGCGCACGCGCTGGTAGGCGAAGAACTGCACCTTGGAGTCGATCGACAACTCGATGTCGCGGCCATCGACCGGCGGCACGCTCTCGCCGATGTCCTCGACCACGCGGCCGAGCCGGTCCTTGATGACGCGGCGCTTGCCATCGCGGCCGGCCAGCGCCTCCTGGAAGGCCAGCTCGATGCCCTCCTGGCCGCGGTCCTCGACGTTCGTGAAGCCGACCACATGCGCGGCCGCCTCGCCGGCCGGGTAGCGGCGCTTGTACTCGGTGAGCTGGTGCACGCCCTTGAGGCCGAGCGCGCGCACCTGCAGCGCGACCGACTCGTCGACCTGGCGGCGCAGGTAGACGAAGTTCGGGTTGTCGGCCAGGCGCCGGTCGAGTTCGGCCACGCCCATGTTCAGCAGGCGCGCGAGGCGGCGGCGCTCGTCGGTGCTGGCCTTGACGTCGCGCGGGATCGCCCAGACCGTCGGCGCCTCGACGCTGGAGGCGAGCAGCTCGCCACCGCGGTCGACGATGCGCCCGCGGCTGGCCGGCAGGTCGAGCGTGCGCGCGTAGCGGTCCTCGCCCTTGCGCTGGTAGAACTCGGTGCCCAGCACCTGCACATAGACCGCGCGACCGAGCAGCGCGACAAAGCCCAGCCCGAGCAGCGCGACGACGAACTTCGAGCGCCACGGCGGCGTCTTCGACGCCAGCAGCGGGCTGGTCGCGTAGCGCAGGCTGCGCGCGCTCGCACCGGCGCCGCGCCGCGCCGCACCGCCACGGAACCAGCCGCCGCTCACCGGGCAGCCCCGGCCGTCGAGGCCGCGCGCGGCGACTCGACGTATTCGGTGACCGCCGGCGTGGCGCTGCGCATCGCGAGCTTCTCGCGCGCGACGCGCTCGACGCGCAGCGGCGTGGCCTCGGCCTGGCGCTCGCTTTGCAGGCGCTCATGGTCGGAGGCGAGCCGCAGCGACTCGGCGCGCGCGCGGTCGAGCGCGCTGTACAGCCGGCGCGACTCGTAGCTGACCTTCACCAGGTAGAGGCAGCTCGCGACCAGCGCCAGCAGCAGCACGGCGTTGACACGCGTCATGACTGCCCCTCGCCGCCGACCGACCGGCGCCGGCCCCCCGAGAGGACGCGGCCCGGCGCCCGGTCCGCCGCGGCCTCCGTGCGCTCGGCCACGCGCAGGATCGCCGAGCGCGAGCGGGGGTTGGCCGCGACCTCGTCGGCCGAGGGCTTGACGCGGCCGAGCGCGCGCAGCCGCAGCGCCGCCGCCGGCGCGAAGGGCGCGCGCCGGTCCACCACCTCGCGGGCGTGCCGCGCGATGAAGGTCTTGACGATGCGGTCCTCGAGCGAATGGAAGCTGATCACCGCGAGCCGCCCGCCCGGGCGCAGCAGCGCGAGCGCGGCGTCGAGCGCCCGCTCGAGCTGCGCCAGCTCGGCGTTGACGAAGATGCGCAGCGCCTGGAAGGTGCGCGTGGCCGGGTCCTGCCCCGCCTCGCGGGTGCGCACCGCGCGCGCACACAGCGCCGCGAGCTCGTCGGTGGTCGCCAGCGCACGGCCCTCGGCGCGGCGCGCGACGATGGCCTTGGCGATCGCGTTGGCGAAGCGTTCCTCGCCGTAATCGCGGATCACGTCGGCGATCTCGCGCTCCTCGGCGCGCGCCAGGAAGGCGGCGGCGCTCTCGCCGCGCGTCGTGTCCATGCGCATGTCCAGCGGACCGGCAAAGCGGAAGCTGAAGCCGCGCGCCGGATCGTCGATCTGCGGCGAGCTCACGCCCAGATCGAGCAGCAGGCCGTCGATCGCCGCGATGCCGCGCGCCGCCAGCAGGGCCGGCAGCTCGGCGAAGGCGGCATGCTCGATCTCGAAGCGAGCATCGGCGGCCAGCGCCGCATCGGCGCGCGCATGCGCGACCGCCTGCGGATCACGGTCGATCGCGATCAGCCGGCCGGTCGGCCCGAGCCGCCGCAGCGCGAGCTGGGCATGACCGCCACGGCCATAGGTGCCATCCACGTACAGGCCATCGGGACGGGTCACGAGCGCATCCACCGCCTCGTGCAGCAGCACGGTGGTGTGCGGCAGGGACGGAGCCTGCGCGAAAGATGCGTCGACCATCGAGGCTCAGAAGGAGAAGTCGCGCAACGCATCGGGCAGGCCCTGCTGCATCACCGCCGCCTCGTGGGCGGCGTAGCGCGGCGCGTCCCAGAGCTCGAAGTGGCTGCCCATGCCGAGCAACATCACGTCGCGCGTCATCCCGGCGGCGGCGCGCAGCTCGGGCGAGACGAGCACGCGCGAGGCGCTGTCGATCTCCACGTCCATTGCGTTGCCCAGGAAGATGCGCTTCCAGCCCTTGGCCTGCTCGGGCCAGGCCGCGATCTTCTCGCGATAACCCTCCCATATCGGGCGCGGAAAAATGAGCAGGCAGCCGTCAGGGTGCTTGGTCAGGGTCAGCTGACCCTGGCACTGGGCGGCCAACGTCTCGCGGTGGCGCGCCGGCACGGCCAGACGCCCTTTCGCGTCCAACGCCAGCGCCGAGGCCCCCTGAAAGACGAATTGCGACACAAAAACCCACGAAAGTGCACTTCGTCCCACTTTAACGGACCGTCTAGCCCCCGGTCAACAAAATCTGTAAGAAAAATCAATCAAATCAAGCACTTAGCAGCGGTTTGGAAGGTGAATTTCGCACGGATTTGTGTTCAAAAATAAGGACTTGCGAGGGGTTCTGTAGGTGAAGGATGAACAAATTTCCCACCACCAGGCATCGCTCGCGAAGTCCCGCAGCGCCCCAGCCCCACCGGCGCTGGCGCGAACCGGCCCGAGGACCTAGGCTTTGCGGATCGGACCGCCGGAGCCCACCATGCTCGACAAGCTCGTCGCCGATCGCATCGACGCCCTCGCCCTGCCGATGGAGGTGGCGTGGCCAGGGGGGGGCTATTGCCCGCCGCGGGCACGGCTGCGGCTCGAGCTGCGCGACCGGCGCCTCCTGGCGGCGCTCGCCACCGGGCGCGTCGGCCGGCTGGCGGAGGCCTATGTGCGCGGCGAGATGGAGTTCTTCGGCTCGCTGCGCGAGCTGGCCGCCGCGGCGGCCGCGCTGGTCGGCGACCCGGTGCGGGCACGACCGGCCGGCGCGCTGCGGCGCGCGCTGCGCGAGCTGGCCTCGCTGGTGCGGCACAGCCGGCTGGCCGACGCGCGCAATGTGCAGGCGCACTACGACGTATCGGACGAGTTCTACGCGCTGTGGCTGGACCCGCGGCGCGTCTACTCCTGTGCCTATTACGCAGAGCCGGCGCTGACGCTCGCGCAGGCGCAGGAGGCCAAGCTCGAGCTGATCTGCCGCAAGCTGCGCCTCGCCCCGGGGCAGCGCTTCCTCGATGTCGGCGCGGGCTGGGGCGCGCTGCTGCTGTGGGCGGCCGAGCACCATGGCGTCGACGCCACCGGCATCACGCTGTCGCGCAACCAGCACGCGCATGTGCAGCAGCTGATCGACGCGCGCGGCCTGCGCGGGCGGGTGCGCATCGAGCTGCTCGACTACCGCGACTTGCCGGAAGAGCGCCCCTTTGACGCCATCGCCTCGATCGGCATGGTCGAGCATGTGGGCCGCGCACGGCTTGAAGCCTACTTCGCGAAGCTGGGGCGGCTGCTCGCCCCGGGCGGGCTGGTGCTGAACCATGGCATCACCGCCGGCGGACTGCACAACGCCGAGCTCGGTGGCGGTATCGGCGCCTTCGTCGAACGCCACATCTTCCCGGGCGGCGAGCTCGAGCACGTCAGCCGCGTCGCGCAGCGGCTGTCGCAGGGCGGGCTCGAGCTGCTGGACACCGAGAACCTGCGCCCTCACTACGCGCGCACGCTGTGGGCCTGGTCGGATGCCCT
>CAYOXW010000112.1:0-9010 GCA_964408005.1 uncultured Methylibium sp.
TCGCGGCGCTGTTCCACGACGTCGCCAAGGGCCGCGGCGGCGACCACTCCGACCTCGGCGCCACCGAGGCGCGGCGCTTCTGCCGCGACCATGGCATCGAGCGCGAGGACGCACAGCTGATCGAGTTCCTCGTCAGGAACCACCTGACGATGAGCCGCATCGCACAGAAGGAGGATCTGAGCGATGCCGCGGTGATCGAGGCCTACGCCGCGCAGGTCAAGGACACCCGCACGCTGACGGCGATGTACCTGCTGACGGTGGCCGACATCCGCGGCACCAGCCCCAAGGTCTGGAACGCGTGGAAGGGCAAGCTGCTCGAGGACCTGTACCGCGCGACGCTGCGCGCGCTCGGCGGGGCCAAACCCAACGCCGACGCCGAGGTCGAGGCCCGCAAGCAGGAGGCGCTGCACGCCCTCAATCTCTACTCGCTGCCGGCGGGCGTGCAGCAGGCCTTGTGGAACACGCTCGAGCTCAGCTATTTCGCACGCCATGACGCCGGCGAGATCGCCTGGCACGCCCGCGCGCTGGCTCGCCATGTCGACACGCCCAAGCCGATCGTGCGCGCACGCCCATCCAGCGTCGGCGAAGGCCTGCAGGTGCTGGTCTACGCCCCCGATCGCGGCGACCTGTTCGCCCGCATCTGCGGCTATTTCGACAGCGCGGCGTTCAGCATCCTCGACGCCAAGATCCACACGACGACGCGGCGCTATGCGCTCGACACCTTCCAGGTCGTGTCCCCTCACGTCGAGGAAGACGAGGACCTGAACTACCGCGACCTGATCTCGCTGGTCGAGACCCAGCTCGCGCAGGCGCTCGCGCACGCGGGGCCGCTGCCGGAGCCGCGGCGCGGCCGGCTGTCGCGGCGCGTCAAATCCTTCCCGATCACGCCGCGCGTGCTGCTCAAGCCCGACGAACGCGCCCAGCGCTGGCTGCTCAGCATCTCGACGAGCGACCGCTCGGGGCTGCTCTACGCGATCGCGCGCGTGCTCGAGCGGCACAAGCTGAATCTGCAGCTCGCCAAGATCACGACGCTGGGCGAGCGCGTCGAGGACACCTTCCTGATCGACGGTCCGTCGCTGCAGCAGAACCGGCAGCAGCTCGCGATCGAAAGCGAGCTGCTCGACGCGATCGCGGCCTGAGCGAGCGAGCCGGCGGTGGCGGGCCGGCTCACTCGACCTTGAACTCGAACTCCTGCAGGGCGGTCACCTCGCCGCTGCTCTGGCACTGGTACTGCAGCATCGCCGCCCGCACGCTCGCGTGGTAGACGCGCGGCCCCGACAGCACGCGCACCTCCTTGACGACCCCGTCGACGATGCGCGCCTCGGCGCGAACGACGCCCGAGATGCCGTCCTGCAGGGCCTTGCGCGGGATCTCCGGCTTCACCTGCTTGGGGCAGACGACACCGATGTTGACCGGCCCGGCCGGTGGGGCCGGCGGCGCCGGCACCGGGGCCGGCGGGGGAGGCTCGATCTTGTACTCGACCTTCGGCGGCTCCGGCGCGGTCGTGATCGCCGGGGCCGCCGTGGGCGGGGGCGTGATCTCCGGCGGCGGCACGTAAGGCGGCGGTGGCGCCTCGACCTTCGGCGCCGGCGGCGGCTTGACGATCTCCTTCGGCGGCGGCGGTGGTGGCGGTGGCGGTGGGGGCGGCGGAAGCTCGGCGATGATCTTGGCCTCGAGCGGCTTCTTGACGATCTCGACCACCTCACGCGCCAGGCCGGTGATCAAGGCGTAGACGATGACGATGTGCAGCGCCACGACGGCCAGGAAGCCGACCAGCCGCCGCGTGGCCGGCTGCTTGTCGTAGCTCAGATCCATGCCGATGGACTCCTGACGCTCCCGCGCGGCCGCTCGGGCCGCCGGCTTCGAAGGCGGCTCATTCGATGAACTGCTCGGCGCCGACGATGCCGAACTTGGTGAGCCCCTGGCGCTGCACCGCGGCCATCAGCGCCGCGACCACCTCGTAGCGGGCCAGCTTGTTGGGCCGCAGATGGAGCTCGGGCTGCTGCGCGAACGCCAGCTGGCCGATCCGGCCGAGCCGGTCGTTGGCCTCCTGCATCGAGGCCACCGGCTCGCCGTTGAAGTAGATGCGGCTGTGCTCGTCGACGTCGATCTTGACGATCTCCGGCTGCACCTGCTGCTGCGGCGGCGGGGCGGTCGGCAGATCGACGTTGACGGCGTGCAGCTGGATCGGGATGGTGATGATCAGCATGATCAGCAGCACCAGCATCACGTCGATCAACGGCGTGGTGTTGATGTCCATCATCACCTCCGGCTCACCGCCGCCCGGCCCCCCCACGTTCATGCCCATGCCATGCTCCTGCGGGGTTCAGCCACCGCGCGCCGGCGGCTCGGTGATGAAGGAGACCTTGGCGATGCCGGCGCGCTGGCAGGCGTAGACCACCTTGCCCACCGAGTCGTAGCGCCCGTTGAGATCGCCCCGGATATGCACCTCGGGCTGCGGTCTCATCACCGCGACCTTCTTCAGGCGCTCGACGAGCGCCTGCGTGCCCGGCACCTTGGCGTCGTACCAGAAGATCTGCCCCGCCGCGTCGACCGAGACGACGATGTTCTCGGGCTTGGACTCGCGGACCTGGATCGCTTCCTTGGGCAGCTGCACCTGGATCGAGGTGGTGACCACGGGGATCGTGATCAGGAAGATGATCAGCAGCACCAGCATCACATCCACCAGCGGCGTGGTGTTGATCGCAGCAACCACCTCGTCCTCGTCCCCGAACGGGGACCCGACGGCCATGGCCATCTCAGGCCTTCTTGCTCGTGGCCAGCAGCACGGCGTAGAGGTCGCTGCCGAAGGCGCGGACCTCGTCCATGCAGCCCTTGTTGCGACGCACCAGCCAGTTGTAGCCCAGCACCGCCGGGACGGCGACGGCCAAGCCGATCGCGGTCATGATCAGCGCCTCGCCGACCGGCCCGGCGACCTTGTCGATCGAGGCTTGGCCCGCCACGCCGATGGCCGTCAGCGCGTGGTAGATGCCCCAGACGGTGCCGAAGAGGCCGACGAAGGGCGCGGTCGAGCCGACGGTCGCCAGAAAGGCCAGCCCGTCTTGCAGCCGGCTCTGCACGCGATCGATGGCGCGCTGGATGCCCATCGTGACCCAGCTGTTGAGGTCCACATGCTCGAGCAGGCCGTGGTGCTTCCTGGTCGCGTCGATGCCGGCCTCGGCGATGAAGCGAAAGGGGCTGCTCGCCTCGAGCCGGTCGGCCCCCTGCCGTACGCTGCCCGCGTCCCAGAAGGCCTTGGAGGCGACCTTGGCCTGGCGGCTGATCTTCGTCTGCTCGATGAGCTTGACGATCATGATGTACCAGCTGCCCATCGACATGACCACCAGGATCAGCAGCACGGCCTTGGCGACGGCGTCCGAGCCTCGCCACAGCGCCTCGAGCCCGTAGGGGTTGTCGATGGCCTCGACGGCCGACGCGGCGACGGCTCGCGCCGAGGCGGCGTCGGTCGGCGCCGCCATCACCGGCTCGGCCGAGGCCGCCGCATTCGGGGCGCCGGACTGGGCCGACGCCTCGGGGGCCCAGAGCGCGCCCGCGAACCACAGGAGGAGCGCGGCGCCCAACAACGCCAACGAGGACGAACGGGAAGAGCGGGACATGAACACTCCGAGTTCTCTGGAGAACAAGCGATGGACCGACCGAACGTCGTCGCGAGGCGGGGCGGGCCGGCGAGCGCCGCCGCCATCGCGGCCCGGGGCTCGCAGGCCCGCCGCCGTGCGGCGGACATTATCCGCTGCCGCCCCGCCGTGCCGGCCGCCGCGGCCGACGCTCAGAACGAGGCTTTGAGGTTCAGATAGAACATGCGTCCGATGACGTCGTGATAGCGCGGATCGACGCCGACATGGTTGCCGGCCACCGTCTTGATCGTGAACGGCGGCTTCTTGTCGAACAGGTTCTTGATGCCGAAGGTGAAGCTCATCGCCTTGTCGTGCGCGTAGACCGTCTGCCAGTCGAACAGGCTGTAGCTCGACACCCGGTGGTCCCCGACGGCGGCAAAGTCCCCCGGGCTGCCGTCGGGCAGTTGCTCGCGGATGGTGTAGTCATCGGCGTTGTAGGTCTGGTCCTTGTAGCCCGGGCGCCATGACCAGGTCAGTGTGTTGGCGAACTTGCCTGTCTCGACGGTCGTGCTGAGCCGGGTCAGGATGCGGAACGCCACCTGATCGTCGGAGCCCAGCTTCCCGATGCTCGACTCCTTGCCGTTGCCGAAGCCGAGATCGAAATAGGAATCGATGAGATAGGTGCCGATGAAACGCGTGGTGATCCTGGCGTCCTGGAAATGGCCGCGCAGCACCACATCCCAGTCCACGCCCTTGGACACGCGCTCGGCCGAGTTCACGCGGGTCTGGTTGAAGGTGAGGATCGGCAGACCCGTGTCCGGGTCCGTCGTGAGGGTGAACAGCTCGCGGTAGAGCTCGAAATTGTCGAACGCCGTGTCCTCGGGAATGAGCGTGATAGCGTCCTTGATCCTGACGCTCCAGTAGTCCAGCCCGATGCCGAAGTTCGACGTCGGCTCGAAGCGCAGACCCACCGTCCATTGATCGGAGGTCTCGGGCGCGAGGCCCGCATCGCCGGTGAGCGCGTTGCCGCCGCGGAACTGCCGATACTGGGTCGGCGTCGTGCGGCAACCGGCGTACAGCGGATCCCCACTGCCCACCGGGCAGGGGCGGCGCGTGCCGATCACGCCGAAATCGGCCAGCGGCTCGACGATGTCGCCGAGCGTCGGCGCGCGAAAGCCCGTGCCGATCGAGCCGCGGAACAGCCATGCCCGGCTCGGCTGGTAGCGCAGGCTGAGCTTGTAGGTGCTCTCGCCGGCGTTGTTGCCCTTCCTGGCCGGCCCGAGGACGCTGCCGTCGGGCGCGAAGTTGAACGAATCGCGTGGCGCGTCGTAGTCGTCGTAACGGAGCGCTCCGGTGAGCTCGAGCTCCTTGAGCAGCGGCAGCACCAGCTCCGCGAAGACCCCGCGGGACTTGCGTTCCGCGTCGAAGAGCGGCTGACCTGCCGTCGAGCCGATGGGCTCGTCGGGGTAGTCCGGCTGCAGCGCGTTGGGGCCCTGGTAGATCGGATCGGGCCGGTCGCTGAAGCGCTGCCGCGTGAACTCGGCCCCGAAGCCGACGTAGGCCTCGCGCCCGCCGATGTCGAACACCGGGCCGGAGGCGCGCAGATTGATGATGTCCAGCGCCGACTGCCGCTTGAAAGCATAGGCCCGCAGCGCCGCCGAGGCGGCGGCCGCGCGCGACGCCGCCGAGCCCTGGTCGAACGGATCGAACTCGCCACTCTCGATCAGCGACTCCAGCGCGATGCGACTGGAATAGCCACCGATGTTGAGATCGCTCAGGTCGCTGCGCGACTTCGTGTACGAGGCGGTGTAGTCGAAATTGCCGAATTGCGCATTACCGCCCAGCACGTAGTGCCGGGCCTTGTTCTTGTATTCGTCGCGGCGCTGCCCCGTGTCCTCGAAGCGCGTGTAATAGATGGCCGTGCCGACCTCGCCGGGATCGACCCCCAGGGCTGTGAGATAGGGTGCCACATAGGTGTTGTAGAGCCCGCTCGCCCCGGGGCCCTCCACGATGGCGTCGGCGGGCGGGGCATAGCCGGCCCGCTGCGTCGCCTGCGAGATCAGGGCCTCGCCGAACAGGCGGATGCGGTCGGTGAGTTTCAGCTGACCGGAGACGAACCCGGACTTGCGCTCCGTCTCCGGCAGCAGGTCCGCCATCGACGCATAGTCGAACGCACAGTTCACCCCATCCTCGGTGAATCCGGTCGACCGGGCCGGGCAGGCCCCGTCGCGCATCACGTAGGGATTGAAGTAGGTGATGAACTCGTCGTTGGTGTCATACAGCTCGACGTTCGGGGGGTTCGAGAAGAACGACAGCGACCAGAGGTAGAGATCGCGCCCGCCGCTCTTGAACGGCCGCACGCCGCTGCGCGACCACGATCGCTGGCGGGCGAGGATGCGGGCCTCCTTGTCGTAGGCGAGGCTGCCGAAGACGTTGAAGCCATCCGCGTCGATGTCGCCGATGCCCTTGCCGATGCTGAAGTTGCGGGACTGGCCGCCCGCGCGCTGCGGCGCCGAATAGCGGATGTCGATGTCACCGGACTGACTGTTCGACTTGGTGATGAAGTTGACCACGCCGGCCACCGCATCGGCACCGTACAGGGCCGACGCGCCGTCGGTCAGGATTTCGACCCGCTCGACCGCGGACAGCGGCAGTTGCTCGAGGTTGACCGTGGAGCCGTTGTCGAAGGGCGCCACACGCCGCCCGTTCAGCAGGACCAGGGTGTATTCCGAACCCAGGTTGCGCAGCGAGGCCGTCGCGGTGCCGGCGTTGCCGCCGTTCACCGTCTCGCTCGAGGTCAGGAAACCCTGCATCGCCGGCAGCAGCTGGATCAGGTCGCGCACATTGGCCGCGCCGGTCTTCTCGATGTCCTCACGCTTGAGGACCTGCACCGGCAACGCGCCCTCTGCATCGACGCGGCGTATGGACGAGCCCGTGATCTCCACGCGCTCGAGCGCCTGCTGCGCGAGCACCGTGCTGCTGGCGATCGCCCCTCCCAGGGCGAGCAGCGCCGCCGCGCTGCGGCCGGTTTTTCTGATCATTCTCGACTCCAGATCGATGCTCGGATGACGATGGGCCCACCGGCCGGACCGCCCACCGAGCGTCCCTGCTTCAAGCCCGCGAACTGCGGCCGCGGCGGTGAATACGAATTGTCAGTGCTCCGACCGGAGCTGCCCGTCGGGCAGGCCGACCCGCGGCCGCGGCACCGTCGGTGCTCCGCATGGGCCCGCGACATCCGTAAGCAATTGCACGCAATATCCGCGCCATTGCGGGTTTTCTGGGAGATCGCCCCCCCTTTGGCGAACACCGCGGCCCCGGCATGCGGTGTGGCGCCGCTCGAGCAGCGTCAGCGCACCGCGTCGGCGGCCAGCAGGGCCCTGGCACGGGCGCATGCTCAGCGGCTCGAAGGCGCCAGACGCGGCACGGCGTCGAGCAGCGTGCGCGTGTAGCTCGAGCGCGGTGCGTCGAGCACCGAGTCGACGCGGCCCGCCTCCACGATGCGCCCGCGCGTCATCACGGCCACCTCGTCGGCGATGTATTCGACCACGCCGATGTTGTGGGTGATGAACAGGTAGGACAGCGCGAACTCGCGCTGCAGTTCGCGCAACAGGTTCAGGATCTGCGCCTGCACCGACACGTCGAGCGCCGAGGTGGGCTCGTCGCACACGATGAGCTTGGGCTCGACCGCGAGCGCCCGCGCGATCGCAATGCGCTGGCGCTGCCCGCCGGAGAACTCGTGCGGCCAGCGCTCCAGCGCGTCGCGCCGCAGGCCGACGCGCTCGACCAGCGCCTCGATGCGCGCGCGCCGCGCCGCGGCGTCGAGCTCGGGGCGCAGCGTGATGAGCCCCTCCTCCAGGGTCTGGTAGATGCGCAGCCGCGGGTTCAGCGAGGCGAACGGGTCCTGGAAAATGATCTGCAGGTCGCGCCGCACCGCCTGCAGTGCCGCGCCCTCCATCGTCAGCAGTTCCCGCCCCTGCAGTCGCACCCCGCCCTCGACCGTCGCGACGCCGCGCAGCAGTTGCATCAGCGCCTTGCCGATGGTGGTCTTGCCGCAGCCGGACTCGCCGACCAGCGCCAGCGTGCGCCCCGCCGCCAGCGTGAAGGACACGTCGTCGACCGCGGTGAAGCGCGCGCCGGCGCGCTGCAGCAGGCCAAGCCGCACGGCGAAGTGCACGCTCAGGTGCTGCACGTCCAGCAGCGGCACTCGCTCGGCCGGTGCACGCTCGGCCGGCGCGGTGGCGGCGACGGCCGGTGCGGTGCTCACGGTCGCCTCGGCGGCGGCCGGAGCGCCCGGCCCGTACAGCACGCAGCGCACCAGGCGGTGCTCACCGGTGGACAGCAGCGCCGGGCGGGTGTGGTGGCAGGTCGCGAGCGCGCGGTCGCAGCGCTCGACGAAGCGGCAGCCGGTGAAGCTCGTCGACAGCGGCGGCACCGTGCCCGGGATCGCCGCCAGCCGCTCGCCGCGCTTGGCCGCATCGGGCACCGCGCGCAGCAGCAGCCTGGCATAGGGATGCTGCGGCTGGCGGAAGAAGGCGTCGGCCGTTGCGACTTCGACGATCTGCCCCGCATACATCAGCGCGACCTGCTGCGCCATGCCGGCGACGACGCCGAGGTCGTGCGTGATCAGCAGCAGCCCGAGACCGCGTTCGCGCTGCAACTCGCGCAGCAGGTCGAGGATCTGCTTCTGGATCGTGACATCGAGCGCCGTGGTGGGCTCGTCGGCGACCAGGAAGTCCGGCTCGGCGGCCAGCGCGATCGCGATCATCACGCGCTGCTTCTGCCCGCCGGAGAGGCGAAACGGATAGTCGTCGATGCGACGCTCCGGTTCGGGGATGCCCACGCGCGCGAGCCATTCCAGCGCCTTCGCGCGCGCGGCATCGCCGCGCAGTGGCGTGTGCGCCTCGATCGCCTCGACGATCTGCGCGCCGACCTTCATCACCGGGTTCAGGCTGGTGGCCGCCTCCTGGAAGATCATCGCGATGCGCCCGCCACGCACGCCGCGCATGCGCGACTCCGGCAGGTCCAGCAACTCCTCGCCCCCCAGGCGGACCGAGCCGGCGGGAACGCGGCCGTTGTCGGGCAGCAGCCGCATCAGCGCGAACGCGCTCATGCTCTTGCCGCAGCCGGATTCGCCGACCAGCGCGAAGGTCTGGCCGCGCCGCAGCGTCAGGCTCAGGCCATCGACGGCACGCACTACGCCGGCGTCGACGTCCAGCGCGACCTCGAGATCGCGCACCTCGAGCGCGGCGGTGTCCCGGCGCTCGCTCATGTCGCGGCCTCCTTGCGGGCGGACGGCGCGCGCGCGCGCAGCGAGCGCGCGCGGGGGTCGAAGGCATCGCGCACGCCGTCGGCGAACAGGTTGGCCGCCAGCACCAGCGTCACCATGAAGCCGAAGGCGGCGGCGAAGGACCACCACACCACCGGGTCGCGGCTCA
>CAYOXW010000113.1:0-8895 GCA_964408005.1 uncultured Methylibium sp.
ACCGCCTCCGCCGGCCGCGCCGAGGCCGCCGGGCCGGGCGCGACAGCGGCCTCGTCCTGCGCCGCCTGCGCCCCGGCCGGGGGCGGCGCCTCGGGCGCCACGGGTGCCACCGGCACGGACGCGGCCGCCAGCACGACGGCCGGCACCTCGGCCGGCACCGCCGCACCGTGCGACTCGACGCGCCCGATCAGCCAGGCGTGCACGCCAGCGACCCCGATCGCGAGCCCGCCCAGCGCGAGCACGGCGCGCTGCTTCAGCACAAGGAACGCCGGCCGCCGCCGGGGCCGGGGGAAACGTGACGCGAGGGCATGGGAGGCCGAATTTACAATGCGCGCCCCTTTGGCCCGCCCCGCGCCCCCCGCCGCATGAAACTCGCCACCTACCGCGACGGCTCGCGCGACGGCCAGCTCGTCGTCGTCTCGCGCGACCTTGCCACCGCGCATTACGCCCGCGGCCGCGCGACGCGGCTGCAGCAGGCCCTGGACGACTGGAACTTCGTCGCGCCGCAGCTGCAGGAGCTGTACGAGACGCTCAACGGCGGCAAGGCGCGCCACGCCTTTCCCTTCGATCCGGCGCTGTGCATGGCGCCGCTGCCGCGCGCCTGCCAGTGGGCCGACGGCTCGGCCTACCTGAACCATGTCGAGCTGGTGCGCAAGGCGCGCGGCGCCGAGATGCCGGCGAGCTTGCTGACCGATCCGCTGATGTACCAGGGCGGCAGCGACGAGCTGCTCGGCGCGCAGGAGCCGGCGCGCTTCGCGAGCGAGGACTGGGGCATCGACTTCGAGGCCGAGCTCGCGGTGATCACCGGCGACGTGCCGATGGGCGCGACGCCCGAGGCCGCGCTCGAGGGCGTGCGCCTGCTGGCGCTGGTCAACGACTGGAGCCTGCGCCAGCTGATGCCCGAGGAGCTCGCCAAGGGCTTCGGCTTCCTGCAGAGCAAGCCGGCCACCGCCTTCGGCCCGGTGGCGGTCACGCCCGACGAGCTCGGCGCCGCCTGGCAGGGCGGCCGTGTGCACCTGAGCGTGACCTCGGCCTGGAACGGGCGCACCGTCGGCCGCTGCGAGGCCGGCCCCGAGATGCAGTTCCATTTCGGCCAGCTGATCGCCCACCTGGCCCGGACGCGCAATGTGCGCGCCGGCAGCATCGTCGGCAGCGGCACGGTCAGCAACCGGGACCGCCGGCACGGCTGGTCCTGCATCGCCGAGCAGCGTGCCATCGAGATGATCGACTCGGGCGGCACCCCGAGCACCGGCTACATGAAGTTCGGCGACCGCATCCGCATCGAGGTGCTGGGCGCCGACGGGCAGAGCGTGTTCGGCGCGATCGAGCAGCAGGTCGCCGGCCCGGCCTGAGGCGGCGCGGTCGAGATGGGCAGGCCTGCCGTGCCGCTGTTCGACGGCCTCATGCGCCGCACCCCGCCGGGCGAGGACGGGACGCATGGCTGAGTTCCCGCGCACGCTGAAGATCGCCACCGTCTGGCTGCTACTCGGCCTCGCGGTCTTCCTCGGCTTTCGCGCGCTCGAGGCCCAGCAGCAGCGCAGCCGCTTCAGCGCCGACGGCGGCACGATCGAGATGCGGCGCGCGGCCGACGGGCATTACCACTGGCCGGGCCGGCTCAGCGGGCCGGGCGGCACGGTCGAGGTCGATTTCCTGGTCGACACCGGCGCGACGAGCAGCGCGATCTCCACCGACCTGGCGCGCGCGCTGGGCCTGATGGCGATCGGGCAGATTCAGTCCCACACCGCCGGCGACCGCGTGAGCGGCACGGTGGCCCGCGCCGACCTCGCGCTGGCCGGCGGCGTGCGCGCCGAGCGGCTGTCGCTGGTCGTGCTGCCGGCGCTGGGCGACAAGCCGCTGCTCGGCATGGACGTGCTCGGCCGGCTGCGCTGGCAGCAGCAAGGCGGCGTGCTGCGCGTCGAAGCGCACACCGCGCGCTGAGGGCGGCGCCGGCGTGCGCGGCGGCGGCGCTTAAGCTGCGCTCCTCGCCCGCGCGCCCTCTCGACATGATCCTCACCGCCTTCCGGTGTTTCGCTGCCGCCCTGGCCCTCGCGGCCGGCCTCGCCGGCACGGCGACGGCCGCGGGCGCGCCGAGCTGCCCGCCGAGCGCCCAGGCGCCCAGCGCCGCGCAGCAGCAGGCCGCCGAGCGCGCCGCGCGCGACCGCGGCTTCCTGTGGCGCATCGAGCAGGGCGGGCGGACCTCGTGGCTGTACGGCACGATCCACGTGGCGCGCCACGAATGGACCGTGCCCGGCCCGCGCCTGGCCGAGGCGCTGCGGCACGCCCGCGTGCTGGCGCTCGAGCTCGACCTCGCCGACCCGCAGGCCGTGGCCGACGCGCTGCGCGCCGCGGCGGGGCCGGGCGGCAAGGCGCTGCCGGCGCCGTTGCACGAGCGGCTGCTGCGTCGCCTGGCGGCCGAATGCCTGCCGGCCGCGCTCGCCGAGCTGCTGCCCCCGACGCTGCAGGCGGCCACGCTGGGCGCGCTGGCCGGACGGCGCGAGGGGCTGGACCCGGCCTGGGCGATCGATCTCGCGCTGTCGCAGCGCGCCCATGCCGCCGGCACGCGCGTGGTCGCGCTCGAGACCCTGGGCGAACAGCTCGCCGCGCTGCAGGGCCCGGACGGTGCCGAGTCGCTGCGCTTCGTCGAGCGCACGCTGGACGAGCTCGACAGCGGCCGCGCGCTGGCGCCGCTGCGCCGCATCGCCGACAGCTGGGCGCGCGCCGACCTCGCCACGCTGGAGCGCTGGCCCGTCTGGTGCGACTGCCTCGACACGCCGGCCGACCGCGCGCTGATGACGCGCCTGCTCGACGAGCGCAACGCCACGCTGGCCGTGCGCATCGACGCGCTGCACCGCGACGGCGGCGCGGTGCTGGCGGCCGTCGGCGCGCTGCACCTGATCGGCCCGCGGGGCCTGCCGGCCTTGCTGGCCGCGCGCGGCTACCGCGTCGAGCGCGTGCCCTTTGCGCACTGAGGGCCAGACGCCCACAATGGCCGGACAAGCACCACGAGGAGACATGCCGATGGCCGCCACCCCCCCCGAGTTCGCCAAGATGGTCCCGGGTTTCGACTTCCTGCAGGGCCTGGTGAAGAACGCCGGTTCCGTGCTGCCCAACATCGGGCAGTGGGTCGCGCCGACGCTGGACCCGGACGAGCTCGACAAGCGCATCGAGGAGCTGCGCACCGTGCAGTTCTGGCTCGAGCAGAACGCGCGCATGCTGGCCGCGACGATCCAGGCGCTCGAGGTCCAGCGCATGACGCTGTCGACGCTGAAGACGATGAACGTGCAGGTCGCCGACCTGCGCGAATCGCTGCGCATCAAGCTGCCCGAGCAGGCGGCACCGGCCGCCGCGCCGGCCGCCCCCGAGCCGGCGCCCGCGCGCAAGCCGGCGGCACGCAAGCCCAAGGCCGCCGCCACCGAGGCGTCCGCCGCGCCGGCGGCCGCCGGTGTCGTCGACCCGACGCAGTGGTGGGGCGCCTTGACCAAGCAGTTCACCGAGCTGGCGGCCACCGCGATGAAGGACGCCACGCCCGAATCGGCCCAGCAGCTCGCCGGCAAGCTCGTCAAGCAGAGCATCAGCGCCGCCGAGCAGACGCTCAAGGCCGGCATGGCGCCGGCGCAGCAGGCCGCCAAGGCGGCGGCCGACTCCGTGGCGCGCACGGCCACCGGCGCCAAGCCGGCGCGCAAGCCGGCCGCCAAGCCCGCACCAGCCAAGCGGGCACGCTGACCCCTGCGGATGCGCCCGCCGCCCTTTGCCCATGCGCATGCCGGCCACCCGGACTGGCGCATGGCGTTCGGGCTGGTCGCGGCCCAGCTCGAAGCCCAGCTCGCCGGCGCGCCGGCGCCGACGCTGGGCTGGTGCTACCTGAGCGACCAGTACGCCGGCGCGGCCGAGGCCCTGCTCACGGCGCTGCGCGAGCGCTGGCCCGGCGCGGCCTGGGTCGGGGCCGTCGGCATCGGGGTGTGCGCGGGGGGCGTCGAGTACTTCGACGAGCCGGCGCTGGCGGTGATGCTCGGCCACCTGCCGCGCGAGCAGTTCCGCCTGTTCTCGGGCCGCCAGCCGCTCGGCGGGGCCGAGGGCTTCGCGGCCCATACCGCGCTGGTCCACGCCGACCCGCGCACCCCGGAGCTCGGCGCGCTGATCGGCGAGCTCGCCGAACGCACCGCCGGGCGCTACCTGTTCGGCGGCCTGGCCTCCTCGCGCGGGCGCACGGTGACGCTGGCCGACGGCGTGTTCGAGGGCGGGCTCTCGGGCGTGGCCTTCGCGGCCGAGGCGGCGCTCCTCTCGCGCGTGACCCAGGGCTGCCAGCCGCTCGGCCCGGCACGGCGCATCGGCGAGAGCGAGCGCAACGTCGTCTACACGCTCGACGGCCAGCCGGCGCTCGACGTGCTGCTGGCCGATCTGGGCGTCGGCACCGAGGAGCCGCGCGCGGCGATGACCCGGCTGCGCGGCACGCTGGTCGGCCTGAGTGAGGCCGAGGAGGCCGCGCCCTTCGGGCTGCCGGCGCAGAACCCCGAGTTCGCGACGCCGCCACGGCGCGGCGCCTTCGGCACCGAGACGCGCGTGCGCCCCTTGATCGGCATCGACCCGCAGCGCCGCGGCCTCGCGATCGGCGAGCTCGCCGAGCCCGGCCAGCTGCTGGCGTTCTGCCGCCGCGACGCCGACGCCGCGCGCCGCGACCTGGTGCGCATCGCCACCGAGATCCGCGGCGCCCTCGAGCCCGACGAGCTGTCGCCGTCCGGGCCCGGACGGCGCATGCTGGGGGCGCTGTACTTCAGCTGCACCGGCCGCGGCGGGCCGCATTTCGGCGCGCCCTCGGCCGAGCTGCAGCTGCTGCAGCATGCGCTCGGCGAGGTGCCGCTGGTGGGCTTCTTCGCCGCCGGCGAGATTGGCCACCGCCACCTGTACGGCTACACCGGCGTGCTGACGGTGTTCACGGCGCCGGCCTGAGCCGTCGCGGGCGGGGATCGCGCCGGGCGCAGGCCGAGCGGCGGCCCCTCACCGGTCGGTCGGCGTGGCCCCTGCGGCGGCCGCGCCGCGCCCGGGCGAGCAGCTCGCGAAGCCGTAGCGCTCGCAGAAGGGGCTGCCGAGGATCGGCAGCCGGGCCGGGATCTGGTAGTAGCGCTCGACCGCCTGCCGCAGCAGCGTGTCGCGGTAGGGCTGGAAGCGGAAGCCCTCGCCGTCGAGGTAGTGGAAGGTCTGGCCGGCGACGCTGAAACTGGCCGTGCGCACGCGCTCGAAGTAGGGCGCGAACTCGGCCTCGGCGAGCGGCTTGCGGTCGTAGATGCGCAGCGCCTTGCCCTCGAAGGCGCGGAAGTCGACCAGCAGGTCGTCCTGGCGCGCATGGAAGCGCCCGGTGCCGAACACCGGCACATAGCGCCCCGCGTGGTAGGCCAGCACCGCGGCCGGGCTGTAGGCGCGCGCCATCAGCGTGGCGCCCTCGGGCAGCTCGCGCGTCAGCGCCGCGGTGATCGCCGGCGCCTCGCGCAGGAACACCAGCGAGGGGAATGACTTCGACGACTGCCACCACACCAGCGGCGTGGCCAGCAGCGCCACCAGCGCCAGCGCATGCGGCACGGCCAGCCAGCCGGTCCATTTCAGGCTGCGTGCCAGCGCCTCGGGCGGCAGCCGCAGCCCGGCCCACAGCACGAACAAGGGCACGAAGCCCAGCACCCAGTGCAAGCCGACGCTGCGGCGCGTCGCGACCAGGGCCAACACCGCGTAGGGCACGATCCACAGCAGCGCGACCAGCCGCGCCGCCGCCGGCCGCGCGCCGCCGCGCACGCGCGCCGCCTGCCACAGCAGCCAGGGCGTCAGCAGGTAGACCATCATCACGACGTAGACCGCGAAGTCGGCCAGCGACCAGGCGGCGTCCTCGTTGCGGTTGTAAACGTTGAACATCACGTTGGTCCAGCCGTGGTGGGCGTTGAACCACAGGTGCAGCGCAACCGCCGGCAGCGCGCCGGCCGCGCCGAGCGGCAGCGCCCACCAGCGCTCGCGCCGCCAGCCGAGGATCCACAGCGCATAACCGAGGCCGAGCAGCACCGCGAAGTACTTCGACAGGAAGGCCGCGCCGAGCAGCACCCCGGCCGCCGCGTACCAGCCGGCCGGCCGCGCGGCCAGCTCGGCGCGCACGAAGCACCAGGCCGAGGCGCCCATGAACAGGATCAGCGGCGTGTCGGTCGTGACCAGCACGAACAGCCACGAGAAGGGCAGCGCCAGGTAGACCGCGCCGGCCAGCCAGGCGGCGGCCTCGCGCGCCGGCGGCAGCAGGCGCCGCGCGAGGTCGACGAGCCCCAGGCCGAGCAGGCTGGTGACCAGGACCGTGGCGCTGCGCAGCGCCAGCGGCGCGTCGCCGAAGGCCGAGCGCAGCGCCCACAGCAGCCAGCCGACCATCGGCGGGTGGTCGGAATAGCCCCAGGCCGGGTGCACGCCCCACTGGTAGAAGAAGGCCTCGTCGCCGCTGAAGGGCAGCCAGGCCGCGAGGCCGACCTTGGCCACCAGCGTCAGGCCGAAGACCCAGAAGAAGGTCGCGCGCGCGGCGCGGGTGTCGAAACCGTTCATGAGCCGTCCCCGCCCGCCGCGCGGGTCGTGCCTGGCTTGCCGCGGCCCATCACGGCGGCGCTCATGCGTCGGCGGCGAGCAGGAACACGCCCGCGACGATCAGCGCGCAGCCGCCCAGGCGCTGCCAGGAGAAGGGTTCGCCGAGCCACTGCACGCCCAGCACCATCGTCAGCACGAAGCCGAAGCTGACCAGCGGGTAGGCGAGGCTGACGTCCAGCCGCGCCAGCACCCAGATCCACAGCGCCGCGCTCAGCCCGTACAGCGCCAGGCCCAGCCAGACCAGCGGGCTCGCGAGCGCCTGGGCGTAGGTGCCGGCGACCGTCGCCGCGGCGTCGCCGCTGCCGCGCAGGCCGAGCTTCATCGCCAGCTGCGCGGCGCTGGACATCAGCACGCACAGCAGCGCGAGCGCGAGCGCGGCCGCCTTCACGCGCCCCCCCGCGAGGCCAGCGCCGCGAAGCCGCCCATCGCCAGCAGCGTGACCCAGCTGTAGCGGTCCTTCAGCGCGAAGGCGACCGGGTCCTCGCCGTGCAGCTCGCGGCGCGCGACCTTCAGCCAGATGCGCATCACCCAGGCCAGCAGCAGCGGCGCCAGGCCCCACAGCCATTCGGCCGCCGGGTAGAGCGCCTTGCCGTTCTGGCTGTCGATGTACAGCGCCAGCACCATCACCGCGAGGAAACCGCTGGCCATGCCCATGCCGCGCAGCGTCGCCAGGTCGACCAGCAGGTAGCCGCGCCCGGGCGTGTGGGTGCGCTCGCTGTCGATCATCTCCTCGAGCTCGGCGCAGCGCTTGACCAGCGCCAGGCTCAGGAACAGGAACATCGAGAAGGCCAGCAGCCAGTTCGACAGCGCCACCTCGGCGACCACCGCGCCGGCCATCAGGCGCCAGGTGTACAGGCCCGCGAGCACCAGCACGTCGAGCAGCGCCAGACTCTTGAGCCGCAGCGAGTAGGCCAGCGTGATCAGCACATAGCCGGTCAGCATCAGCGCGAACGACGGCGACACCGCGACCGCGAGCGCGAAACCGGCGAGCGCGAGCCCGCAGGCCAGCGCCACGGCCGCGCCGATGCCGAGTCGCCCGGCCGCCAGCGGCCGGTGGCGCTTGCTCGCGTGGCGGCGGTCATTGGGCAGGTCGAGCAGGTCGTTGACCAGGTAGGTCGCCGAGGCCACCAGCCCGAAGGCGACGAAGGCCAGCCCCGCCGCGGCCCAGGCGCCGGCGTCGCCGACATGGCCGGCCAGCAGCGGCACGAACATCAGCACGTTCTTGCTCCACTGCTGCAGGCGGATCGCCTTCAGCAGCGTGCGCAGCCCGAGCGGCTCGCGCGCGAACACGCGCGCCTGCGGGTGCAGCGCCTGCAGCCGCCGCGTCACGCCGGTGGGCGCATTGACCGCGACCGCCTCGGCGGCACGCCGCCACACGGCCAGGTCGACCGCCGAGTTCCCGGCGTAGGCGAAGGCGCCGCCGCTGTGGCGCTCGATCGCCTCGAGCTTGCGCGCGCCCTTCAGGTTGACCGTCTCGCTGCCCAGGTGGCCGCTGAACAGGCCCAGGTGCTCCGCCACCGCGGCGGCGATGCGCGCGTCGGCCGCGGTGGCCAGCACCAGCGGGCGGCCACGCGCCCACTCGGCGCGCAGGTAGGCGAGGAAGTCGGCGCGATAGGGCAGGCTCGTCGCGTCGAGCCCCACGGCATCGGCCAGCCGGCGCTTGAACGCGAGCCGGCCCCGCAGCAGCCAGGCGATCAGGCGCAGCAGGTTCAGCGGGTTGCGGCGCAGCAGCAGCAGGATCGACTCGTGCAGCGTGTCGCCCGGGAACAGCGTGCCGTCGAGGTCCACGTACAGCGGCAGCGCGGACGGGGGCGGGGCGGTCGGAGTCAAGGTCGGGACGGTGAGAGCCAGGGGGCGCGGCGCGCCGGTCGCACTATGCCATCGCCGCCGGCCGCAGAATGCGGGAACCGCGCCCACCCTCCCGGCCTCCCATGCGCATGCGTCCGAACCTGCTTCCCGTCGCGCTGCTCGCGCTCGCCGCGAGTGCGAGCGTGCCCGCCGCCCAGGAGATCGTGCGCCAGCGCCTGCCCGACGGCCGCATCGTGTTCACCGACCGCCCGCAGCCCGGCGGCACGATCGAGCAGCGCTGGAGCGTCGAGCCCGAGGACCCGGTCGCGGCGCAGGCGCGCCGCGAGGCGGTGCAGCGCGAGTCCAGCGAGGTCAGCGAGCGCCTGAACCGCCGCGCCGCCGAGACCCGCGAGCAGGAGCTCAAGGCCGAGCTCGCACGCGAGCGCGCGGCGCGCGATGCCGCCGAACGCGAGGCCGCGCGCGCCCGCGCCGAGGCCGAGACGCCGC